>NZ_FMCH01000332.1 GCF_900091855.1 Streptomyces sp. DvalAA-14
GCCGGGCACGCCAGCTGGGTGCTGCGGATCGGCGGGCTGACCGTCCTGACCGACCCGGTGTGGTCGCGCCGCATCCCCGGCACGCCCGCCCGGATCACCCCCGTCGGCGTGCCCTGGTCGGCGCTGCCGCCGGTCGACGCGGTCGTCATCAGCCACAACCACTACGACCACATGGACGCGCCCACCCTCAAGCGGCTGCCGCGCGGCACCGCGGTGTTCGCGCCGGCCGGCGTCGGCTCCTGGTTCCGGCGCCGCGGCTTCACCCGGGTGACCGAACTCGACTGGTGGGAGTCCGCCGAACTCGACCGCGTGCGCTTCCACTTCGTGCCCGCGCACCACTGGAGCCGGCGCGCCCTCACCGACGGGTGCCGGTCGCTGTGGGGCGGCTGGGTGCTGTCCGACGCCGCCGCGCCGCGGATCTACTTCGCCGGTGACTCCGGCTACGGCCCCTGCTTCGGCGAGATCGGCCGCGCCTACCCCGGCATCCAGCTGGCCCTGCTGCCGATCGGGGCGTACGCGCCGCGCTGGATGCTGCGGCCGGTGCACACCGACCCGGAGGAGGCCGTCCAGGCCTTCCTCGACGTCGGGGCCGCCGCGATGGCGCCCATGCACTGGGCCACCTTTCTGCTGTCCGGCGAACCCCCGCTGGAACCGCTGCGGCGCCTGCGCACGGCCTGGGCGGCGAAGGGGCTGGCGCGCGGTGACCTGTGGGACCTGCCGGTGGGCGGATCGCGCGTGCTGGCCGGCTGAGCGACGCGGCCGGCCGGGCTGGCCAGGCGATCACAGCCGCAGCCGCAGCCGCAGCCGCCTACGTCTGCGAGGGCGCGTGCGCCTCCGCCTCCGCCGGCCCCACCGGACCTTTCCTGCCGCGGCGCAGCCGCCGCACCACCGCCGGCCCCGCCGCGATGGCGAAGGTGAGGCCCACCGCGAGGGCCACCCCCTGCCAGGGTTCGGGGAACAGGGAGCCGCCGAGGATGCCGATCACCTGGTAGGCCGCCGCCCAGGCCAGGCACGCGGCGATGTCCCCGCGGACGAAGCGCCGCAGCGGCATCTCCGCCAGCAGGCACGCCACCATCACCGGGATGCGGCCGGCCGGTATCAGCCGGGACAGCACCAGCACCGCCGAACCGTGCCGGTCGAGTCGGCGCTCGGCCCGCTCCAGGGTGCCCGCGTCCACCCGGTCCTGGAGCCGGTGCAGCCAGCGGGAGCCGCCCCGCGAGTGGGCCCCGCGCAGCCCGAGCCAGTACAGGGCCACATCACCGAGGAACGCCGCCACCGACGCCACCGCGAACACCACCGCCAGGGACACCGGTTCGGTGTCGTGGAAGGCGACCACCGCCGCACCGGACACCAGCGCCCCGGTCGGCACCACCGGGACCAGCGAGCCGAGGACGACCAGCAGGAAGAGCGTCGGATAGCCGATCGCCTGCCGCGTGCTGTCCGAGGCGGGCTGATGCGCCGCGGCCGATGCCAGCAGGCCGATCACCGGTCCCCCTCCTGTCGTCCGCCGCTGTCCCGGCTGCTGTCGCCAGCGGGGGCGCCGCCGCCGCGGCCGGTGTCGCCCGCCGGGCCGTGGCCGCCGCGGTGCCGGTCCGCGTCCGGCACCAGCACGCTCTGCCCGTGCTCCAGCCGGTGCACCGCCACCCCCGGCGCGATGCGCGCCGCGAGCCGTACGAACTCCGCGCCCGGCGTGTGGAATTCGTGCGGCCGTACCCCGTCCAGGCCGATCGGCCAGTACGTGCCGTAGTGCACCGGTACCGCCGCGCGCGGCGCCAGGGCGGCCAGCGCCCGTGCGGCCCGCTCGGGGTCGAGGTGCCCCGGTCCGAGGAAGGGACCCCAGCCGCCCACCGGGAGCAGCGCCACGTCGCAGGGTCCGACCTCCTCGGCCATCGCGTCGAACAGCCCGGTGTCCCCGGCGAAGTACGTCCGCGCGCTGCCGGTCAGCACGTAGCCCAGGGGGGACACCCGGCGCGGCCCGTACGGCAGCCGCCGCCCGTCGTGCGCCGCGGGGACTGCCCGGACGGCCAACTCGCCGAATTTCAGGGACTCGCCGGCCGCCACCTCCACCAGCCGCAGCCGGTCCCGCAGCCGGCGCAGGCCCGGCACGGCGGCGAGCGCGCCCGCCGGCAGCAGCACCGTGGTGCCCGGGGCCAGCCGGCGCAGCGAGCCCAGGTGCAGATGGTCGGCGTGCAGATGCGACACCAGGACGACATCGGCCTCGGCCGCGACCGGCGGCGGCACCGCGCCGCGCCGCCTGCGCAGATGGGCCAGCCGCCGGGCGAACAGCGGGTCGGTCAGCACGCGGACCCCGCCGTCCCGCACGGTCACCGTGGCATGGCCCCACCACGTGATCTCCACCGCCACCGCGCCCGTCCCTTCACCGGCCGGCCGGCGCCGGATCGGCGCCCGCCGTGGCCCCGAGCGTATGCCCTGCGGCGGACGGGTCCGGGGCCGACCGGACCTGCTGATATGACAGGCTGGACGGGTGCCTCAGCCGGGAGACAGTCGAAGACGGGCCGCGGGCCGCACAGCGCTGCGGACCGCCGGGCGGGTGCTCGCGGTGTGGGCGGTGTCCTCGGCGACGCTGGCCGTACTCGCGGGCCTGCTGCCCGACTTCACCATCGAGGCGCCGGGCGGCGACAGCCCCACCCGGATCGCGCTGACCGCCGGCGCCGGCGCGGGCGCCTTCGGGCTGCTGAGCGCGCTGGTGTGGCCGCTGCTGGTACGCGCCCTGCTGCTGGTGCCCGCGCTGCTGCTCGGCGCGCTGGTGTTCTTCCTCAACGGCTCGCTGCTGCTGATCGCCCTGCGCCTGGTTCCGGACGGCCGCGGCCAGGTGGCCCCCGCGACGGCGGTGGTGATCGCCGCGGTGATGTCCGCGACCTCCTCCGCGACCAGCACCGCGCTGGCGGTGCGCGACGACGCCGCCTACGGCCGCCGGCTGGCCCGGCTGGCCGGCCGCGGCCGGCGGCACGCGGACGACCCGCCGCTGCCGACCACCCCCGGTACGGTCTTCCTCCAACTCGACGGCGTCGGCCACGACGTGCTGCACGACGCCCTGACCAGTTCCCCGCCCGCGATGCCGACCGTCGCCCACTGGCTGGGCGGCACCCACCGGCTCGTCCCGTGGCGCACCGACTGGAGCAGCCAGACCGGTGCCAGCCAGCTGGCCATCCTGCACGGCAGCAACCACGACGTGCCCGCCTTCCGCTGGTACGAGAAGGAGACCGGGCAGGTCATGGTCTGCAACCGGCCCTCCAGCGCAGCCGAGTTGGAGCGGCGCGCGGTGGCGCGGACCGGATCGTGCGGCCTGCTCGCCGAGGACGGTGCCAGCCGGGGCAACCTGTTCAGCGGCGGCGCCGAGCAGGCGGCGCTGGTGATGTCGGTGGCGGTGCGGGCGGGCACCTTCAACCGGCCGCGCTCGGGCTACTTCGCCTACTTCTCCGACCCGGCCAACGCGGTGCGCACCGCCTGGTCGTTCAGCGCGGAGGTGGGCCGGGAGATCCTGGAGTCGTCGGCGGCGCGGATCCGCGGCGACCGGCCGCGGATCAAGCGCGGCGGGCTGTATCCGCTGCTGCGGGCATTCGCCACCGTGGTGGAGCGGGACGTGGCGGTCGCCGCGGTGATCGGCGACATGCTGGCGGGGCGCTCGGCGGTGTACGCGGACCTGGTGGCGTACGACGAAGTGGCCCACCACTCCGGCCCGTACAGCAAGGACGCCCGCAAGGTGCTGACCCGGCTGGACCGTTCGGTCCGGATGATCGCGGACGCGGCCCGCTACGCGCCGCGCCCGTACCGGATCGTGCTGCTGTCCGACCACGGGCAGAGCGGCGGCGAGACCTTC
>NZ_FMCH01000361.1 GCF_900091855.1 Streptomyces sp. DvalAA-14
AGGCCGAAGTCCCCGAGCCACACCTCGCCGTGCGGGCCCAGCAGGACATTGGCCGGCTTGAGGTCGCCGTGCACCCAGCCCGCCGCGTGCAGATGGGCCAGGCCCTCGGCGGCGCCCCGCAGGACGCGCGCCGCGCCCGGAACACCGGTGCGCGGGGCGGCCGCGGCCAGCACGTCCTGCACACTGCACCGCGCGCGGTCCATCACCAGGACGACGGACCCGTCCAGATCGGGCCGGTCGCGGTCGGCCACGGTCAGGGCCGCGTAGGTGCGCACCAGGTGCGGGTGGCGGGCGGCCAGGCTGAACCGCACCTCCCGGCGCACCAGTTCGTCGACCGAGGCCCGCAGGCCGGGGGCCAGCCCGGCCACGCCCAGGAACTTCAGCGCGGCCCCCCGGCCGGCCGGGCCGCGCGCCGCGTACACGCTGCCCCAGCCGCCGGAGCCGATCAGGCCGGTGACGGTCCAGTCGCCGACCCGGTAGCCGGCCGGGACATCGAGCGCCGGCCGGCCCGGGCCGGGGGACGCCACCGGTCAGTCCTCCGTCCTGCCGCCCTGCCGCGCTCTGGGCGGCAGCAGGGCCAGATGCTCCTCCCGGACCAGGTCGAAGCGCAGGGCGAAGGCGATGAGCTCCTCGCGCTTGCCGCCGGACAGGCCGTCCCGCCCGCCGTCGGCCGCCTCGTCGAGCAGCCGCAGCTTGACCGAGGCGAGGTAGTCGATGTGGTAGTTGACGGCGGACCGGGTCAGATCGCGGCAGGCGTCCAGCGGCCGCAGCCGCTCCAGCAGATCCCCGACGCCCGGGACCGCGCCGGTGGAGGCGTTGCGCAGCCGTGGTTCGCACAGGGCCAGCAGCACCAGGAAGTACTTGGCGGTCGGGTCGAGGGCGAAGGGGGTGGTGGTCCGTTCGCCCCCGGCCGGGCCCGCCTCGGGGCTGTCGCCCTGGTAGGCGTGCTGCGGGGCGAAGACCTTGAAGCTGGCGTCCGCGCCCCGGGCGGGCAGCAGCACCCGGGAGAACTCGAAGGGGACCGGGGCGCCCAGCCGTCCCGGGGCCACCTTGATGTGCTCGCCGGCTCCCTCCAGGTTCTCCACCACGTAGGTGGCGGTGCGGCTGTAGTTGGACAGGCGCCAGTAGTCCTCGGCCGCCGTGATCTGCCCGGCGCACCGCGACACGCCCGGATCCCGCAGCCGCACCGGCACCGGGCTGCCCGGCGCGCCGCGCCCGAACCGCGCGCACTGGCCGGGGCCCAGCTTGAGCAGCCGGGGCCGCGGTGCCGGTTCGCCGTCCAGCCGCCGGCGCTCGTCGGGCAGTTGCACGATCACCGTGTCCATGACCCCGTCCCCGTTCTGTCCCTCGGGCCACACCTGTTGCCTCCTGGGAGACGATCGACCCCCCGGCCCGGTTGCGGGCCGCGGCGAGGATGGCCGATAAGCGATCACCCACATGGGTGCGTCGCCGCTGGTCAGCCGCGGTCGGCGCCGCACCAGCGGGACCCTGCGGACCCACCCGGCGGGCCGGCGGCGGCCACGGCGCCGGGGCTTCGGCCGACGCCGCGGTCGTCCTTCCTCCTTGACGGGCGGTCAACCCCCGGACCAGACTGCCGTCGCGCCGGTGACAACGATGTCAAGCGACTTAATTGACAGCGAGCCAGCCGGCCCGCAGGGCGACGCAGCGGCACGAGGGAAGGTCCAAGGTGCAACAACGAAACGGCAGATGGAGCACGATCGGGATCGTGGCGGCGGCACTGGCGGCGTGCGTGGTGGCCGCGCCGTCGGCGGTCGCCAGCGCACCACCGCGCTCCGGGCAGGTCGCGCTGGTGTCCGATCCGACGGCTTACGTCGATCCGATGATCGGCACACAGAAGGGCGTCGACTGGGAGAACACCTTCCCCGGTGTGACAGCGCCCTTCGGCATGATGCAGTTCAGCCCCGACACGCAGTCGGGGCCCACCGGTTACGCCTACTCCGACACCACCATCCGGGGCTTCAGCCTGGACCACTTCTCGGGCGGCTGCTCGTCCTTCGGCGACATCCCGATCCTGCCGGTCACCGGCGCGGTCGGGGACGATCCGGCCGGCCGTACCGAGCACTTCTCGCACGACGACGAGCACGCCGCCCCCGGCTCCTACTCGGTCGGGCTGACCGACTCGGGCGTGCACGTCGACCTGGGCGCCACCACCCGGACCGGGATCGCGTCCTTCCGCTACCCGTCCGGCAGCCAGGCGCAGGTGCTGGTCAAGTCGGGCACCAGCCTCGGCGGTGACCTGGCCGCCGACGTGCGGGTGGTCAACGACCACGAGCTGGCCGGCACCACCACGCCGCACGGGCTGTGCAACAACAGCAAATACACCATGTACTTCGACATCACCTTCGACCGCCCCTTCACCGCGCACGGCACCTGGCAGGACGGCGCCGTCACCCCCGGGGCGTCCAGCGCGACCGGGCCCGGCTCGGGCGCGTACCTGACCTTCGACACCACCGCCGACTCCTCGGTGACCGCCAAGGTCGGCATGTCCTACGTGAGCACCGACGGCGCGGCCGCCAACCGCGCCGCGGAGATCCCCGGCTGGAGCGTCGGGCACGTGCAGGCCGCCACCCGCGCCGCCTGGCGCGACGCGCTGCGCAAGGTCGATGTCGGCGGCGCCTCCACCGCCGAGCTGACCACCTTCTACACCTCGCTGTACCGGTCCCTGCAGTCGCCGAGCGTCTTCAACGACGTGGACGGCCGCTACATCGGCTTCGACGACGTCATCCACCAGGTGGCCGCCGGGCACACCCAGTACGCCACCTTCTCCGACTGGGACATCTACCGGTCGCTGGCCCCGCTGCAGACCATGCTCTATCCGCAGCGGGCCGGCGACATGGCCAACTCGCTGCTGCGCGACGCCCAGCAGCAGGGCGGCTGGTGGCCGAAGTGGCCCTCGCAGAACATGACCGGCAACGTGATGAACGGCGACAACGGCGTCCCGCTGTTCGCCCAGTACGTCGCCTACGGCGCCCGCGGCGTGGACGTCCGCGACGCGCTGCCCATCATGAAGAAGGGCGCCACCCAGTCGCAGAGCGTCGGCTGGGGCTGGACCGAGCGCCCCGGGGTGGAGGACTACGTCCGGCTCGGCTACGCGCCCAACGACGCGACCTCGCAGGGCGACCACGGCCTGCAGGGCGCCTCGGAGACCCTGGAGTGGTCGACCGACGACTTCGCCATCTCCCAGCTGGCCGCCTCCGTCGGCGACCACCGGACCCAGGCCGAGTACGCCAAGCGCGGCAACAACTGGCAGAACATCTACGACCCGGCCACCGGCTACCTGCGCCCGCGCGACGACAACGGCGCCTTCCCGGCCGGCCCGGGCTTCCAGACCCCGCCGGCCGGCGCCTTCGGCCAGGACGGCTACGACGAGGGCAACGCGGCGCAGTACAACTGGTCGGTGCAGCAGGACATGGCCGGCCTGATCGCCGCGATGGGCGGCAAGGACAAGGTCGTGCCGCGGCTGGACGCCTTCTTCAGCCAGCTGAACGCGGGCGGCAACGCCCCCTACGACTGGGCCGGCAACGAGATCGACACCACCGCCCCCTGGGCGTACGACTACGTGGGCCAGCCGTGGAAGACCCAGCAGGTCACCCGGCGCTTCGAGACCGAGCTGTTCACCACCGCGCCGGACGGCCTGCCCGGCAACGACGACAACGGCGCGCTGTCCTCCGAGTACGTGTGGGCCGCGCTCGGCATGATGCCCGCCACCCCCGGCACGCCGACGCTGGCGCTCAACAGCCCGCTGTTCAAGCGGGCGGTGATCAGCCTGGGCACCGGCCGGCGGATCACCATCGACGCACCCCGCGCCGCCGACGACGCGCCGTACGTCACCGGGCTGCGGCTGGACGGCCGCCCCTTCGCGTCCACCGCGCTGCCGGCCGGCTTCGCCACCGGCGGCGGGACGCTGGACTTCAGCCTCGCCACCCACGCCGACACCCACTGGGCCACCGGCGCGAAGGCCGCGCCCCCGTCCTACCGGTCCGACGAGGTGCCGGCGGTCGGCTACCTCACCCCGACCGGCACCCAGGTCCTCCCCGGCGGCAGCAGCCTGCCGGCCACCGTCGGCGCGTCCACGCTGGCCGGCCATGCCGGCCGGGTCCACTGGACGGCGAGTTCCGATGTGCCCGGGGTGACGGTGACCCCGTCGTCCGGCACGCTCGACCTGTCCCGGGCCGCCACCGCCGAGGTGCCCGTCACGATCGCGGTGGCGACGGGCACACCGTCGGGCTACCACCCGGTGAAGGTCGCCTTCCGCGCCGCCGACGGCACGACGCTGCCCGGCGGGGCCGTGGTGGTGACCGTACCGGCCGCCGACGGCGCCGCGACCGCCTGCGACACACTGGGCGCCACCGACACCCCGTGCGGGCTGCGGCTGCGCGACAACGGCGACGGCCACACCACCCCGGTCACGCTGGCCGGCCGCTCCGGCCGGTCCACCACTCCCGGGTCGCCCTTCGAGTACTTCGACGTCGACAACACCATCGTCCCCGGCGGCCACTACACCGCGACCGTCACCATCGACTACTACGACCACGGCACCGGCAGCTGGAGCATGCAGTACGACGCCACCGGCGGCGCCTACCAGCAGTCCCCGTCGGTCGCCAAGACCGGCACCGACACCTGGAAGACCGCCACCTTCACGGTGGACGACGCGGCCTTCCACAACGGCGAGAACGCCGGTACCGACTTCCGGCTCGCCAACAGCGGCGACACCGGGACCATCGGCCGCGTCCACGTCGCCGTCACCGGTGACAACGTGCTCGCCCTCCACCTCTGCCCCGACGACAACTGACACCCGCGCCGGCCGCCGGATGCCCGCCCGGGCACCCGGCGGCCCCGGCCCGGCCGGAAAGTCGCCCCCGGTCCACGGACGCGCCGAAGCGGGCCGGGCCGGGGGCGTCTTAGGGTCGTGGCATGACCGACGGTGCGGGAAGGGAGCCGGCCGGATCCCACCGGTCCGCCGAGAGCGGGCCGCTGCGCACGGCCCTGGGGCGCGAAGTCGACGCCGGCTGGGTGCGGGAGCGGATCTACGCGACCTTGACCATGCTCGCGGTCGTGGTCGCCCTCGCCGCGGAACACGTCACCGCGCTGGAAGCCGCCGTCTCGGTGCTGGCCACCGCGGTCGGGGTCTGGCTCACCGGCCTGGTGGCCGAGGAACAGGCGTACCGGGCCGCCCACGGCCGGCTGGCCGGCAAGGACGAGCTGCGCCGCATGCTCCACGTCACCTCGCCGCTGCTGAACTCCGCGGTCGGCCCGCTGGTGATGGTCGGGGTCTCGGCCGTGGGCCTGCTCGCCCTGTCCACCGCCCTGTACGTGTCGGCGGGCGTGGACGCCCTGTCCCTGTTCGGCTGGTCGTACTACTCCGGCATGCGAATGGGCGCGGGCATCGCCGCCTCCAGCGTCGCGGGGCTGATCAACATCGGCGTCGGAGCGGGCATCATCGTGGTGAAGCTGCTGGCCCACTAGCCGCGCCTGCGAACATCGCCGCGCCGCCGGCCGCGGTCAGGCCCGGCGCAGCAGCAGCTCCGTGTTCCGGTCCCGCTTCGTGCCCGCCGAGCTCTCCTTGACGCCGTCGGTCATGGTCTGCGCCAGGCCGGGCGCGTTGTACGCCAGCTCCCGGTACAGGGAGGCCAGGCCGCGGTCCGACAGGTCCTCGAAGTCCGTGCGGTAGGGCGCGGCGGACTCGATGAGCGTGGTGAACAGCGACAGCGTGCCGTCGTGGTTGTCGGTCAGCTCGATCAGCCGGGCGTGGTGCGGGTAGTCCACGTGCGAGGCGGTGTTGACCTCCCAGAAGGAGCGGCTCGCGGTCGCGTGCGCGTGCGGGGTGATCCGGCTGATGTGGCTGTGCCCGTTGATCCACGCCACCACGTTCGGGAACCGGCTCAGCAGCTCGATGACCTCCTCGCCGTCGTGCCGCTGCTCCTCCGGGCGGCCGGCGTCCGGGCGCCGCGTCATGCTCGGACTGTGGTGGTGGCTGAACACCAGGATGTGCGCGTCGTCGGCGCCCGCGTTGCGGACCGGCCGGCCGTCGGCGTCGTAGTGGAGCGAGCTGTGGGCGGTCAGGGTCCGCTCCAGCCAGTCCAGCTGCTCGCTGCCCACCGAGCCCTGGAAGTGGCCGCTGCGGTAGGTGGTGTCGACACTGATGCCGATGACGCCCTCGGCCACCTGGAAGGCGTAGTACAGCCGGTCGTCGTTGAGGTGGTCCTCGGTGTATCCGTGGCCGGCCGGGCCCGCCCCCGCGTAGGCCGGGTCGAGGTGGGCCGCCAGGTACTCGTGCGGCGAGAACATCCGGCGCCGGGGGTCGGCGGTCACCGTCCGGGCCCCGGCCGCGTTCCGCCGCAGGATGCCCTTCAGCACCTCGCTCTTGGGGTCGTCGCCGCTCTGCAGCACCTTCAGATAGGCGGCCACGTCGTCGGGCGGCACGGTGAGCAGCTTCCTGGACCCGGTGACGAGGTCGCGCAGCTGCCCGTCCTGCGGGGCCAGGCACCCCCCGGGCAGGGCGTCGTGATTTCCGGGCGTCGAGTACCAGGGGATGTTCAGACCGGGGCTGGTGACCGTCCGCACCGCGGCGTCGAGAAATCCGGGAATGCGGGGGAGTCCGCGCAGCTTGTCGAAGTCGCGCAGGCTGTCCTCGGGCTGCCAGAACAACGGCAGGCCGGAGTTCTGCGCTCCCTCGTAGCCGCTGGGATCTCCGGTGTTGGGGGTGATCGGGCCGCCGCTCATGGCGGTCAGATACCACTCGAGTTCGATCGCCGAGTTGTTGTCCACATTGTCACCGGTGGACATGACGAAAGCGGCCGGGCGGCCGGTGTGCGGGCCGCCGCCGAGCGCGTTGGCCTGCTCCACGAGCGCGACCGCGCCCGTCACCGACAGGGCCTCCTGCGTCCGCCACGAACCGGGCGACCCGGCCCGCAGGAACTCGGTCCGCAGCGGGTTCTGCACATCGGCCATGTGCAGGTCGGTGAACTGCAGGAACAGGCCAGCGGCGTGCGGCGGTCGGCGCGCCCGGCGCCCGCCGCGGCGATTCGGACCGCACGACGACCGGCCAGCCCGGCCCCGGC
>NZ_FMCH01000170.1 GCF_900091855.1 Streptomyces sp. DvalAA-14
GGGACGGCCGCGGCAGCGGCACCCGTGGGGGCGGCGGCCTGCGCGCTGCCCGCGGCGAGCCAGCCGCCGGTGGCGGCCGCCGCGGTCAACGCGCCGCTCCAGAGCAGGAGTTCGCGGCGTCCGGGCCCGGGTGTGCTGGGGTCGTCGGTGGTCACGGTGGCACGTCCGTCCTGGTCGGAAGTGGGGGATCCGTCGTGCGGGGTCGGCCGGCGGCCGAGCGGAGCCGAGGGGGTGGGGCGGGGTCGAGGCGGCCGCCGCGGCGCGGGCCCGGGCCGGGCGGTCAGCCCAACTGCCAGAGGTGGTCGGCGGTCCCGTTGTCGTCGAACTGCACCACCTGGGCGCTGTTGGCGGTCGACATCTGGTCGACGCCCAGTACCTTGCCGGAGTTGAGGTTGCGGACCCGGAACCAGCCGTCGGCGTCCGCGATGAGCTGCCACAGGTGGTCGGCGGTCCCGTTGTCGTCGAACTGCACGACGTGGGCGCTGTTGGCCGTCGACATCTGGTCGACGCCGAGGAGTTTGCCGGAGTTGCGGTTGCGGATCTTCTGGTAGTCGCCCTCGCGGGTCCACGGGTGGCCGTCGGTCGCGGTGGTGGGGAAGGCGGAGATCCGCAGCCGGGCGGCGCCCATCGGGATGAGGGTGACGGTCTGTACGGGCGCGGTACTGCGGGCCGGCGATGCCTGCAGCGGGGTGACGACGTGCTGGCTGTCCGCCTGCCATTCGGCGATCGGCCGGACCGGTGCGGTGATCCGGACCGGCGTGCCGTCATGGGTGAAGGGGTTGGCCGGCAACGGCCCGCTCGCCCGGCTGAAGGAGGGAGCGCCGGCGTCGAGGGCGAGGCCGTAGTTCCAGGGGGTGGTGGCGTGCACTTCGTACGCGGGGAACTGGGCGCTGCCGGCGTATTGGACGTAGTTCTCGCCGATGCTCAGCGCGTAGGTGAGCGGCCCGTGGTCGATGGCGGTGGCTCCGTGGTTGCCGGGCCAGCTGCGGACCGTGGTGGTCTGCGGGAACTGGAGGCTGACCGTGTCGCCGTTGTTCCAGGTGCGGTTGAGCGTGGTGAAGGCCGGGCCCGCGGGGGCGCTCGCGGCGGCGCCGTTGACAGTGATGTGCGGGGCGGCGCACCAGCCGGGGACGCGCAGGTAGAGCGGGAAGGCCAGTGGGCGCGGGGTGGCGACGGTCAGGGTGATGGTGTCGGCGAACGGGTAGTCGGTGGTTTCGGTGATGGTGACCGGGGTGCCGTCGGCGACTTTCGCGGTGACCGAGCTCGGCGCGTACATGGCGGCTGCCAGGCCGTGGTCGGGGGTGGCGAGCCAGAGTTCCTCGGTGAAGTAGGGCCAGCCCATTCCGTAGTTGTGCGGGCAGCAGCGGTACTGGTCGACGCCGGGCATGTAGGCCTGCATGGCGAAGGCGTTCTGGAACTGCCCTTGTGTCTTGGGGGTGTTGTCGAGGTCGATGCTGTTGGCGCTGGTGATGTAGTGGATGGCCTTGCCGGCCGGGTCGAGGGCCGCGGGCAGTGAGTTGAAGGCGAGGTCTTCGCAGCGGTCGGCCCATACGGGGTCGCCGGTGATGCGGGTGAGCAGCTGGTGGCTGGCCATGAATTCAACGATGCCGCAGGTCTCGAAGCCCTGCCGGGGGTCGCCGAAGCCGGGTCTGGCGTTCTCGTCGCCGGCGAAGCCGCCACCGGGGAACTGGCCCCAACTCGTCATCACCGACGTGTAGTTCTGGTAGGCGGCCTGGGTGAGGGCGGTGGCCGGGGAGCGCAGGGCGTACTGGGCGGGTTCGCGGAAGCCCTGGGCGATGTTGACGTTGTGCAGCGAGGGCAGGTTGTTGACCCAGTTGGCGCCGCCGGTGTGGATCTTGTCGGCGAGCGGGAGCAGGAAGGCGTCGCCGGTCCGGTTGTAGAGCCAGAACACGCTGTCCAGGCCGTCGCCCCAACGCTGGGAGACCCAGCTCTGGTTGAAGGCGCCGGGGCCCTGGGCGTTCATGTAGCGGAAGAAGGCGGTGAGCAGCGGGACGATCCGGGTGTCGCCGCTGTACTCCTGCCAGTTGCGCAGGGCCCAGGTCATCGGCAGGAACGGCCAGAAGTCCGGGCCGCCGCCGAGCGAGGTGCGCAGCGAGGTGGGGCCGAAGAAGCCGTCGGGCTGGGCGGTGGCGACGATGGCGTCGATCCAGCGGCGCACCGCGGCCAGCGCGGTGGCGTCCCCGGTGAGGACGGCCAGGTCGGTGTAGCCGCGCAGCCAGTACGGGACCTCTTCCCAGCCGGTGTTGGCGGGGTGGGTCCAGCCGCTGGTGTTCAGGTCGAGGAAGTGCGAGGTCGCCGCGTACTGGCCGCACAGTCCGGCGAGTTGGCTGCGCAGCTGGGCGTCGAGCCAGCCGCGGGCGGTGACCGCGCCGGGCGGCAGCCGCAGGAAGGCGGTGGGTGCGAGCGGGGCCGCGTTGGAGGTGTAGAGACCGCCGGGCGCGGGGGCGACCCGGCCGGCCGCGGCGCGGGCGCCGGCCGCATGGGCGGGTGCGGCCAGGGCTGCGGG
>NZ_FMCH01000164.1 GCF_900091855.1 Streptomyces sp. DvalAA-14
CGACCGCGTCGCGGATGTCGAAGGCGGCCAGCGCCTCGCATGCCGCCACGTAGCAGGCGGCGTCGGTGCTCCTGACCATCTGCACCGCCCACTCGGTGATCGCGGGCTGGGTGACGAGGAACGCCTCGGTGAACCAGCGCTCGGGCGTGGTGTGCGCGGTGCGGTCCAGGCCGTTGGCGCGGACCAGGACGCCGCGCTGGCGCCAGCCGTCGGCGGTGGCGTAGCGGGCGGCGGCCGAGACCAGGGCCAGGGCGGCCACCCGGTCGGGGCGCAGCAGCGCCAGCCGGGCGCCGATGGCGGCGCCGAGCCCGCACCCGGCATAGCCGAAGCTGTCGATGCCCTCGTCGTCCAGCACGGCCAGCAGCCGCCGGGCGAGGTCGTCGACCGAGTACGCGGGGTCGGCCGGGGCGCCGCCGTGCCCGGGCAGCTCGTAACGCAGCACCCGCCAGTCGCCGCTGAGCACGGGGAGCTGGCGGTCCCACATGTGCCAGGTCGCGCCCAGGGCGGGACCCAGCACGAGCACGGGGGCGTCGTCGGGGCCGTCGAAGCGGTACTGCAGCGGCGGCTGCAGCAGGTCGTCACGATCGTCGTACGCGTCGTTGAACGTGTCGTACGCAGTGGCGGCCTGGTCGGTCGTCTCGCTCATCGCCTCACGCTATCGAGTGAAAGCGGGGACGGGGTCACCCGCCCCCGAAGCCATGCTGGAAATTGACAGTGGACACCACATACACGGTCGGCGCGTCGGGATCGGTCAGATCCACGGTGATGTCGTGGTCGGGCTTGTCGCCGGCCTGGTGCAGGGTGATCCCGGCGTAGGGGCGGTGGACGGCGAAGTTCCAGTCGACCCCTTTGGTCTGGGCCGGCCTGATCGTGACCCGGCCGGGCTGCAGGGCGGCGCGGCTGGTGCCCACCTTGGCCAGGAAGGTGTCCAGTCCGCCCGCGGTGGTGGTGAACTGCGCCAGCAGCACGCTGACGTCCCAGGAGTTGGTCTCCAGGTAGCCGGGGTGGGTGGCCCCGATCGGGAACGACACCTGGTAGACGCGCTGCTGGAGCGAGCTGGGCCGGGCCCGGGTCATGTGCCGGGCGGCGGCTTCCTGCTGCTTGTCCTCGCCGCTGATCCGGCTCTGCTTGGCGGCGACGACCACATAGCCGATGGGGACCACGACCAGCAGGGGCAGCACGGTCCAGCGGACCCAGTCGGGGGGCGTCGACGGGGCGGCCGCAGGCCGGGCCTGGCGCGCTCGGTGTCGGCGGTGGCGGAGTGCGGGGGCGGTGGTGGTTCGCGGTGGG
>NZ_FMCH01000654.1 GCF_900091855.1 Streptomyces sp. DvalAA-14
TGCGCGGCGGCGGCCAGCTTGCGGACCGGCCACAGCTCCCCGGTGACATTGGACGCCCCGGTGACGCACACCAGCTTGGGTCCCTTGGGGGCACCGTGCAGGGCCACATCGAGCGAGGCGACCGCCTGCTCGGGGGTGCGGGGGGCCGCCAGCCAGGTGACCCGGGCGTCCTGCCCACGGGTCCAGGGCAGCAGCGAGGCGTGGTGCTCGGTCTCGAACACGAAGACCTGGGTGCCGGCCGGCAGCGCCG
Organism: Streptomyces sp. DvalAA-14; assembly: GCF_900091855.1. Lineage (GTDB taxonomy): Bacteria > Actinomycetota > Actinomycetes > Streptomycetales > Streptomycetaceae > Actinacidiphila. Next base: position 251 of record NZ_FMCH01000654.1, read on the forward strand.
CGGCCAGCAGGTTGAGCGAGTCGGTGGTGGAGCGGGTGAAGATCACCTCGTCGTCGGCCCGACAGCCGAGGAACGCGGCCACCGTCGCCCGGCTCTGCTCGAACAGGTCGGTGGACAGTTGCGACAGGTAGCCGGCGCCGCGGTGCACGCTGCCGTAGTAGGGGGCGTACGCGGCGACGTCGTCCCAGACCCGCTGGAGGGCGGGCGCGCTGGCCGCGTAGTCCAGGGCGGCGTAGGTCACCTCGCCGCCGGTGACCAGCGGCACCCGGACGTCGCGTCCGAGCACCGGCAGCGGTGTGCGGACGTCACAGTCGGCGGCAGTGGCAGGGCTGAAGACGGTCATGACAGAGCTCCCCAAGTCCGGCTTGCTGCGAACCTCGCTTGTTCACAGCCTGGTCTTCACCCGGGGCACCCCACCTCGGACGGAGGGTTGCCGGACAGCGAGCCGGGGCCTTGACGCTGTCACTCGTGACCTGAGAGGGATTCTGCCAGATGCCGCCGAACGCGCAAGGCACCGTCCAACTATCGGACGGTGCCTCGACCTGCGGGGCCGTAGCCGCCGGACCGCTACCGGACCGGCTGCGCGTGGCTGGCCGCGGCCCAGCGCTCCAGGACGGCGGCGGCCGCGCCCGAGTCCACGGACTGCGCGGCCCGGACCAGACCGGCCGCGATTTGCGGTTCGAGCGGACCCTCCGCCGGCTCCAGCGCCACCAGCGCGGCGGCCGCGTTGAGCAGCACCGCGTCCCGTACCGGACCGGTCTCACCGGCCAACAGCCGCCGGGCGACATCGGCGTTGTGGGCGGCGTCGGCGCCGCGCAGCGCCTCGACCGGTACCAGGTCGAGGCCGACGTCACGGGGGTCGAAGGACACCTGCTCGACCGTGCCGTCGCGCACCACCCACACCTGGGACGTCGCGGTGGTGGTCAGTTCGTCCAGGCCGTCGTCGCCGCGGAACACCAGGGCCGAGGAGCCGCGTTCGGCCAGTACGCCGGCCAGGATCGGCGCCATCCGCGCGTCGGCGACCCCGGTGGCCTGCGCCCGTACCCGGGCCGGGTTGGTCAGCGGGCCGAGGAAGTTGAAGGTGGTGGCGACCCCCAACTCGGCGCGGGCGGTGGCCACATGCCGCAACGAGGGGTGGAACTTCACCGCGAAGCAGAAGGTGATGCCGGCTTCCTCGGCCACCTGGGCCACCCGCAGCGGGCTCAGCTCCAGATTGACGCCGAGCTTTTCCAGTATGTCGGAGGCGCCGCTGGCCGAGGAGGCGGCCCGGTTGCCGTGCTTGACGACCTTGGCGCCGGTGCCCGCGACGACTATCGCGGCCATGGTGGAGATGTTGACCGTCTTGGCCCGGTCGCCGCCGGTGCCGACGATGTCGACGGTCGGACCGGGCACCTCGATGAGGTTGGCGTGCGCGTACATGGAACGGACCATGCCGGCGACTTCCTCGACGGTCTCGCCCTTGGCGCGCAGCGCGACCGCGAACCCGGCGATCTGCACATCGGAGGCTTCGCCGCCCATGATGCGGTCCATCGCCCACGCGGTGTCGTCGCCGGTCAGGTCGTGGCCGGTCAGCAGTGCGGTCAGGAGGTCGGGCCAGGACCGCGGAGCCCTGCTGGTGCTGGTGCCTCCGGCGGGGTTCACAACGCTCATGGTCACGCTCCTGGAAAGGGTTCACCCTCTGGCAGGGTGCAGCCTATCGGCGTCCCGCCCGGGCCCGTCGCCGCTCCACGCCCCTTCGGGGTGCCCTGCCCGGCCCCCTTCGGGGCACGTCCTGCCCGCCGGGGCCGTTCACCCGGCTGCCGCTCTCGCGCCGGTTGCTCGCCTGGTTCCCCGCGCCCCGGCAGGTCCGGGAGCCGTCCCGCACAACGCAGCCGGGCCGGCTCCGGCACCCCCCCGAAAGAGAGGGTGCCGGGCCGGCCCGGGAGCGGTGTGGCGACGGTGGGGACCGTCAGTGGTGACCGTGCCCCGAAGTGATCTCCTCGTACTCCTCGGCCGTCGGCTTCGGAATCTGGCTGTGCTCGCCGTAGAAGTTGCGCGACAGCCGTGCCTGGACCTTCGCGACCGGGCTGAGCTTGCGCTCCACACCGTTCTCGTCGACCTCGGGTCCGGGGTCGATCGGCCGGGGCTGGACGTGCGCGGTGAGCACGTGCAGCTGCTGCTGCGACAACGGCTCGTGCACCTCGATGAACTCGCCGTGCGGCAGCCGCTTGATGATGCCGGTCTCCCGACCGTGCAGCACCTTGTCGCGGTCGCGGCGCTGCAGTCCCAGGCAGATCCGCTTGGCCGCCCAGAAGGAGAAGGCCGGCAGTACGAAGATGCCGATCCGGACGAACCAGGTGATCGAGTTGATCGACAGATGGAAGTGCGTGGCGACGATGTCGTTGCCGCCACCGATCAGCAGCACGAAGTACACCGTCAGCCAGGCCACGCCGAAGCCGGTGCGCACCGGACGGTTGCGCGGCCGGTCCAGCAGGTGGTGCTCCCGCTTGTCGCCGGTCACCCAGGACTCGATGAACGGGTAGACGGCGATGGCCACCAGCACCAGCGGGAAGACCATCAGCGGGATGAAGACGCCGAGGACCAGCGTGTGCCCCCAGCCTCTGATCTCCCAGCCGGGCATGATCCGGATCAGGCCTTCGGAGAAGCCCATGTACCAGTCGGGCTGGGCGCCGGTGGACACCTGGTCGGGCCGGTAGGGGCCGACCGCCCAGATCGGGTTGATGGTGGCGATCGCCGCGACGGCGGAGATGACGCCGAAGACCAGGAAGAAGAAGCCGCCCGCCTTGGCGGTGTAGATCGGCATGAACGGGCTGCCGACGACGTTCTTCTCGGTCTTGCCCGCACCCGGGAACTGCGTGTGCTTGTGGAAGAACACCAGGATCAGGTGCGCGACCAGCAGGCCGGCCATCAGGCCCGGCAGCAGCAGGATGTGGATCGAGTAGAACCGGGACACGAAGTCGTGGCCGGGGAACTCGCCGCCGAACAGGAACATCGACAGATAGGTGCCGACGATCGGCGTGGACAGGACCGCGCCCTCCATGAAGCGCACACCGGTGCCGGACAGCAGGTCGTCGGGGAGCGAGTAGCCGGTGAAGCCGGTGAACATGCCCAGGAAGAGCAGCGACCAGCCGAACAGCCAGTTGATCTCGCGCGGCCGGCGGAAGGCACCGGTGAAGAACACGCGCATCATGTGCACGATCATGGCGGCGATGAAGATCAGCGCGGACCAGTGGTGGATCTGCCTTATCAGCAGACCGCCCCGGACCTCGAAGCTGATGTGCAGGGTGGACGCGTACGCGTCCGACATCGTCACGCCCTGCAGCGGCGCGTACGGGCCGTGGTACACGACCTCGCTCATGCTCGGGTGGAAGAACAGCGTCAGATACACACCGGTGAGGATGAGGATCGTGAAGCTGTAGAGGCAGACTTCGCCGAGCATGAAGGACCAGTGGTCCGGGAAGATCTTGCGGAGGTTGGACTTGGCCAGCTTGTACAGGCCGAGCCGGCCGTCCGCCCATTCGACGACGCGCTCACCGGGGTTGGTGGGCCGGGGCCGGGTGGAGGTGTCAGTGGTACTCATCAGCGCTCCCAGAAAGCCGGGCCGACGGGCGCATCGAAGTCGCCAAGCGCGATGAGGTTCCCCTCACCGTTGACGCTGATCCGAAGCTGCGGCAGCGGGTGTCCCGCGGGGCCGAAGAGCACCCGGGCACCGTCGGACAGGTCGAAGGTCGACTGGTGGCACGGGCACAGCACGTGGTGCGTCTGCTGCTCGTACAGGCTGATCGGGCAGCCGACGTGGGTGCAGATCTTGGAGAAGGCCACGATGCCCTCGTGGCCCCAGTCGGCTTCGCGCTTGTCCTTGATGTCCTGCGGCTTGAGCCGGACGATCATCAGCGCGGCCTTGGCGATCTGCTCCTGGAAGTCCTCGTCGGACTCCTCCAGGCCCTGGGGCTGCGCGAAGGTCAGCGAGCCGACCGCGACGTCCTCGGGCTTGAGCGGCTCCATGGTGTTGGTGTTGATCAACACCTTGCCCTTGGCCCAGAGGGTGTGGTCGAGCTTGCCCTCCGGCAGCGGGCCGAGGTCGCGCAGGATCAGCAGACCCGACAGCGGGACCAGGGACAGCGCGCCGAACATCGTGGTGCGGATCAGCTTGCGGCGGCCGAAGCCGCTCTCCTTGGCGCCGGTGATCCACTGCTGGCGCACGTTCTCGCGCAGCTCGTCGTCGGCGTCCACCCGGTGCCGCTCGTCGGCGACTTCCTCGTCCGACATCAGGGTGCGGGCCCAGTGGACCGCGCCCGCGCCGATGCCGAACAGCGCCACCGCGAGGGTCAGGCCGAGCGAGAAGTTCAGCGCGCTGACGTGACCGAACGGGAAGATGAAGACGATCTTGTCGACCGGGAAGATCACGAAGCTGGCGATGAATCCGAGGGTGCCGAGCATCGACAGCGTGAACAGGCCCGCCACCACGCGCTCGGAGTGCTTGGCCGCCCGGTCGTCGATGTCCTGACGGCGGTGCTCGTGGGGCGGCAGCCCGGGGTTGGCGAACGGGTCGCTCTTGACCGCTACGCCGCCCTCGGCGGCGCCGTGTTCGCTCGGCAGATTCTCAGACACGTCGTTGTGAGGTCCAGTCTCGCTCATGACTTCTTGGCCTTGGTCGTCCGGGCGGCGACCCAGATGGCGAGGGCGATCATCGCGCCGAGACCGAAGACCCAGGCGAACAGGCCTTCCGAGACCGGACCGATGTTGCCCATCGTGAAGCCGCCCGGGTTGGGGCTGTCAGCGCTGTCGACCGCCTTGAGGTAGGCGATGATGTCCGCCTTGGTGTCCTGCGGCATGGTGGTGTCGGGGAACGACGGCATGTTCTGCGGGCCGGTCTCCATCGCCTCGTAGATGTGCTTGGCGGAGACGCCCTTGAGTGCCGGGGCGAACTTGCCCTCCGTCAGCGCTCCGCCCTTGCCCACGAAGTTGTGGCACTGCGAGCAGTTGGTGCGGAACAGTTCGCCGCCCTTGGCCTCGTCCGCGCCGGCCGGACTGTACTGGTCCTTGGTCGGAATGGACGGACCCGGGCCGAGCGAGGCGATGTAGCCGGCGATCTGGTCGATCTCCGCCTGGCTGTAGATCACCGGGTGCTGCTCGACCTGCTCGCCGGGCGCCTGCGCGGGCATCCGGCCGGTGCCGACCTGGAAGTCCACCGCGGCACTGCCGACGCCGACCAGGCTGGGACCGTCGGTGCTGCCCTGCCCGGACATGCCGTGGCAGGTCGCGCAGCCGACGGAGTAGAGCTTCTTGCCCTGCTCGATGGCCAGGGACTGAGCCGAGTCGTCGGCGTGCGCGTCGGGCGCCGGGGCGAGCGCGGCATACAGGCCCCCGGTGGCCGCGAGCGCGAAGAATAGGACGACAAGCGCCGCCAACGGGTGGCGTCGTCGTGCGGAGAGCTTTTTCACGGATTACCCCGAGTGTCAGGATCTCTTGTGTCGATGCTTTGGCTGAATCTGTGGAGGCCTGCCCGGTCTGTCCGGAGCCCGGGACCGGCTACTTGATCAGGTAGATCGTGGCGAAGAGGCCGATCCAGACCACATCGACGAAGTGCCAGTAGTAGGACACGACGATGGCAGCGGTGGCCTGCTGATGGGTGAACCGCTTGGCCGCGTACGTTCGTCCGAGCACCAGCAGGAACGCGATCAGACCGCCCGTCACATGCAGACCGTGGAAGCCGGTGGTCAGATAGAACACCGAGCCGTACGGGTCCGAGCTGAGCGAGATCCCGTCCTTCCTGACCAGGTTGGTGTACTCGAAGATCTGCCCGCCGATGAACACCGCGCCCATGATGAAGGTCACGATGAACCAGGAGCGGAGTTTCTTCACGTCACCGCGTTCGGCGGCGAAGACGCCCATCTGGCAGGTGAAGGAGGAGAGCACCAGGATCGTGGTGTTCGTCGCGGAGAACGGCACGTTCAGGGCGTGCGCGTGCTCCTTCCAGAAGACTTCACCCGTCACCGACCGGAGCGTGAAGTACATCGCGAAGAGGGCCGCGAAGAACATCAGCTCGGAACTCAGCCAGATGATGGTTCCGACGCTGGTGAGGTTCGGCCGGTTGACCGACGGGTGCGCGTGCCCGGTTTCTACTGCTGTTGCTGTCGCCACGTCCGACATTATGTCGGTCGCTTATCCGGCGCTCACTCCGGGGGTCCCCTTCGGTGTGTCCATGCCCTGGCGGGACCCGCCGGCCTGCGGCCAGCCGTCGCCCGAACGGGTGATGGGGGTCACCGATCCGCGGATGACGGTCCGTCGGTCCGACCCGTCCGGGATCTTCACGGGGTCCGAACCCTCCTCGGGGAGGCACTGGCGGGAGTAGCATCCGACACACTTGAGAACGCGTTCACGAGGATGCCGACCAGGAGGAACCAGGATGCAGGCGACCGCCACCGTGCTGGTCTACAGCGACGACGCGAACACCCGGGAGCAGGTCCGGCTCGCCGTCGGCCGCAGGCCTGCCGCAGATCTGCCGCCGGTGGAGTACGTGGAGTGCGCGACGCTCCCCGCCGTCCTGGAGCAACTGGAGCGCGGTGGGATCGATCTGTGCGTGCTGGACGGCGAGGCCAATCCGGCCGGCGGCATGGGGGTGGGCCGCCAGATCAAGGACGAGATCTTCCGCTGCCCGCCGGTATTGGTCCTGATCGGCCGCCCGCAGGACGCGTGGCTGGCCACCTGGAGCCGGGCGGACGCGGCGATCACTCACCCCGTTGACCCGGTGGCGCTGTCCGAGACGCTGGTGACACTGCTGCGCCACCGGATCGCGCCGGTCGTCCAGACCGTCGCGACCCGGTAGGCAACGCGCCCGGAGGCGAGGCCGCGCGGATGATTACGCGGTCTCCGGGCGCAAGCGGGCCGGGGCCGTCGCGGCGGTCTTCGCGCCGGCCTGGGTTCCCTTGGCAGGCGCGTTGAGCGCACTGCCCTTCTGCCACTGGGCCCAGCTGAGGTTCCAGTCGCCGAAGCCGTTGTCGAAGGGCGTCATCCGGGGGCCCTTGCTGTTGATGACGTTCACGATGTCGCCCTGCCGCACATGGTCGAAGAACCACTTGGCGTTCTCCGTGCTCATGCCCGTGCAGCCGTGGCTGACGTTGGCGGATCCCTGGGAGCCTTCGGACCAGGGCGCGGCGTGCACGTACTCACCGCTCCAGGTCACCCGGGTGGCCCAGTAGACCGGCAGGTCGTAGGAGTCGGAGCTGCCGGCCGCGATGCCGATGCTCTGGCTCTTCATCTGGACGAACGACTCCTTGGCCAGCACCACCTTGAGGCCGTTGCGGGTGTCGAAGCCCGGCTTTCCGGTGGTGACGGGGAGGGTCTTGACGACCTTGCCGTTGTCCTTGAACGTCATATGGTCGGTGGCGGCATTGGTGATCGCTTCGATCCGGTCGCCGGTGTGCAGGGTGAGCGGCTTGTCGGCGCCGCCCAGCACGCCGCTTTGGACCTTCACGCCGCTGAGGGTGCTTCTGACCACGATCTTGGCGTGGGCCGGCCAGTAGGTCTGCGGCCGGTAGTGCAGGGTGCGGTCGTCCACCCAGTACCAGGAGCCGGGTGCCGCCTGGGGGGTCGAGGTGACCACGAGGCTGGATTCGACCGAGGCGCGGGCCGCGCGGTCCTTGACCGGGCGGTTCAGCGCGGCGGTGATCGGCTGTCCGACGCCGTACGTGCCGGCGTTCGGGCCGAAGGTGACATGCAGTCCGGCCTGGGCGGAGCTGGTGTCGAAGACGACCACCTTGCGGCCGGGATGACCGTCGGAGTCCTCGGTGCTCACCCGGACGGTGTAGTGCGAGCCTGCCGCGAGCGGACTGGTGGAGTGCCACCGCAGTCCGTCGGAGCTGAGTTCACCGCGTACGAAGCGCCCTGCGCCGTCGGTGGCGGTGACGTCGGTTATCCGGCTGCCGTCGTGCTTGACGGAGACTTGCAGGGGCTTGGCGGGGTCGGCCTTGCCGCCGCTGGCCGCGGCGAAGGCGACCTGGGCCGCGGCTTCGTGGGGAGGCGCGGCAAGCGGGTTCCCGTCGCCCTGGCAGGCGGCGAGCCCCACCGCGAGGGGCGCTATGAGAAGCGCGCAGCGCACGGCTATGCGGCGCCGGGGATGGTGGCTCAAGCGGAGGTGGTTCATGCGATCACGCTATGAACGCGCACCGGCTTCCGCGCGCCGAGCGCGTGCAAAAGGGTGCTGTCCTCCGCGTGTCGCTTGCGCGCTACGCGCGGACGAGCCCGGACACCGTACGGTGTCCGGGCTCGTCGGGCGGTAACCGCGGGTTACTGCGTGCGGTCCTCGCCCCGGTAGTACTCGAAGGCCCAGCCGTACACGCCGACCAGGATGACCGGCAGCGCGAAGAAGAGCAGCCACCAGCCGAAGATGATGCCGAGGAAGCCCAGCGCGCCGCCGACGCCCAGGGCGAGCGGCTGCCAGCTGTGCGGGCTGAAGAAGCCCAGTTCGCCGGCGTCGTCGGCGACGTCGGCGTCTTCCCGGTCCTGCGCTCCCGCGTCCGCCCGGCGGGCGGTGAAGGACAGGTAGAAGCCGATCATCAGCGACAGCGCGAAGGCCAGGAACAGCGCGGTGGTACCGGCCGGCTCCTTGGACCAGAAGCCGTAGACGATGGCCGTGGCCAGGATGAAGGCGGCCAGGCCGAGGAACATCTTGCCCTGGATCCTCACTTGGCGTCCTCCTTGCCCTCAGCGACCGAAGGGCTGCTGGTGCGCTGCTTGCCGATCAGAGCCCGGTCCGGAGGGTTCGCGAGCAGCTCGGCCGCGGCGATCTCCGGGTGGTGCAGGTCGAACGCCGGGGATTCGGAGCGGATACGCGGCAGCGTGAGGAAGTTGTGCCGCGGCGGCGGGCAGGAGGTCGCCCACTCCAGCGAACGGCCGTAGCCCCACGGGTCGTCGACTTCCACCTTCTTGCCGTACTTGGCGGTCTTCCAGACGTTGTAGAGGAACGGCAGGATCGACAGGCCCAGCAGGAAGGAGCTGATGGTCGAGACGGTGTTCAAGGTGGTGAAGCCGTCCGCGGCCAGGTAGTCGGCGTAGCGGCGCGGCATGCCTTCGGCGCCCAGCCAGTGCTGGACCAGGAAGGTGCCGTGGAAGCCGAGGAACAGCGTCCAGAAGGTGATCTTGCCGAGCCGCTCGTCCAGCATCTTGCCGGTCATCTTCGGCCACCAGAAGTGGAATCCGGCGAACATCGCGAACACCACGGTGCCGAAGACCACGTAGTGGAAGTGCGCCACCACGAAGTACGAGTCGGAGACGTGGAAGTCCAGTGGCGGCGCCGCCAGGATGACACCGGTCAGACCACCGAAGGCGAAGGTGATCAGGAATCCGATCGCCCACAGCATCGGGGTCTCGAAACTCAGTGACCCCTTCCACATGGTGCCGATCCAGTTGAAGAACTTCACCCCGGTGGGCACCGCGATGAGGAACGTCATGAAGGAGAAGAACGGCAGCAGCACGCCGCCGGTGACGTACATGTGGTGCGCCCACACCGTCACGGACAGGCCGGCGATGGAAATCGTCGCGGCGATCAGGCCGATGTAGCCGAACATCGGCTTGCGGCTGAAGACCGGAATGACCTCGGAGATGATGCCGAAGAACGGCAGCGCGATGATGTACACCTCTGGATGGCCGAAGAACCAGAAGAGGTGTTGCCAGAGCAGCGCGCCGCCATTGGCCGAGTCGAATACATGCGCACCGAATTTTCGGTCCGCCTCCAGCGCGAGCAGCGCGGCGGCCAGCACCGGGAAGGCGAGCAGGACCAGAACGGCGGTCAGCAGCACGTTCCAGCAGAAGATCGGCATCCGGAACATCGTCATACCGGGCGCGCGCATGCAGATGATCGTGGTGATGAAGTTGACGGCGCCGAGGATGGTGCCGAAGCCGGACAGCGCCAGACCCATGATCCACATGTCGCCGCCGACACCCGGCGAGTGCACCGCGTCGGACAGCGGCGAGTACGCGAACCAGCCGAAGTCGGCCGCGCCCTGCGGGGTGACGAAGCCGCCGACCGCGATCAGCGAGCCGAACAGGTAGAGCCAGTAGGCGAACATGTTCAGCCGGGGGAACGCCACGTCGGGCGCGCCGATCTGCAGCGGCATGATCCAGTTGGTGAAGCCGGCGAACAGCGGGGTGGCGAACATCAGCAGCATCACGGTGCCGTGCATCGTGAACGCCTGGTTGAACTGCTCGTTCGACAGGAACTGATTGCCCGGCCGGGCGAGCTCGGCCCGCATCATCAGCGCCAGCACGCCGCCGATGAGGAAGAAGACGAACGACGTCACCAGGTACAGGGTGCCGATCGTCTTGTGGTCGGTGGTGGTCAGCCACGAGACCACCACCGAGCCGGGGCGCTTGGTACGGACCGGCAGTTCGTCCGCGTAGGAATCGTCCTCGACGGGGGCCGCCCCCGCCGGTTCGTTGAGAATGCTCATGTGGTCTTGGGCTCCGAGTTCTTCGCGTTGCCCGTGGTGGCAATGCCGGCCGGGATGTAACCGGTCTGGCCCTTCGCCGCCAGGTCCTTGAGGTGCTGCTGGTACTGGGCCGGCGTCACGACCTTGACGTTGAAGAGCATCCGGGAGTGGTCCTGGCCGCACAGCTCGGCGCACTTGCCCTCGAAGGTGCCGAGCTTGTTCGGAGTCACCTGGAAGACGTTGGTGTGGCCGGGGATGACGTCCATCTTCATCAGGAAGGGAATCACCCAGAAGGAGTGGATCACGTCACGGGAGGTCAGCACGAAGCGCACCGACTGGCCCTCGGCCAGCCAGAGGGTCGGGCCGGGAAGACCGGTGTCCGGGTTCTTGCTCGACGGGGTGCCGATGTCGTAGACGCCCTCGGCGCCGGGCGGCAGATCCAGCTTGTTCGCCGGGATCGAGGACAGTTCCTTCGGCACGCCCACCGGGGTGGCCGGGTTGCCGTCCACGTTCTCGACGTAGTTGAAGCCCCAGCTCCACTGGAAGCCCACCACGTTGACCACGTGCTGCGGCTTCTTGGACGTGTCCAGGATCTTCGACTCGTCGCGAGCGGTGAAGTAGAAGAGCACCGCGATCACGATGATCGGGACGATGGTGTACAGCGCCTCAATCGGCATGTTGTACCGGGTCTGCGGAGGGACCTCGATCTTGGTCCGGCTGCGCCGGTGGAAGATCACGCTCCACAGGATCAGACCCCAGACGAGCGCGCCCGTGGCCAGTGCGGCGGCCCAGGAACCCTGCCAGAGGGCAAGAATCCTGGGTGCCTGTTCCGTGGCCGGGCTGGGCATGCCCAGGCGGGGATAGTCCTTGTACGAACAACCAGAGGCGGTCGCAAGGACCAGTCCCGCGACCAGCGCCTGCGGCAGCCATCGCCGCATCGGGCGCCGCGACGCGGGGGTGCCACCCACGCCCGCAGGGCCGTGGGGGAGGTCGGAGCCGTTGGGACTCACGTAGCGCCTTCCCGAGAGTCTCGGCCGCGCGTTACGAGTGTTCCGGCCGTCTGCTGGTCGGTCGGCCCGCGCGCGGGCACATTAGGTGTGGATGTTTATGCGGACCAAACCCTACTGGACGCTATTTGGGGTCACGCGGGGAGGGGGTCCAACGCGCCGGGCCTCACCCGGAAGGTATGGAGTGCCGCCCTCCGCCGGTCTTCTGACACCGCGCCGACCTCTTGTCGTACCCGGGTTGTAGCGTTCCGGCATGCCCTATTTCGACACGGCTTCGGCCGCTCCGCTGCACCCCGTGGCACGTCAGGCGCTGATCGCCGCGCTCGACGAGGGCTGGGCGGACCCGGCCCGGCTGTACCGCGAGGGCAGGCGGGCCCGGTTGCTGCTGGACGCGGCGCGCGAGGCCGCCGCGGCGGCGGTCGGCTGCCGCCCGGACGAGCTGGTGTTCACCCCTTCGGGGACGCGCGCGCTGCACGCGGCGGTGGCGGGCGCCGCCGCGGGCCGCCACCGCACGGGTCGCCATCTGGTGCACTCCGCGGTGGAGCACTCGGCGGTGCTGCACGCCGCCGAGCCCTTCGACACCACCGCGGTGGGCGTGGACCGCGCCGGGCGGGTGGATGCCGGGGAGTTCGCGGCGGCGCTGCGCACCGACACCGCGCTGGCCTGCCTGCAGTCCGCCAACCACGAGGTGGGCACGGTGCAGCCGGTGGCCGAAGTGGCCGACGCCTGCCGGGCGGCGGGAGTGCCGCTGCTGGTGGACGCGGCGCAGTCGCTGGCGTGGGGTCCGGTGCCGGGCGCCTGGTCGCTGCTGGCCGGCAGCGCGCACAAGTGGGGCGGCCCGCCCGGCGTGGGGCTGCTGGCCGTGCGCAAGGGCACCCGCTTCGCACCCCAGGAGCCCGCGGACGACCGGGAGTCGGGACGCGCCCCCGGTTTTGAGAACCTGCCGGCCATCGTGGCGGCCGCGGCGTCCCTGCGGGCGGTGCGGGCCGAGGCGGCGGCGGAGGCGGTACGGCTGTCCGCGCTGGTGGACCGGATCAGGACCCGCGTGCCGCAACTCGTCCCCGATGTCGAGGTGGTGGGCCACGACCGGCTGCGCCTGCCGCATCTGGTCACCTTCTCCTGCCTCTACGTGGACGGCGAGGCGCTGCTGACCGGCCTGGACCGGGCGGGCTTCTCGGTGTCCTCCGGCTCGTCCTGCACGTCCAGCACGCTGACACCGAGCCATGTGCTCAAGGCGATGGGTGTCCTGTCGGAGGGCAATGTGCGGGTGTCCCTGCCGGCCGGCACCGGCGAGGAGGAGGTGACGCGATTCCTCGCCGTACTGCCGGAGGTCGTCGCCGAGGTCCGCGGCCGCCTCGGGGCGCCGCCCGCCGGCCGAACGTCCGGACCCGCGTCCGCCGCCGCGTCCGCCGCCGGGGCGTCCGCGGACCTCGTGGTGGACTCCCTCGGCAAGCGCTGCCCCATCCCGGTGATCGAGCTGGCCAAGGTGATCGGCGACGTGCCGGTCGGCGGCCTGATCACCGTCCTGTCCGACGACGAGGCCGCCCGCCTCGACATCCCGGCCTGGTGCGCGATGCGCGACCAGGACTACATCGGCGAACACCCCGCCACCCGCGGCACCGCCTACCAGATCCGCCGCCGCACCTAAGACCCGCCACCACCCGCCCCACCGCGCGATGACGTCTTCCCGACACCCACCAAAACCAGCCCGTCCGGCGCTTGAGGACGTCTTCAGCCCGTCCGGCGCTTGAGGACATCTTTCAGCCCGTCCGGCGCATGAGGACAACCGGCCCACGCCCAGCAAAAACCAGCCCGTCCGGCGCTTGAGGACGTCTTTCAGCCCGTCCGGCGCTTGAGGACACCGCGACGGGCCGCCGCCCACCCCCCACGACCAGCCGTCAGGCGTGCAGGTACTTGCGGACCTCCCCCGCCGCCTCGTCCCCGTACGCCTTCGTGAAGCGGTCCATGAAGTGCCCGCGCCGCAACTCGTACTCCTGCGTGCCCAGCGTCTCGATGACCAGAGTCGCCAGCATGCACCCGATCTGCGCCGCCCGCTCCAGGCCGACGCCCCACGCCAGGCCGGACAGGAAGCCGGCCCGGAAGCCGTCGCCGACGCCGGTCGGGTCGACCTTGGCCTCTTCCTCCGCGCAGCCGACCTCGATGGCCGGCTCGCCCTTCCGCTCGATCCGCACCCCGTGCGGGCCCAGCGTGGTGACCCAGGTGCCGACCCGGTCCAGGATCTCCTCGGCGGACCAGCCGGTCTTGCTCTCGATCAGGCCCTTCTCGTACTCGTTGTTGAACAGGTACGCCGCGCCGTCCACCAGCACCCGGATGTCGTCGCCGTCCATCCGGGCGATCTGCTGGGAGAAGTCGGCCGCGAACGGGATGCCCCGGGAGCGGCACTCCTCGGTGTGCCGGATCATCGCCTCCGGGTCGTCGGCGCCGATCGACACCAGGTCCAGGCCGCCGACCCGCTCCGCCACCGTCTGGAGCTCGATCTGCCGGGCCTCGCTCATCGCACCGGTGTAGAAGGAGCCGATCTGGTTGTGGTCGCGGTCGGTGGTGCAGATGAAGCGGGCGGTGTGCAGCACCTCGGAGATGCGGACCGAGTCGGTGTCCACGCCGTGCCGCTCCAGCCAGGCCCGGTACTCGCCGAAGTCGTTGCCCGCCGCGCCGACCAGGACCGGCCGGGTGCCGAGCTGGCCCATCCCGAAGCAGATGTTGGCGCCGACTCCGCCGCGGCGCACGTCGAGCGCGTCCACGAGGAAGGACAGCGACACCGTGTGCAGCTGCTCGGCGACGAGCTGGTCGGCGAACCGGCCGGGAAAGGTCATCAGATGGTCGGTGGCGATGGATCCGGTGACAGCGATGCGCACGGCGAGGACTCCTGGAGGCGGGGAGAAGGGGAGAATACGCGTCGGGACGGGGTGGGCAGCACGCGGGGAGGCCCGGGGGATTTCCGGGAGCTTCCGAGGACACGGCGAAACTACCTGATAGTAGGGCTTTCTCCCGTGCCTGTGCGTGCCTAGGGTCGAGGTATGAGATCTGTCCCGCCGGTCGTACCACCGTCTTCCCCGCTCGCCGATCCCGACTCGCTGGAGCAGTTGATCGGTGACAGCCGGCGGATGGCGCCGCACTGGAAGACCCCGGCCGCCACGGCGCAGGCCGTCGCCGCTCCGGTCGGCCCGCACGGCATCAGCGTGTCGGCCGCATCCGCGCACCTGGTGGACGGGATGTCGGAGTACGGCGACTGATTCCGCCCGCCTCCTCCGCGCGTCCGCTCACCCGCCCACCCGCTCACCCGTTCGGCGGAACCGGATCGTGGTGCGCCGCGTCCCATCGGCATCTGACGGTATGCAGAGCCGAAGGAGCACACGGTGAGCACCGAACGCGACGACAACAGCGTCGAACGCAGTGACGACAGCGTCGCCGGTACGGCACACCGGTTCGACGAGGAGGCCGAGCCCGTCCGTGGCCGGCCCGCCCGCAGGTCGCGGGTGACGGCGGGCGCGGTGGCCGCGGCCGTGCTGCTGGCCGGCGTCGGCGGAGCGTACTGGGCGGCGAACGCGGCCGGGGGCAGCGGCGGGAAGGCCGCGCGGGCCACACCGGCCGCGTTGCGCCTCGGTGATCCCGCTGTCCCCGCGCAGAGCGTCACGGGCGGCGGCGTCACGTACCAGCTGACCGGCAGCCTGCCCGCGGGTCCGAAGTCAGCGGCCGTCTACCGGCCCGCGGCCGAGGTGAGCGCGGCGCAGGTCGAGCGGCTGGCCGCGCTGCTCGGGGTCGGCGGTCCGGCGGTGTCCGACGGCACCGCCTGGCATGTCGGGCCGACGACCGGCGCCGGGCCCGCGCTGCTGGTGAGCCGGGCCGCACCGGGCAACTGGTCCTACACCGGCGGCGGACCGGCCGCGGTCCCGGTCCGTCCGCCGGCCCCGCCGTCCCCTCCCACCGATCCGGCCAGTCCGGCCGGTCCCGCCGATCCGGCCGGGTCCCCGGTGTCCGCGCCCAAGGCCGAGGCGGTGGCGACCGCGGTGCTCGACGGGCTGGGGCTGTCCGGGGCCGCCCGGATCGACGCGGCCCAGACGATCGGCCCCGAGCGGCTGGTCACCGCCGACCCGGTGGTGGGCGGACTGCCGACCACCGGCTGGCGCACCGAACTGGACGTCGGCCCGAACGGCGCCCTGACCCGGGCGTCCGGGCGGCTGTCCGCGCTGGCCAAGGGCGCCACGTATCCGGTGGTCTCCGCGCAGGCCGCCTTCCAGCGGCTCGCCGCGGGTTCACCGACCCCGCCGGACCACGGCGTCTCGTCCTGCCTGGTGCCGCTGGTGCCGCCGACACCCGCGGTACCGGCCGCCCCGAGCGGCCCGGGGACCGACAAGAAACTGCCGCGCACCCTGCCGTGCGTACCGGGCAACGGCCATCCCACCCAGGTGCGCGGCGCGGTCTTCGGACTGTCGTCCGCCGTCGTGTCGGGCACGCAGACCCTGATCCCGTGCTGGCTGTTCGACACCGCGCCCGCCGGGGTGTCGAACACCTCCGTGGTGGCCGAACCGGCCGTGGATCCCGCGTTCCTCCAGACCCCGGGCGGTCCGTCGGGCGGTCCCGGTACGGCCTCCCCCGGCGGCCCCCCGCCGGTGCCGCCGACCGCCCCGATCGACCCCGGCGGTCCGAAGCTGCCGGGCGGTCCGGCGAAGCCCCCGGTGCCCGCCCGACCGGGCGACCCCGCGCCCACCGCTCCCGCCGCCCCCGCCCAGGACGTGAAGGTGACCGGCTACCACGCCGACGGCAGCACCCTCGACGTCACCTTCTCCGGCGGCCTTTGCAGCACGTACCGGGCGGTGGCCGCCGAGACCGGCACCGAGGTACGGGTCACGGTGACGCAGGCATCGGACGGAAAGCACCGGATGTGCCCGATGATCGTCCGTGATTTCACCCGGACGGTCGATCTCCAGCGGCCGCTGGGCAGCCGCACGGTGGTGGACACCTCGGACGGGCAGCCGATCAGGGGACAGTGATCGGCTGTCGCACAGGAAAGCGGCGGCACCTGGTGGGGGTGCCGCCGCTTTCTCCTGCTCAAGTGCTCCTGCTGCCACAGACCCGGGCCGTCGCCGGCCCGCGCCGTCAGTGGAAGGAGTCTCCGCAGGCGCAGGAGCCGGTCGCGTTCGGGTTGTCGATCGTGAAGCCCTGCTTCTCGATGGTGTCCACGAAGTCGATGGAGGCACCGCCCAGGTAGGGGGCACTCATCCGGTCCGTGACGACCTTGACGCTGCCGAACTCCTTGAGGACATCGCCGTCGAGCGAACGCTCGTCGAAGAAGAGCGAGTAACGCAGGCCGGAGCAGCCGCCGGGCTGGACCGCGACACGCAGCGCCAGGTCCTCGCGGCCTTCCTGCTCGAGCAGGCTCTTCACCTTTTCGGCGGCAGCGTCGGACAGGAGGATGCCGTCGCTCGTGGTCGTGGTCTCGTCCTGAACCGTCATGTGCTTCTCTCCCGGGTTGTACGGACTGCTGGCTATCGATCTAACGGGTGCCCTCGCGGATTCATTCCGTTTCGGATCGAGTCGGATGCACGTCCACTCCGACGTATTCCCTCCCATGCTCGCACACGCCCGGGGTCCACCGTCCGGCTCCGTGCGGCTCGGTGCGCGTCCGTGCCGGGTCCGTGTCGGGTCCGTGCCGGGTCCGTCCGGCGAATGCGTCACATTGACGAAACCGCCATCGTCAATCTGACACGAACGGGTTATGATAGATAGCGTCAAGTAGACGAAAAGGTCTGCGTACGCAAAGAAAGGGCTACGGGCCCGTGACCACCACAGAAACGCTGGACGTCCAGCCCACGCCGCTCGCGCTGCTCCTGCTCGGCCGCGAGTCCGACCCCCGCAGCGAGCGCGGGGTGGACTGCCCCGGAGACCTGCCCGCGCCGTCGGACCCGAACCTGGTGGAGCGCGCCCGGGCCGCCAAGGCGCGCCTCGGCAGCAAGGTCTTCATCCTCGGTCACCACTACCAGCGGGACGAGGTCATCGAGTTCGCCGATGTCACCGGCGACTCCTTCAAGCTGGCGCGGGACGCCGCCGCCCGGCCGGAGGCGGAGTTCATCGTCTTCTGCGGGGTGCACTTCATGGCCGAATCCGCGGACATCCTCACCTCCGAGCGGCAGCAGGTGATCCTGCCGGACCTGGCGGCCGGCTGCTCGATGGCCGACATGGCCAGCGCCGAACAGGTCGCCGAATGCTGGGACGTGCTGGCCGACGCCGGGGTCGCCGAGGTGACGGTGCCGGTGTCGTACATGAACTCCTCCGCGGACATCAAGGCGTTCACCGGTCGGCACGGCGGCACCATCTGCACCTCGTCCAACGCCGAACGCGCCCTGGAGTGGGCGTTCGCGAAGGGCGAGAAGGTGCTCTTCCTGCCGGACCAGCACCTCGGCCGGAACACCGCGGTCGGCGACCTGGGCATGTCCCTGGAGGACTGCGTGGTCTACAACCCGCACAAGCCCGGCGGCGGCCTCACCGTCGAGCAGCTGCGGGCCGCGAAGATGATCCTGTGGCGGGGCCACTGCTCGGTGCACGGGCGCTTCTCGCTGGAGTCGGTGCAGGACGTCCGGGACCGTATACCCGGGGTCAATGTGCTGGTGCACCCCGAGTGCAAGCACGAGGTCGTCTCGGCGGCGGACTACGTCGGCTCCACCGAGCACATCATCCAGCGGCTGGCGGAGGCGCCGGCCGGCTCGGCCTGGGCGCTCGGCACCGAACTGAACCTGGTACGGCGGCTGGCCAAGGCCCACCCGGACAAGCAGATCGTCTTCCTCGACAAGACCGTCTGCTTCTGCTCCACCATGAACCGGATCGACCTGCCGCACCTGGTCTGGACGTTGGAGTCGCTGGCCGACGGCAAGCTGGTGAACCGGATCCAAGTGGACGCCGAGACCGAGCACTTCGCCAAGCTGGCACTTGAGCAGATGCTGGCACTGCCGTAAGGCGACGGGCAATGATGGAGGGGTGATCCTTCGACCCGTCCGTGACGACGAGGAGGACGCGGAGGTGGTCCGGGAGATCTCCGCGGCCGCCTTCGGCGCCTCGCACGAGCTGTACGGCGCCCCTTCGGCGGCCCGCTTCAAGGCCGGATACGGCGCGGTCTGGGGCGCGGCCGGTGCGGGGGGCCCGGCCGGCCCCGGCGGCTGGTCCGCCGAGCGGGTCGCCCGCCATCACGGCCGCACCCGGCACCTGGCCCGTACCGACCCCGACGGCTGCTGGCTGATCGAGGACCAGGCGGCCGGGCCGGTCGGGGCGGTGCTGTCCTACCGGCGCGAGGGCACCTGGGCACTGTCACTGCTCGCGGTGGTGCCGGGCGCACAGGGCAAGGGCGTCGGCAAGGCGCTGCTCGCGAGGGCGATGATGCACGGCCGGGCCTGTCTGCGCGGGGTGATCTGCGCGCCCGACCATCCGGTGGCCGCCCGCACCTTCCGACGCGCCGGGTTCCATCTGCACCCCACCATGCGGCTGTCGGGCCTGCCCGACCCGGCCCGGCTGCCCGCGCCGGACGGCCCGGTCCACCAGGGCACCGAGCGGCACCGCGACCTGATGGACTCCGTGGACCGCCGCACCCGCGGCGGCGCGCACGGCGCCGACCACGAGGAACTCCTGCGCCACTACCGCCTGCTGGTCGTCGACGATCTCGCCGGCAGCGGCTACTGCTACCTCCGCGGCGGCCGCGTCGAAACCCTCGCCGCCACCTCCCGCCGCCTGGCCACCCGGCTGCTGACCGCCGCCCTCCTGGCCGCTCCCCCCGGCGAGCCGATCCGCGTCGACCACATCCTGGCCGACACCCAATGGGCGGTGGACGTCGGCATCGCCGCCGGCCTGGAGATCACCACCGCCGGCTTTCTCGCCCTGCGCGGCATGCGCCCGGCGGAACTGGCTCTGCCGTCAAGGGTGTTGCCCTAGACCGACGCGGACCGCCGGCCCGGCCACATCGCCCCGGATGCGGGCGTGCAGGTGCATGTCGTGCCGTCCGTCGTCATGCACCGCGGCGCTGCGCCGGGTGCCCTCCAGCAGGTAACCGGACTTCGAAGCGACCCTGCAGGAGGCTGTGTTGCGCGTCGAGTGGTCCAACTCAAGGCGGTGGAAGCCGATCTCTTCCAGCGCCCAGGAGGTGAGCGCGGCAAGGGCGCCGGAGGCCACGCCGGCTCCCCGGGCGGCCGGGAGCACCCAGTACGCGACGTCGGCGATGCCGTCATCGAAGTCCAGCCCCCGCAGCGCGATCCGCCCGAGCACCTCACCGCCGCCCCGGGTGACCGCCCAGTGGCCGCCCTTCTCCTGCTGCCAGTCCGCGCGATAGGCGTCGAACCACTCCTGGACCTGCCTGTCGTCCAAGGGTCGGCGCGTGTGCCACCGGCGGATCTCCTCGTCACGGTAAGCGGCGAGGAACGCGGGCACGTCGCCCCCGTCCCAGGGGCGTAGGCGCAGGCCCCTCTCGGCGGTGAGCACGGGTTGGGGAGAACCGGCGAGCGAGCCCGCGGGGACAACGGGCGGCGTCGAAAGATCACGCGTCATGGGACCACGATCCACCCAGGGAGCCCTCGGATCCCGCCGCGATACGCCTCGACCCCGCCGTCCCTGGGTGGGTGGCGGGGTCGCAAGGTGCTGCAGGGGCCGGTCGGACGGGCGCCCCGTGCGCTCAGCCCGGGATCAGGCCGTCGTCGCTGAGCATCGCGCGGACCTCTTCGAGGGTCGCGTCCGGGGACGGCAGAATGAGCTCCGACGGCTCCAGCGCCTCGTCGGGCAGCGGCTCGCCGAGACGCCGCACGCCGTCGAGCAGGGCGCCCAGCGTGCGGTGGAAGCCCTCCTCGTCGCCGGACTCGATCGCGGCCAGCAGCTCGACGTCCAGCGTGTTCAGCTCGGCGACGTGGGCGTCCGCCAACCTCACCTGGCCCTCCCCCATGATCCGGACGATCATGACGGCCTCCTCCGTAGGCCCAGGGCGGCTCGGCCCGTGGGCGCGTTGGGTGCGGACACCGGTCGGCGGGCGCCGCCGGTGCCTCCTGCGTGTCCTGCGCTCCGCTGTTCTACTGCTTGTCGAACCGCGGGGTGTCCTGCGGCTGATTCTGCGCGGTCTGACCGCTCTGACCGCCCTCGATCGCCTGCTGGGGGGCGCCGCCCGCCAGCTCCGCCTTCATCCGCTGGAGCTCCAGCTCGACATCACTGCCGCCGGACAGCCGCTCCAGCTCGGCCTGGATGTCGTCCTTGGCCAGGCCGCTCGGATCGTCCAGCGCACCGGAGGCCAGCAGCTCGTCCAGGGCGCCGGCCCGGGCCCGCAGCTGCTCGGTCTTGTCCTCGGCCCGCTGGATCGCCATCCCGACGTCGCCCATCTCCTCGGAGATGCCCGAGAAGGCCTCGCCGATCTGGGTCTGCGCCTGGGCGGCGGTGTAGGTGGCCTTGATGGTCTCCTTCTTCGTACGGAAGGCGTCCACCTTGGCCTGCAGCCGCTGGGAGGCGACCGTCAGCTTCTCCTCCTCGCCCTGGAGCGTGGTGTGCTGCGTCTCCAGGTCGGTGACCTGCTGCTGGAGGGCGGCCCGGCGGGACAGCGCCTCCCTGGCCAGGTCCTCGCGGCCGAGCGCCAGCGCCTTGCGGCCCTGGTCCTCATAGGTCGTGGACTTCTTCTGCAACTCCGTGAGCTGCAGTTCGAGCCGCTTGCGGGAAGTGGCGACGTCCGCCACGCCCCGACGTACCTTCTGCAGCAGTTCGAGCTGCTTCTGGTACGAGTAATCGAGCGTCTCGCGCGGGTCCTCGGCCCGGTCCAGGGCCTTGTTGGCCTTCGCGCGGAAGATCAATCCCATCCGCTTCATGACACCGCTCATGGGCCTCGCGCGCCCCCTTCTCGGCAACTGCTCCAGCACCTGTACAGACCCCAGCGTACGGGCCATGGTTCCATTACCGCACTGTTCGGCGCCGGATGCGCTCATCCGCAAGGACGATCACGGTTCGGCCACCCGGGCCGCAGGGAGTACGCCGGGGGCGTGGGGCGGGGCGCCCGGACCACGTAACCTGGAGGACGTGTTCCGACGCCGTTCCTCAGATGAGCCGTCCTCCACCACCGGCACCGCCGTGCTCGAGGACCAGTCCCGCGACCCGCAGGCTCCCAAGGGTCGCCCCACGCCCAAGCGCAGCGAGGCACAGAATCTGCGCCGCAAGGCCGTAGTGGTGCCCACCGACCGCAAGGCCGCGACCCGGCAGGCCCGCGAGGCCCGCCGCACCGACATGGCCAAGCAGCGGCAGGCGCTGGCCGGCGGCGACGAGCGGTATCTGCCCGCCCGCGACCGGGGCCCGGTGCGCAAGTTCGTCCGCGACTACGTCGACTCCCGGATGCGGGTCGCCGAGTTCTTCCTGCCGGTCGCGTTGCTGATCCTGGTGCTCAGCGTGGTGCGGATCGGCTCGCTGCAGAACTTGTCGCTGCTGCTGTGGCTGGTGGTGATCGTGGCCATCGTGGTCGACTCCGTCATCACGGGGATGCGGCTGCGCTCGCAGGTCCGGCAGCGGTTCGCGGACAAGAACGTCAAGGGCGTGGTCCTGTACGGCTTGATGCGGACGCTCCAGATGCGCCGGCTGCGCCTGCCGAAGCCGCAGGTCCAGCGCGGCACCAAGCTCTGAACGGCGGGGCCGCGGACGGCGGCCTCCCCGGCGGCGGGGCGCAGCCGGCCGGGTTCCCGGACCCCGCGGGCGGCATTCTCCCCGGCGGCCCCGGTGCTCCCGGCATTCCCGGTCCGCCCGGCCCGCCCGGCACCCCCGGTAT
>NZ_FMCH01000157.1 GCF_900091855.1 Streptomyces sp. DvalAA-14
TCCGGCTGCTGCGCGCCCGGACCGCACTCGCCCGGGGCGACGCGGCCGGCGCCCGCGCCCTGCTCGACCAGGGCCTCGTCGTCGAGGACCTGCGGGAAGGAGACCTCGCGCTCAGCGACACCTGGTACGCCGTCGCCGAGGCCCTGCTGGCCGGCGACGGGCCGGTGGACGACACCGTCCGGGCCCGGGCCAGGGCCGAACACCCGCTGCCCGCCGCCTACGACTTCCGGATGGGGCCGGACAGCCGGTGAGCGGGCGGTCGCCGCGCCGTCACGCCTCCCGAAGCGATGCCAGGAGCGCCGCCCGCTCACCGGCCGTCAGGTCGCCCGGCCGGCGGCGCTCCCGGGCGAACAGATTCGCCGTCCGCTGCAGCGCCTCATTGACCGGCGCCGGCACGCCCAGCCGACGGGCCAGCAGCACGATCTCCCCGTTCAGGTAGTCGGACTCGATCGAGCCGGTGCCCCGCATCAGACTCTGCCAGGACGAACCGCCCCCGCGCGCCGGGCCGTTGACCGGCCGGATCCGCATCCGGTCGCCCCGTTCCCGGGCCGCTTCCGCCGCACCGACGAAGGGGATGCCCGCCGCGTCCAGCACCGCCGCGCCCTCCGCCCCGGCCCGCTCGGCCAGCTCCGCCGGCGGCCCGCCGCCGACCGACCCGAACAGGGCGTCCACCGCGTTGCCGAGGTTCGCCAGCAGCTTGGCGTACTTCCAGGCCATCACGTCGTCCCGGACCGGTGCGGCGAACCCCGAGTCCGCCAGATCCGCCGCGATCCGGCGCGTCGTGTCGTCGGCGCCGGACGGGTAGCGGCCCAGATGCAGGATCCCGGTCAGCGGCGCGCACGGCGCCGCCACCACACCCGGTTCCAGATACGAACTGGGCAGCCACACGCACATCGCGTGCACATCACGGAAGCGGCGCAGCGCCAGCCGCTCGTTCTCCACCCCGTTCTGCGCGCAGACCACCGCCGGCCGGTCCCCGTGGCCGCTCCACCGCGCCAACGCGTCCGCGGTGTCCTGCGTCTTCACCGCCAGCACCAGCACATCGTCGTCCCGGGCCGTCACATCATCCGGCCCGTCCACCACGGGCACTGGCAACTCATGTGTTCCGTCCGGCAGTTCCAGCCGCAGCCCGCGCTCCCGCAGCGCCTGCGCGTGCGCGCCGCGGGCCACCAGGACGACCTCGCGCCCGCTGTCGAACAGCCGGCCGCCGATGGTCCCGCCGACCGCTCCGGCGCCGATGATGATGTATCGCATACAGGAACCTTCGTTGGTGAACCCGACGATCATAGTGTCCGGTACGCCGAGGGTCCGGTACGCCGGCTCGGCGGGCAGCCGCTTCGGACCGGGCGGACCCGGCGGCTGCGCCGCACCGGGTCTCGCGAAGCGCGCTGCACGCCGCAGCGATCGACATTGGACCACCCGGCTCGCGCCGGAAGAACGCGAGCGCCACCGGCAGCACCCCGAGCCGGACCGGAGCACCCCCGCTCGCGCGCGGAGAACTGGGCCGTATTCGGACGACTCCGACAACGCAGCGAGGTGCCGCGGCTGTCGTCGCGGGCCCGAGAAGATCGCCCGGACAGGCCCAAGGACACATCGCGGCGAGGAATCGCGGTGCCGGCGGCTGCGGCCGGTCGCACAGGCGGCGGACCCTCACGCCCCGAGTCTCTTGTGACCGCCTCAGGCCGGTCGGAGCGGACAGGGCGTCACGGTCTGCGTCGGCCCCGACCGCCCTGCGATCGGTGGCAGGCGTCGACGTCGGGGCCTGTCGGCGCGTCGACGGCCGCAGCGGGCTGCTGCCCGCCGGCTGGGGCGAGGGAGGCCAGCAGTTGGAGCTTCTCGGCAGCGTCGCTGTCCTGGTCCGGGTAGTAGAGCACGAGCAGCAGGTCTCCGACGGCGAGCTTCTCGCGGTTGAGGTGCAGTTCGCCCACGACCGGATGGTTGACGGTACTGGTGTAGCCGAGCGCTTTGATGTCGTGCCGTGCCCACAGGGTGCGGAAGCGGTTGCTGGCCAGGGACAGCTCGCCGACGAGTTCGACTGAGCGCTGGTCGGTGACGCTGTCGTCCACCGAACGGCGGAACGCCGCGACGGAGTCGACGACCGCCGCCTCCCAGTCGTGCTGGAAGTGGCGTTCCTCGGGGTCGAGCAGCAGGGAGCGCAGCCGGTTCCCGCCAGGCCGCAGCCGCGGCGACAGCGCCATCGCGAGTCGGTTGGAGGCCAGGACGTCGAAGTGCCGGTCCTCGACGAACGCCGGCACGTCCACGGCCGCCAACAGATGGTGCAACCGGGCGGGCAGGCGCGGCATGCGCTGCTTGCGGCGGGCCGGCGGGCGGGGCACGTTGAGTCCGAGCAGGTACTCGGTTTCCAGGTCGTCGAGGTGCAGGACACGGGCGATGGCCTGGAGCACCTGCGGGGAGGGGTTGTGATCCCTGCCGCGCTCCAATCGCAGGTAGTAGTCCGCACTGGTACCGGCAAGCATCGCCACCTCCTCGCGGCGCAGCCCTGGGACGCGCCTGTTGGCGCCACCGGGGATGCCGGCCTGCTGCGGCGTGACCAGGTCGCGGCGGGCGTGCAGATACTCGCCCAGCCGGTTCGCGTCGTCTTGAGGCATACCTCCCACGGTAGCCGCGGCCGACGGTCGCAGAGGGGGTCCTGGCACACCCCGGATCGGCAGGGCCTTTCCGGTTCCAGAGCATGTGAGTGAGCCTGGTTGTGGAAGATCCGGTAGTTGTTGGACGACTACCGAACGTTACAGGGAGGTTCTGGTGAAGCTCACCCGTCGCACAGTGCTCATCGTCGGTGGCACCTCTGGCATCGGGCTCGAACTCGCGCACCGGTTCGCGAAGGCCGGCAACACGGTCGTCGTCGGCGGGCGCCAGCCCGAGCCACGGGACGGCCTGCAGTCCGTCCGGATCGACGTCACCGACCCCGCCTCGGTCCTGCGGGCCCGCGACGACGTGCTCGCCGCGCACCCCGACCTCGACGTCGTCGTCACGATGTCCGGAGTCCTGCTCACCGAAGACCTGCGCGACCCCGCGCACATCACCGACGCCGAGAGCATGGTCGCCACCAACCTGCTCGGTACCATCCGGGTGCTCGACGCCTTCACGCCGCACCTGATCGGCCGCGGCACCGGAACGATCATCACGGTGAGCTCGGGAATCGGCTTCCTGCCCTTCCCACTCATGGCCACCTACGGCGCCACGAAGGCCGCGGTCCACTCCTACACCGAGTCGCTGCGGGCGCACCTGGCCGGGACCGGCGTGGAGGTGGCCGAGCTCGTGCCGCCGGCCGTCGCGACCCCGGCGATGGCGAAGCTCAACCCGGCGGCCGTACCGGTCGACGATTACCTCGACGAGGTGATGGAGCTGCTGGCCGTGGAGCCTACGACCCGCCAGATCATTGCCGAGGCCGCGCTGCCGCTGCGCTGGGCCGAACGGGACGGCACCTACGCCGAGCTCCTGGAACGCCGCTCCGCACCGCTGAACAACCTGCCCGGCCGCTGATCGACCCGGTTCCGAGCCCGGCTGTGTCCTTGCGGTGCAGGGCTGACCGGTTCCGGGGGGAGGGCTGAGCGATCCGTTACTCGTGAGGTGGGCTTCGCCGGGCGGAGTTCGTGAGCCGTTCGGCGAGAGCTTCGACGAGGCCGCGGAGCTCATCTGGGCGTTCGACGGCGAAGGGCCGGTCCAGCGAGGCGAGGACAGCCGGCAGCCAGTCGAGCCGTTCCACCCGGAGTCCGACGCGGGACCAGCGCAGGGTCTGCGGATCCGCGCTGCTCGGGGAAGGGAGTTCCTCCACGATCGCGAGGCCGGCGGGAAGCCGGGTGCGGATCTGCTCGGCCGTGCCCTGGATCCGCAGGGTGACCTCATGCCGGTACGGAGCTGTGGCGAGCCCGGTCAGTACGCGCTTCGCCGGGTCGAGTCCGGCGGGTGGTTCGAACGAGCCGGGCAGGGTTCTCACCCCGGTGATGCGATCCAGCCGAAACGTCCGGTCCTCGCCGGCCGTGAGATCCGCAGCCGTGACGTACCACCGGCCCGAGTGGGAGACGACCCCGTGCGGGTGCAGTGTGCGTTCGCTGCGCCGGCCGTCGGCGGCTGTGTACCGGATCGAGATCGGCCGGTGATGGTTGACCGCGTCGGCGATCGCGAGCAGAACCGTGGATTCCGGGGCGACTGCCTCGCCGGGGCGGTCCGTGAAGGCAAGGGAACCGAGCACGGCGTCGAGTCTGCGCCTCAGCCGCTCGGGCAGCACGCGTCGGATCTTGGCCGCCGCCGTCTCACTCGCCGTGTCCGTGGCCAAGCCGGCTCGCCGACCCGCAACCAGGCCGAGCAGCACGGCGAGCGCTTCGTCGTCGCTCAGCATGAGCGGAGGCATGCGGTAACCGGGGGCGAGGCGGTAGCCGCCGTAGCGGCCGCGCACCGACTCGACGGGTACATCGAGGTCGACGAGGTGGCCGACGTACCGCCGTACGGTGCGTTCGTCGACGTCGAGCCGATCGGCGAGCTCGGTCACGGTCCGGATGCCGCCCGACTGCAGGAGTTCCAGCAGGGCGAGCACGCGGGCAACGGGGCGAGGCATGCTCCGAAGTCTCCCGCATATACCGGGCGGGTTCTGCCCGGTATTCGTCGTAGCTTGCGATCAGAAGCACCGACGGACCAGGAGAACACCATGGACTTTGTCTCTATCCGCGTCATCACGGGCGACGTCGCCCGCCTCGTCAACTTTTACGAGTGCGCCACCGGAGTATCTGCCGACTGGTCCAACGAGGACTTCGCGGAGCTCAGGACCACCTCGGCCACCCTCGCGATCGGCAGCACCCGCACTGTCCCGCTGTTCGCGCCCGGCTCCGCCCGCCCGGCCGACAACCACAGCGTCATCCTCGAATTCCTTGTCGACGACGTGGACAGCGTGCACAAGAACCTGACCGGCTTCGTGGAGGACTTCGTCAACGAACCCACCACGATGCCCTGGGGCAACCGTTCGCTCCTGTTTCGCGACCCCGACGGCAACCTCGTCAACTTTTTCACCCCCGTCACACCGGCCGCCATCGAGAAGTTCGCTCGCTGAGCGATGTGAGGGGGCGCCGTGGTGGGGCGCGGCTGCGCCGGGCCGCGGACCGCTGCCCGCATGACCCGCAGCTGGCTGCGCTGCCGGCCGAACTGCGCGCCGGCAGTGAGGAGTTCCGGCAGATCTGGCAGGCGCGTCCGGTCCACGCTCCCGGGCATCATGCCGAGGCTTTCCAGGTCGGCTGTCTGCGCGGGCTCTCAGCTTGTTCCTTGACCTTCCTCCTGCTCCTGGCAGGGCGGCCGACTACCCTGGGAGTGATCAGTCGAAGGGGAGGTCTGGTGGGTCTGAGTCCGCGCGAGGTGTTTCTCCGGCTTGTTCACGGGGTCGCCGACGGGAACTTCGAGGAGTTGCCCGGCCTGTACGGCGAGGTCACCGACGTCCGGCATCCGATGGCGACGCCGGAGTCCGAGCCGTTGACGAGTCGGCGTGCGCTCCATGAGCACTTCACGGTGCCGCCGGAAGCCCGGGGGTCTTTGCCGAAGAGGCGGGTCGTCGATGTCGTCGTTCACGAGACCGCCGATCCTGAGGTGATCGTCGCCGAGTTCGCCTATGAGTTCACGTTGCCGGACGACTCCACGGCCAAGGTGCCCTGCGTCTTCGTCATGCGTGTCCAGGACGGTCAGATCGTCGAGTCACGCGACTACATCGACCCGATCCGTACGCGCACGGCGCGCGGGGACCTTGACGGGCTCATCGCGTCATTGCGGAAGGAATTTCCCTAGGTCGTGTCCGACGGGTCGCGTGACGCTCCCGCCGCTTCCGGTCGGGTTGAATCGCGGGCGCCCCGCCCTTCGGGGACGGCCAGCGCCTTACTCCGCGAGTGGGTGCCCTGCCGCGCGCAGTCGGCCGATTCCCCAGTCGAGGGCGGCTTTGAGGTTGGTCGAGTCTCCGGTGGAGAGCATGATCGCCACTCCGCCCTGGATGCCGGCCAGTAGTGCTGCGGCGGTCTGGTCGACGTCGAGCGAGGCCGGGAGCCGACCGCCGCGCTGGAGGGCGTGGATCCCGGCGGCGAGGTATTGCTGCCACTCCCGCATCAGCTTGACGACGATGGCCCGGGCTCCGGGGCTGGACCGTCCGACTTCCGCGAAGAGCAGTCCCATGGGGCAGGTGTCGCCCTGTGCCTCGTACCGCTGAACGAGGACGTCCCGCCACTGGTCCCAGGTGTCCCAGGAATCGAGCGAGCGCAAGGAGGGCTGCTGGTCGTCCAGCACGCGGTCCGCCTCCTGTTGCGCGACCGCGAGCAGCAGCTCCTCCCGGCCGCCTGGAAAGTAGTGGAAGAGCTGGCCCTTGCTCACTCCGGTGCGCAGGCAGATCTCGTCCAGCGTGGCCGTGGCGACACCTCTCTCCCGCAGTACCTCGGCCGCTCCGGTGACGATCCGGGCACGCGTGGCGCGGCCCTTGGGCGTCAAAGCACCACTCATGACCCCACCTCGCTCCCCGACCGGACGGATCCGACTTTACCGGCGTGCCCCGGGAACCGGCGGATGCGCAGCTCACGCCGGACGTCGCCGGGCCGAAAGGCCCGGGCCGCCGGGCCCCGGGTGCGCACTCCTAGGAGCGCGTGCGCGCGACCAGCAGGGTGACGTCGTCGGGGGACGGCTTGGTGCGGAAGGCGTCGCGAAGGGCGGTGACCGGCCTCTGCTCCGGGTCCCCCGTGCCCCGGGCCAGGCGCGCCTCGGCCGGCGGCGCGCTGACCCGCCCGACATTGCCGCCTGTCCGCGTGGTCAGCAGCATGTCGACCGAGCGTCCCACCACGTCGTCGGCGCGGTAGCCGAGGAGCGCCTGCGCGCCGTCCCACCAAGCGAGCACCGCGGCGTCGTTGTCGAGGATCGGTACCGCCCCGTTCGCCCGGACCGGGTGCGCCGTCGCACCGGCATGGTCGGCCATCTCCTGGGCCTTTCGTCGACTGCAGGTGTGCACCTTTCGGCATCGTAAACCCTGCGTGTGACGCCCCCCGGCACCTATGAGATCGGGTTCAAAGAGGGCGGGCGAAAAACTTTCTGGACTTGCTGGTCCAAAAATTTCTGTTTAGCGTGAGCGCGTGACGGAACGACTCCGAGCCGCACCGTCCCCGTCGCCGAGATATGGCAGCCAGGACGGAAAACGGGCCGCCCGGCTCGCGCCCTTTCTGCATCCCGCTATCAAAAAATGGCGGACCGCACCGGCCCCGAAGGCGACGGGAAACCTCTTATGTCATGTGAAGCGGGCATCGATCCGGCGCGGCCACGGGGTCTCACCGCGCGAGCGCCGGCGGGGCGGGGGCGATACGGCTCAAGGACAGGTGAGGGAAAATGATCAGTACGGGCAGACCTCTTGACCAGGATCGGGTCGGAGAGTTCTTGGGCCGGGTGGCGGCGGACAGCGCCGCGGCGTTCGCCGGCCTGTGCACTTCGATGGGCGTCCGTCTGGGGCTGTACGAGGCGATGGCCGGGGCCGGTCCCCTCACGTCGGAAGAGCTCGCCGAACGCACCGGACTCGTCGAGCGCTACGTACGGGAATGGCTGGCCGCACAGGTGGCCGGCGCCTACGTGCTCCACGACGCCGCGACCGGCACCTACCACCTCCCGGCCGAGCACGCGGCGGTGCTGGCGGACCGGACCGCGCCCACCTGCATGGCCGGCGCCTTCACGATGCTCGGGCCCTTGTACGAGACCGAGAGCGCCCTGTCCGAGGCGTATCGCACCGGTGCGGGGGTGGGCTGGCAGGCGCACGGCCCGGACCTCTACGAAGGGGTGGCGGCGTTCTTCCGTCCCGGTTACGACTCGATGCTCGTGCGGGAGTGGCTGCCGGCGCTGGACGGAGTGCTGGACAAACTCGAACGCGGGGCGTCCGTCGCGGATGTCGGGTGCGGCTTCGGCCACTCCACCCTGCTCATGGCGCAAGCCTTCCCGAACTCCCGCTTCAGCGGCTTCGACTTTCACACCCCGTCGGTCTACGCCGCCCGCCGCGCCGCACAGGAGCAGGGGCTGAGTGACCGGGTGACCTTCGACCTGGCCGCGGCCGACG
Organism: Streptomyces sp. DvalAA-14; assembly: GCF_900091855.1. GTDB lineage: Bacteria > Actinomycetota > Actinomycetes > Streptomycetales > Streptomycetaceae > Actinacidiphila. Next base: position 8,072 of record NZ_FMCH01000157.1, read on the forward strand.
ACTTCCCCCAGGGCCCCTACGACCTGATCACCTTCTTCGACTGTCTTCACGACCTCGGGGACCCCGTCGCCGCCCTCCGCCGCGCCGAACACGCACTGGCCGAGGACGGAAGCTGCATGGTCGTGGAGCCCAACACCTCGGCCGACCCGGCGGGCCTGGTCAATCCGATCGGCCGTTCCTTCGCGTCCGTGTCGGCGGCCTTGTGCCTGCCCGGCGCCCTCGCGCAGAACGGACCGCATGCGCTGGGCAACCACGCCGGCGAGGAGGCGATGCGGCGCATCGCCGAGGAAGCCGGGCTGACCGGCTGGAAGCTCGCCGCGGAAACTCTCACCAACCGTATATACGACGTCAGACGATAACCACTCGAAGGGAATACACAACGATGTCGATGGACACCTATTACCTGTTGGGACGTTCAGGGCTGCGCGTCAGCAGAATCGCGCTGGGCACGATGAATTTCGGCGTCGACGGCTTCCATGCCGCCTACGGGAAGACCGAGGAGGAGGCCCGCCCGATATTCGATCGCTATCTCGATGCGGGAGGCAACTTCATCGACACGGCGGACTTCTACACCGCCGGGCAGAGCGAGGTCATCCTCGGGAATCTGATCGCGCGGGCCAAGGTCCGCGACCGGGTGGTGCTGACCACGAAGTTCACCAACAGCGTGGACCCCGGCGACCCGAACGCGGGGGGCAACGGCCGCAAGCACATGATCAGGGCGGTCGAGGCATCACTGCGCCGCCTGCGCACCGACTACATCGACCTGTTCCTGCTGCACACCTGGGACCGGATCACCCCCGTCGAGGAGGTCCTGCGGACCTTCGACGATCTCACCAGGGCCGGAAAGATCCGCCACGCGGGACTGTCCGACGTGCCCGCCTGGTATGCCGCCCGCGCCCAGACCTACGCCGAGGCCCACTCCCTCGTGCCGATGATCAGCCTGCAGCTGCCCTATTCCCTCGTCGGGCGGACCATCGAGCAGGAACACGTCGCCATGAGCCAGACACTGGGGCTCGGAATCACCGCCTGGAGTCCGCTCGGGGGAGGTTTCCTCACCGGCAAATACCGGCAGGCCGAAGAGGGACTCACCGGAAAGGGACGGCTCGGCGACGCGGGAGCGCCCGGGCTCACCTGGACCGACCAGGACTGGCGGCTGCTCAAGACGCTCGAAAGCGTCGCCGGAGAGCTCGGTGTGACGATGGCACAGGTCGCCGTCAACTGGGTCGCCACCCAGCCCGGGATCGCCTCCGCCATCGTCGGTGCGAGCAGCGCGAGCCAGCTCGAATCCAACCTGGCCGCACTCGACTTCGAGATCCCGGCCGCGCTGCGCACATCCCTCGACGAGGCGAGCGCCGTGCCGACGCGACCTCTGTCGGTCTACGGAATGTTCACACCGGCCTACCAGAGCTGGCTGGTGAACCCCGGTGCCAAGGTCGGGGACAAGCCCGCCGGATACGCGCCCGCCGTCCAGAACTGGACGGCCTGACATGCCGTTCCGTCGTGTGCGCCATCCAGGAGACGAAGCATGACCCCCCACCCCCCGGACCATCGCGATGCCGACCGTCGGTATCGGTGTCCTGGTACCCGTCATCATCTACTTCGACGACATGGACCCGCTCGGCATGCTGCACAACAGCCGCTACCAGGTGCTCGTCGAGAGGGCATGGGGCACCTTCTGGATCGAGCGGGGTTTCGGCGGCGGGAAAGGCCTCGAGGGAGACAGTTTCAATGTCGTCAAGGCGTTCACCATCACCTATGACGTCCCCGTGGCCATGTTCGGCGACTACACCGTGCATCTGTGGGTGGAACGGCTGGGGACCACCTCGGCCACCGCGGGCTTCCGGCTGGCCTCCGCCGACGGTGTGACCACCTACGCGCACGGAAGCCGCACCGTCGTCCGCCTCGACACCACGACACTGCTGCCCACCCCGTGGTCCGATCGAGCCCGCGAGGTCGCCGGAACCATCCAGGCGACGTAGGAGGAAGTCGCGGCGCGGTTCACGGTCGCCCTGGGGCGCCGGCTCCGCCCCGGGCTGGCCGAGGCGGTGCGGCGGGGAGGGTTGCGGCGCCCGCTGACACGGGGAGCAGCACGGACAGTGCATCGTTGGTGAACGCGACGATCACAGTGTCCGTGCCTGGTGGTACCGACGGGTTACGGTAATTTCACCGAGTGAAACCAGCTGGCTCATAGGTATGGTCCCGCCGGGCGGCGCAATTCGGAGGTTTCCTCATGCGTGTATTCGTCACCGGTGCCACCGGCTGGATCGGTTCCGCCCTCGTTCCCGAGCTGCTCCGGGCCGGACACGAGGTCACCGCACTCGTGCGTCCGGGTCGGTCTGCCGAGGCGCTGACCAGCGCCGGGGTGCGGATCCACCATGGCGACCTGGAGGACGTCGCCAACCTGCGGCGTGGTGCGGCCACCGCTGACGGCGTGATGCACCTCGCCTATTTCAACGGGTTCTCCAACCCGCGCCGCACGACCCGTCTGCGGGTTCTGCTCGGCGGCAGCCCCCGTGGCATTGTCAGCCGATTCGGCGCCGCCGGGGCCGGGGTGGACAAACGCGCCATTGAGACATTCGGCGCCGTCCTCGCCGACTCCGGCGGGCCACTCGTTGTGGCCTTCCCGACCTTTGCCGTGGTGCCGGGCACCCTCGCGACGGAGCCCGCGACAGAAATGGACGCGCCCTCTCCGCTGTCCCCGGGTGCCCAGCGGATCCCCTCCGAGGAGACGACGCTGGCGCTGGCCGCCCAGGGCGTGCGTGCCTCGGTCATCCGTATCCCGCCGTCGGTGCACGGTGACGGTGACACCGGCCTGGTACCCCAGCTGATCAAGGTCGCCCGCAAGAAAGGTGTCTCGGTCTACCTCGGCGAGGGCCGCAACCGCTGGTCGGCCGTGCACCGGGACGACGTCGCGCACCTGTTCCGGCTGGCCCTCGAAAAGGGCGTCGCGGGCGCCCGCTACCACGCTGTCGCGGATGAAGGCGTCGAGTTCCGCACGATCGCCGAGGCGATCGGCGAGGGCTTGAGGGTCCCGGTCGAGACCAGGCCGAACGGCCAGGCATCCCGCCGGTTCGGCTGGCTCGGCCCGTTCGCCGCGGGCGACAACTACGTGTCCAGCACGCTCACCCGCAAGGAACTCGGCTGGCGGCCCACCGGCCCTGACCTCCTGACCGACATCGCTCAGACGGCCTATTTCGTCGGCGGGTAGTAGACGACCTTGCCCCGAGTGGCCCGCGGCGCGCGGTGAGGATCCGGTGGGGAGAACGGGGGCGGCCCCGCAGGCGGGGTGAGTGCCTGCGGGGCCGCTTCGGGGGTGCGGAGGTCGGGTCAGGCTGCCTTGATCGCCGAGATGTCGAAGGTGAGCTTGACCTTGTCGCTGATCAGCACACCGCCGCCTTCGAGGGCCGCGTTGTAGGTCAGGCCCCAGTCGGCGCGTGTGACGGTGGTGGATCCGTCGAAGCCCACCCGGACGGCGCCGTACGGGTCGGTGACCTGGCCATTGAGGGTGAGGTCGACGGAGACCGGCCGGGTGACGCCCTTGATGGTGAGGTCGCCGTGCATCCGGTAGGTGTCGTCGTCGACCTGCTCGGCGCCGGTGCTGCGGAAGGTGATCTCGGGGAACTCCTCGGCGGCGAAGAAGTCACCGTTGCGCAGGTGCTCGTCCCGGCCGGCCTGGGCGGTGTCGATGCTGGCGACCTTGATGGTCAGCTCGGCGGTGGACGCCGACGGCGCGGCGCCGTCGAGGTGCAGCCTGCCCTCGTACGCGGTGAAGCGTCCGCGCACGGTGGTGACCATGGCGTGCCGCGCCGAGAAGCCGATCTCGCTGTGGGTGGGATCGATGACGTAGTCACCGGTCAGGTGCGTCAGATCCGTACGGACGGCGGTGGCGGTGCCGGCGGGGGTGCCGGCGGGGGTGCCGGCGGTCGTGGCGGTGCCGGCCGGGGTCGCGGTGGCAGCGGTCTTGCGGCTGAACAGGCCCATGATGACTCCTCGGGACGGGGTTGGTTTACCTCTCAACCACATGCCCCCTTCGACCCATTCCCGTGCATATAGGATCAATGTGTGATGGCGGCCACTATGTCGCGAATGAGTGCCTGAACGGCCCTCTTCGGCTTGCATTCGATGCCACCCCCGTAGCGCGGCGGAGGACGGCTCGGCCCCGCGCCGCGTCCGGCGCGGCCCGACGCCGCCGGACCGCCGGGAATCCGCCGCCCGGAATCCGCCACCGGGCATCGGGACCGCGCCCGTCGCGGCAGGGCGGGGCCACCCCCCTCGCGGAGCGCGCCCACCGCTTCCGCGGCCCTTGCGCCCATCCGATCCATGCGGCTTTTGTCCATTAACGTGGGCATATCGGACCCATCGGGCAGGAGCGGGATGGACGCGAGCAGCAGGGACGCGGGGAGAACGGCCACCGCGCGCAAGGGCCGGCGCCGGTTCACCCGGTGGGCTGTCGCCGCCTGGAGCCTTCCCCTGGCGGCCATGGCCCTCTTGCTGCCGGCGCACGGCGCCGGCCTCGTACCCGCCGCGCACTCCGCCACCGGCGTCGACACCGCCGCCGCCGCACTGCGGAACGGTCCGGTCTATGTCGATCCCCGGGCAGCCGGCCAGATGTCCCCGGCGCAGGCCCACGCGCTCGCCGACCGGATCACCGGGGCCGACAAACCGGTCTTCGTGGCGATCCTGCCCGCCGCCGCCGAGTTCCCCGCCGCCACGGTGCTCCAGGACCTGAGGTCCGCGGTCGGCATCACCGGCGTCTACGCCGTCCACCTCGGGGCCCGGTTCAACGCGGGAGCCGACCCCCAGGTGATGTCCCGCAGCGCGGTGGCCAACCTGGTCGGCCAGGTGCAGCGCTCGGGCGGCGGCACCGTCGGTGAAGTGAACAGCTTCGTCGGCCAGGCGCTCCGGCAGGCCAACGGCCACGCGCCGAGCACGTGGCGGAACGACCCGGGCGACGCCGGAGCCGTTGGCTCGGGCACGACCGCCCTCATCGTCCTGGTGGGGCTGGCGGCGCTGCTCGCCGTCGGCGCCGTGGTGCTGGCCGGACGCCGCCGGAGGGCCGGGGCCGCGCGGGAGCGGGCTCAGCTCGACCGGCTGCGCACGGCCGTCGACGAGGACATCACCGCCTTCGGCGAGGAACTGGACCGGTTGGACTTCCGGCCCGACGATCCGACCACCGACGACCCGATGCGGGCCGACTACGCCCGGGCTCTCGACCTGTACGAGCGCGCCAAGTCGCTGATGACCGCGGCCCGCCGGCCCGACGACGTCAAGCCGGTCACCGAGGCACTGGAGGACGGGCGCTTCGCGCTGGCGACGCTGGAGGCCCGCCGGGCCGGCCGCCCGCTGCCCGAACGGCGGCCCCCCTGCTTCTTCGATCCCCGGCACGGCCCCTCCGTCCGCGATGTGCGGTGGGCGCCGCCCGGCGGCACTCCCCGTGATGTGCCCGCCTGCGCCGCGGATGTGGCCAGGATCGAGGACGGCCAGGCGCCGATGTCCCGCACGGTGGCGACCCCGTCCGGCCCCGAGCCCTACTGGAACGCCGGCCCGGTCTACGGCCCCTACGCGGGCGGCTACTTCGGCGGCGGCCTGCTGCCCGGCCTGCTGATCGGCACCCTGCTGGGCGGCTCGCTCTTCGGCCCGGGCTACGGCTACGAGGGCTACGGCGGCGGCGAGGGTTACGGCGGCTACGACGACGGCCCCGGCAACGGTCCCGACGGTGGCGACAGTTCCGGCTCCGGGTTCGACCCGGGCGACTTCGGCGGCGGCTCGGACGGCGGCGGGTCCGACGGGGGCTTCGACGGCGGCGGCTTCGGATAGGGCCCCGGCGACTCGTCACGCGTGCGGCCCACCGCGACATCGGCGCGAATGGCACGCCACTGAGGCGATGCGGGCCATCGAGCCGGCCGCCGCGTTGATTCGGGCCACCGCGGACCCCATTCCCCGGGCCGCTGCGCTGTCGCGTGAATGCCTTTACGTGCGGCGCCGGAATGGTACGGACAAACCATCGGCATCACCTCACTGATCTCGCCGAGGCGTAAGCGGCCGATGGAGATTCCGGGCAGTCCCGCTGATCCGGAAAGAGACGGAAGAATAGAACAAAGCCGCGACAAATAGTTCGTGTGTTCGTTTTTCGCCGGCCGGATCCCCGGGTTCCGGCCGACCGCCGCCGTCCGCGTCCGGCGGCTGGAAGCCGGTCCGGACCCTGCCACGGGCATCTGTCCGGACCACGTGCGCCGCCAGATCATCGCAGCTCAGCGCCGTGTGTGCCCGATCGGGCCGAGGAGGGCGTACGACGGCAGGCCCGGCCGGCGCCCGCTTGAGGACAGGCGCTGCGGGGCCAACGGGCGCACGCCTTTTCGCCGTCCGAATCCCTGGTCGGTCCACGGCCGCGCCGGAGGACCGGATACGTCGCGGAAAGCCCTATCGCGCCCTTGTGCGGAAACTCGGAAATCGCGATGTTTCGGGTAGTCGCTTCGCCGGCCCGGATTTTCGGTCGGCGGAGCGCCCATCCGCTGGGGCTCCCGCCGTCCCGAATTTCTGACGGCCGTCGAATTCCCCGCTGCGTCATCCGTGCTCGCCGCCGCACCGAGGAGGATTCCGATGGACAACCGGTACGAGGCCTACGCCTATGCCGATCCGATCTTCTACGATACGCCCCGGCGCTGGGGTGCCCGCGAGGAGTTCGCCGCCGTCGGCCGACCGCTGCCGGCCGGCTGGGAGCGGGGCGATCTGGAGATCTGGGCCGTGGTGCGGCCGGTGGATGTGGAGATCCCCGCGCAGGGCTGGAAGATCCACGTGTCGGCGCGTACCGAGGACGCCGAGGAGGTGCTGGAGCAGGTCTACGCCTACTGCCTGCGCGAGCGCGTCACGTTCAAGTTCCTGCGCGGGCTGCCGATCCTCCAGGTGCAGAACTCGAAGTACGCGGCGCGCGGCTCCAGCGGGAAATTCTGCACCCTGTACCCGGTGGACGCGGCGGAGCTGGAGCGCTGTCTGGAGGGCCTCGGCGCTCTGCTGGCCGGACGCAGGGGCCCGTACATCCTCAGCGACCTGCGCTGGGGTGAAGGTCCGCTCTACCTCAGGTACGGCGGGTTCGCGGAACTCCACTGCCGCAACGAGGCCGGTGAACGGGTGCTCGCCCTCGCCGACCCGGACGGCCGGCTGGTGCCCGACGTGCGCGGCGCCGGATTCTCCGTCCCGCCCTGGGCGCCGGTGCCGGCCTGCATCGCCCCCGCGGTGGCCGCCCGGGCCGCGCAGCACGACCAGGCGCTGCCCTACACCGTGGAACGCGTCCTGCACTTCTCCAACGCCGGCGGGGTGTATCTGGCGCGCGACGGAGCCGACGGACCGCCCGTGGTGCTGAAGGAGGCCCGGCCGTACGCGGGCCTCGACCAGCGCGGGGTCGACGCCGTGACCCGGTTGCGCAACGAGCACGACACCCTGGTCCGGCTCGCGGGCGTGCCCGGCGTCCCCGCGACGCACGGGATGCTGAAGGTGTGGGAACACGAGTTCCTGGTCCAGGAGTTCGTCGAGGGCAAGTCGCTCAGCGAGTGGCTGACCGCCCGCTACCCGCTGATCCACCCGGACGCCGACGAGGCCGCGGTGGCCGGCTACTGCCGCGAGGCGCTCGGCATCGTGGACAAGCTCGAACGCGCGCTGGCCGCCATCCACGCCCGGGGGGTCGTCTTCGGCGATCTCCACCCCCGCAATCTCATCATCCGCCCCGACGGCGACCTCTGCTTCATCGACTTCGAACTCGCCAGCACCGTCGAGGACTTCCTCCGCCCGGCGCTGGGCGCCGCCGGCTTCGCCGCGCCGCAGGGCTACACCGGGACCGGGATCGACCGGTACGGACTGGCCGCGATCCGGCTGTGGCTGTTCCTGCCGCTGGCGCAGCTGCCCGCCCTCGATCCGGGCAAGGCCGACGAGCTCGCCGACGCCGTCGAAGACCGCTTCCCGGTCCCGCCCGGCTACACCGACGACATCCGCCGCTACCTCGGCAGCGCGCCGAACGACGGCCGCACCCCCCGGCCCGACCTGGGCCGGCGCCGCTCGCAGGTCAACGACCTGCTGGCCGCACCCGAGCCCGACTGGCCGCGGATCAGGGACTCGCTGACCGCCGGCATCACGGCCATGGCCACCCCGGGCCGCGCCGACCGGCTCTTCCCCGGCGACGTCGCCCAGTTCACCCACGGCGGTCTGGGCCTGGCCCATGGCGCGGCCGGTGTGCTCTACGCCCTGCACGCCACCGGTGCCGCGATCGACCCCGAGCATGTCCGGTGGCTCGTCGCCGCCGCCGGCAGCCGCTCCACGACACCGGGCCTCTACTTCGGCGGCCACGGCGTCGCCTACGTCCTGGACCTGCTGGGCGAACGCGACGCGGCCCTCGGGCTGCTGCGGCGCCTGGCCGACGCCCCGGACGACGAGTCGGGGCCGGGACTGGCCGCCGGCGCGCCCGGCATCGCGCTGACGCTGGCGCACTTCGCGCAAGCCACCGGCGAACGGGGGCTGCTGGACCAGGCGCTGGTCCTGGCCCGGTCCGCGGGCGACACCCTGGAAAAAGCCGGCCGCAGCGACCCCGCGCGCCCGGCGGGCCTGCTGTCGGGGGCCTCCGGTGCGGCGCTCGCCCTGATCCGCCTGTACGAGCAGACCGGCGACACCGCGCTGCTCGACCAGGCCGAGACCCTGCTGGGGCTGGACCTCGACCGGTGCACCGACGTGGCCGACGGGACCCTCCAGGTCGTCGACGGGCGCCGGGTGCTGCCCTACATCGAGACCGGCAGCGCCGGCATCGGTCTGGCGCTCGACGCCCTGCTGGCGCACCGCCCCGACAGCCCCTCGGCCGGTTACGAGCCGGCGATCCGGCGGGCCGCCGAACCCGAGTTCATCATCCAGTCCGGCCTGTTCAACGGGCGGGCGGGCCTGCTCGGCTACCTGGCGGTGACCGGGCGGCGGGCGGCCCCCGCGGCAGCGGCCGCGCTGCTCGACCGGCAGCGGAGGCTGCTGACCTTGCACCAGGTCTCCTACCAGGGGCACCTCGCCTTTCCCGGGGACCAGTTGCTGCGCCTGTCCGCGGACCTCGCGACCGGTTCGGCCGGGGTGCTGCTGGCCCTGGGCGCCGCGCTGGCGGACACCCCGTTCCTGCCCTGGACCGGGGCCCCGCGCGCGGCTCCGCCCGGGGCCGCCGCCACGAGCTGACGGCCCGGACGGCGCCGCGCCCGAACCGTGGCCGGCTCCCCGCTGTCCGGTCCGCCGTCCCGGGGCGCACCACGGCGCCCCCCCAAGACTCCCGGCCGCCGGCCGGGCGATCCACCCATGTTCCACCCAACCGAAGGAGAACATCATGGCGATCCTCGACCTCCAGACCATGGAGCTGCCTGAGACCGAGGCGGCCCCGATCGACGACACCCTGGCGAGCACCAGCTCGCTGAGCGCGCTCAACTGCGGCACCAGCACCGTCAGCACCCTGCTGTGCCTCTGAGCGACACCGCCGTCCGGTAGGGCGGGCAGTACCGCGAGGCCGGCCGGGCCGTGAGTGACGGGTCCGGCCGGCTGTCCGGCCCGGAGCGGCGAACCACCGCCCCGGGCCGGGTCGTATCCGCCCCGCCACCGGCCGCCCGCCGCCCTCGCCGGGACGTCCGCCGCACACCCCGTCCCCCCGGTCCCCCCGCCCAAACCCGCCGCACCACCGGAGACGGTTGCCCGTGGCCGACCAGCCCCCTGACCCCGCCCGCCGCCCGCCGGACCGGGTGGCGCTGCGCCGCGAACTGACCGCCGAACCCGGCCGGCTCGTCTGCGCCCTCCTGCTCGCCCTGGCCGCCACCGCCGCCGCCCTGGCGCTTCCGCTGCTGGTCCGGAACATCATCACCGACTTCTCCGACCACCGGTCGCTCGGCTTCGACGTGCTGATGATGTGCGTGACGGCCTTCGGCGGCGCCCTCGTCCAGGCGGGCGCGGGCTTCCTGCTGGCCCGCATCGGGGAGCGGATGACGTACCGGCTGCGAACCCGGATCATGGAGCACGCGCTGCGGCTGCCGCTGGCCGTCGTCCGGGCCCGCGGCACCGGGGACTTCACCGCCCGGATCACCTCCGACGCGCTGCTGCTGCGCGAAGTGGTCGACGTGGCCACCCAACTTCCGCTGGCCGGCCTGACCGTCGCGGCCACCCTCGCGGTCATGGTGTGGATCGACTGGGTCCTCACCCTGGTCACCGCCCTCGCGCTCACCGTGCTGACCGGGCTGGTGCTGCTGATCCTGGGCCGGATGAAGTCCAACGTCGCCAGGCAGCAGGACGCGGTGGGCCGGGTCGCCCAGCGCTTCACCGCGACTTTGGAGGCCCTCACCACGATCAAGGCGTACCGGGCCGAGCCGGTGGCCGCCGACGCCCTGGCCGGGGACGCCGAACGGCTGCGGGCGGTCGCGGTCCAGGGCGGCCGCCTCAACGCCCTGATCCCGGCGGTGCTGGCACTCGGCAACCAGTTCGCGATGATCGCCGTGATCCTCACCGGTGGCGCCCGACTGGCCGCCGGGGACCTCCAGGTCGCCGCCTTCGCCGCGTTCCTGCTCTACCTGTTGCAGACCGTGCCCTCGGTGAGCACCCTGGCCACCGGCTTCGGGCGGCTGCAGGGCGGCCTGGCCGCCCGGGACCGCTGCAACGAGCTGCTGTCCGTGCCGCCGGAAACCGATCCGCACGACGCGGCGCGGACGGCTCCCGCCCCACTGCCCGACGCCCCGTCGGTGGTCTTCCGCTCCGTGTCCTACACCCACGCCGGGGCCGGCGAGGCCGCACTGGAGGCCGTCTCCTTCACCACCGCCCGCACCGGCCTCACCGCGATCGTGGGCCCCTCGGGGGCGGGAAAGACCACCACCCTCGCGCTCATCGACCGGTTCGTCCGGCCGTCGGCCGGTTCCATCACCGTCCTCGGCCACGACGCCCGGCAGTGGCCGCTGGACGCGCTGCGCGGCCGGATCGCCTACGTCGACCAGGCGTTCACCCTGCTGCAGGCCACCGCCCGGGAAAATCTGCAGCTGGGCCGCACCCGGCGGGCCGACGACACCGAACTGGCGGTGGCCCTGGACGCCGTCGGACTGACCGAGGAGATCGGCCGCCTCCCCCTCGGCCTCGACACGCCCCTGGGGCGCGAGGTGGACCTGTCCGGCGGCCAGCGCCAGCGGATGGCGCTGGCCCGCGCGCTCCTGTCCGACGCCGACATCGTCCTGCTGGACGAGCCCACCAGCCAGCAGGACGGCCTCAACGAACAGCGCTTCCGGGCCATCGTGGAGGAACTGGCGACGACCCGGGCGGTGATCGTGGTCGCCCACCGGCTCTCCACCGTCCAGCACGCCCAGCACGTGATCATGATGAACCGCGGCCGGGTGGTCGACGCCGGCGACCACCTCAGCCTGCTCAGCCGCTGCCCGCCCTACCGCGAACTCGTCGCCAGCCAGGCGGTCCCGGCCGGCTGAGCGCAGGGGTGCGCTCCGGTACGGCGCCGGGCGTACGGACGCGCGCACGACCGAATAATCCGTGGCCCGCGACGGCCGGCGCGCGGCACAGTGAGCAGGCGCGCGGCCTCGCGCGCCGCCGGGGGGACGTCCAGGTCCATGGGGGAGCAGCGCCATGTCCACACTGCGGGTGACCGCCGAACGCCTCACGATCGCGGAGCACCCGAACGCCGACGCGCTCGACCTGGCGCAGGTCGGTCTGTACCGGGCGGTGGTGGCCAAGGGGGCTTTCCGGACCGGTGAGTTCGGGGTGTACATACCCGAGCAGGCGGTGCTCCCCGAGGAGCTGATCGCCGAACTCGGCCTGACCGGGCGGCTCGCGGGCAGCGCCGCCAACCGGGTCCGGGCCGTCCGGCTGCGCGGCGAGCTGTCGCAGGGGATCGTCTGCCGGCCCGGCGCCCTGGCGGGTGTCGACCTGGCGCGCGCGGCGGCCGACGGGGAGGACTTCGCCGAGCGGCTCGGCATCGTCAAGTGGGTGCCGCCGGTGCCGGTGTCGATGAGCGGCGACGTGGAGGCCGCGCCCGAACTGCTGCCGTGGACCGACATCGAGAACCTCAAGCGCTACCCGGACATCTTCGCGCCCGGCGACCTCGTCGCGGTCTCCGAGAAGCTGCACGGCACGGCCTGCTGTCTGACGTACTGCGCCGACTCCGGCGCCACCCAGGTCACGTCCAAGGGCCTGGGCGGGCAGCAGCTCGCGCTCCAGCAGGCCCCCGGCAACCTCTACTGGCGCGCGGTGCGCGGCCACGACCTGCCCGCCGTCGCCGCCGAACTCGCCCGGCGGCTCGGTGCCCGCCGGATCGGCATCTACGGCGAGGTCTACGGCCGGGGTGTCCAGGACCTCGGCTACGGCACCGACGCCGGCCTCGGTACCCCGGGCTACGCCGCGTTCGACGTGTGCGCCGACCTCGGCGGCCAGCCGGGGTGGCTCGATCCGGCCGCCCTGCTGGCCGGCCGGGTGCCGCTCGTACCCCGGCTGTTCGAAGGGCCCTTCGACCTGCCGACGGTGCTGGACCTGGCGCACGGCAAGGAAACCGTCTCGGGCCGGGGTCTGCACCTGCGCGAGGGCGTGGTGGTGCGCACCATCGAGGACAAGTACAGCCCGGTCCTCGGCGGCCGGGCCATCGCCAAGGTGGTCAGCGACGACTACCTGACCCGAAAGGGCGGCACCGAATACGAGTGAGGGCGCGGTCACGGGTCCGCCGGGCGTCCGGCGGACCCGGAGCCCCGCCCCGGCCGCGGGCCCGGGCGGGCCGCCGCGTCACGCCGTCAGCCGGGCCCGCAGTCTCGCCCTGGCGGCCGGCCACTCCTGCGCCAGCATCGAGAAGAAGACGCTGTCCCGCCACGTCACCCCGTCCGACCGCAGCCGGTGGCGGCGCCACACGCCCTCGCGCACCGCGCCCAGCCGGGCGATCGCGTCCTGCGAGCGCGTGTTGAGCCCGTCGGTCTTCCAGCAGATCCGGCCCATCCCCAGATCCTCGAAGGCGTGCGTCATCAGCAGCAGCTTCGCCTCGGTGTTGACCGGCGTCCGCCAGTACGCCCGGCCGTACCAGGTCCAGCCGATCTCCAGCCGCTCGTCCACGGTGCTCACATCGTGATACGTGGTCCAGCCGATCGGGCGGCCGCCGGCCTGCTCCACCACCGCGAAGGCCAGCCCGCCGGCGGCCTTCGACGCGGCGGCCACCCGGCCCGCCAGCTCGCGGAGCTCGTCCTCGCTGCGGGGCGGCTCGGCGGGCAGCCAGCGCCACACCTCCTCGTCACCCCCGCCCGCGGCGAAAAGCCCGGCCGCGTGGGCCGCGGGATCGAGCGGCTCCAGCCGCACGAAACGGCCGCGCAGGACAACGGGGGAGGGGCTCTCGGCAACCATGCCCGCACGGTAACCGGCTGGCTCCCTCCCCGGTCAACGCCTTTTCGGCGGGCGGTCCGCATGCTCCGCGCGCCCCTGGGTACGCGCCGGGTTCAGCCACCTCGGCAACATCCGACATCCGAACACGCGACATTCCGACCTCGACACCCAGCCCCCGAAGCGACGGCGAGAGGAAACCGGCATGACCGACATCAACCCTGACGGCGCCCTGCCCCCGGCCCAGCGCGCCCTGCACGAGATCGCCCAAGGCAGCGAGAACGTCATCGCGCTCAGCACCCTCGCGGTGAGCGAGGTCCTGCTGCCGGTCCCGGCTCTCGACGACTTCCCGGAGGATCCGTCGGGTCCCGGCGACGCCGACGCCGCCGCGGGTGCCGCCGCCCCGGAGGCCGGCGGCATGGACAGCGTGGACGGCTCCGCCGGCACGCCCGAACCGCCCCGTGAGATCCAGCTGCCGGTCTACGAGCAGGACGACGGCCGTCAGCTCGTCCCGGTGTTCACCTCCGAGACGCGGATGGCCGAGGCTCTGCCGGCCACCCGCCGCTACCGGCTGGTCCAGCTCGCCGCGCTCAGCGGCGCCTGGCCCTCGGACGAGCTGATCCTGTCGATCGACACCGGCAGCCCGGACGCGCTGAGCATCTCGGGTGAGGGCGTACGGGCCCTGGCCGGCCTCGTCGGCGGCACCTGACAGCGGCACGGCCGGGCCCTGGGCCCGCAGCAGTCGCGGGACCGGCCCCGGTGGGTGATACACCCACCGGGGCCGGTCCCGCGGCCGTCAGCTCCGGTAGACCACCAATCCGGCGGCCACCTTGTCCAGCACCAGCTCACCGGGCGCCGGCGCCACCTCACCGTCGTAGGCGAGATGGACGCCCGCGCCCGGCAGCCGCAGCCGCAGTTTCGGCACCTCCGCCACCTCGTACACGGGCGAGCCCGTCAGCACGCCGGTCAGCGCCGCACCCATCATCCGGGTCCGCGCGAAGGGCCCGCCGTCCACGATCCGCACGTCCAGCACCCCGTCGGACAGGTCGCGCCGCCGGACCGGGGCGGGTCCCCAGCTGGAATAACGGCAGTTCCCGGCGAACAGCAGCCACACCGAGCGCGGCTTGCCGTTGATCACCACATCGACCGGAGTACAGGTCCGCAGCACATGCACCGCCGCCAGCACACTGGCCGGCCAGCTGCCCACCCGCCGCGACCAGCGCTCCCGGATCCGGACCAGCTCCGGGTACGAGCCGACGCTGAACGTGTTGAGGAAGAGCGCGCTCGCGCCGGTCACCGTGTCGGTGTGCCGGGCCACGTCCACCGTCGAGGCCCGGCCGGACAGCACCGCGACCGCGGTGTCCTCCACCGACTCGAAACCGAGGTCGAGCGCGAAATGGTTGCGGGTGCCGCCGGGAAAGACCGCCAGCGGCAGCTCGTGCCGCATCGCGATCTCGGCGGCCCGCCCCACCGTGCCGTCGCCGCCGCAGACCCCCAGCGCGCCGCCCCCCTCCAGCGCCGAGCGGGCCGCCTTCTCCAGCAGCTCCACCAGGTCGTCGTCCTCCGTCCGCTCGACGACCTCGGCCTGCGGCAGCACGGTACGGATCCGCTCGGCGGAGGTCATCAGCAGCGGCGGCGGGCCCGAGGCGGTGTTGACCACGACATGCAGCCCCTCGCCCTCCGCCAGCACCGGCGCCCGCGTCGACGGGCCGGGCTCGGGCTGCTCGGAGGTCGGCGGCAGCAGCGCGCGCACGGTCAGCGCCGCGCCCACGCCCAGCGCGCAGCCCACCACCACGTCGCTGGGGTAGTGCACACCGGTGTAGATCCGGGAGAAGGCCACGCTCGCCGCGACCGGTGCCAGCGCCGTGCCCCAGGCGCTGGACTCCATGGCGGCGCCCGCGACGAAGGCCGCCGCCGACGCGGAATGCCCGGACGGGAAGGACGAGGTGACCGGCTGGCGGTGCAGCTGCCGTATCACCGGCACGGCGTCCAGTATCGGCCGGGTCCGCCGCACCGCGCCCTTGCCGACCGTATTGGCGGTCAGCGAGGCCAGCGCCATCGAGCCCAGGCCGCGCGCGGCGGCCCGCCGGCCGCTGCGCCCACCGGTGGCCGCCATGCCGGCCGCCACCGCGAACCACAGCCGGCCGTGGTTGGCGGACCGGCTCAACCGGGGCAGCACCGGTTCGGCGCCCGGCCAGTGCTGCTTCGCCACCCGGGCGAACAGCGCCTTGTCCCAGCTTTTCCAGGGGTACGTCATGACCGTCCGATTACCCTCCGGCGGCCCCCGCACTCCGCCGCAGTACGCTCCCCGGGTGAACAGCGGCAACCCGGGGTGGGACGAGCGGACAAAGTGGCCCGAAGCGGGACTGGTGATCTTCGACTGCGACGGGGTGCTCGTCGACAGCGAGAAGATCGCGGTGAAGGTCGACGTCCAGGTGCTGGCGCGCCTGGGCTGGCCGCTGACGGAGGAAGAAGTCGTCGAGCGGTTCGTGGGCCGCTCCTTCGCCGACATGACCGCGGACATCGAACGCCACCTCGGCCATCCGCTGCCCGCCGGGTGGGACGTGCCGTACCAGCGGCTGTACCGCGAGGCCTTCGAACGTGAACTCGCCCCCGTGGACGGGGTGGTCGACGCACTGGACGCGCTCACCCTGCCCGCCTGCGTGGCGTCCGGCACCAGCCACGCGGGGCTGCGGCACACCCTCGGCCTCACCGGGCTGCACGAACGCTTCGCCGGCCGGATCTTCAGCGCCGCCGACGTCCCCCGCGGCAAACCCGCCCCGGACCTCTTCCTGTACGCCGCCCGCAGCCTCGGCGTCGAACCGGCCCGCTGCCTGGTCGTCGAGGACAGCCGCTACGGCGTCGAGGCGGCCCGCGCGGCGGGCATGCGCTCCTTCGGCTACTGCGGCGGTCTGACCCCGGCGGCCTGGCTGGCAGGCCCCGGCACCACCGTCTTCGACGACATGCGGAAACTGCCCGCGCTGCTGCACGGCTGACGCAGCGCCGTCCGGACATGCTCGGGCTGCGGGAACCCCCGCGCCGGGGGAAGCTGGCCTACAGGGCCCTCGCCGGCGGCCCCCTGCAGCGGAGGTGCGGTATGCGGCTCACCCTCCCGTACGACCTGCGGCCCGACCCGGGGCTGCCGGTACCCGCGTACTGGGACGCCCACCTCGATCCCTCGGCCGGCTACCAGCCGCCCGGCGGCGACTGCGCGCTGCTGGCCGCCGCCGAGGGCTACTGGGCCCGCCGCGGCCTGGCCGCCGACACCGGCCATGTGCTGGCCGCGCCCGGCGCGGAACCGCTGCTGCTCGCGCTGCTGGCCTCGGTCGACGGCGACCCCGTACTGGCCCGCCCGGCCGCCGCCTGGCAGGCCCCGGTCGCCCGGCTGCTCGGCCGCCGCGTCCACACCGTCGCCACTCCGGCCGAGGGCGGCGGCGTCCCCGACCCGTTCACGCTGCTGGAGACGGTACGGCGTGCCCGCGCGGACGGCGCGGACCCGCGGCTGCTGGTGCTGTCCGCGGTGGACGACCCCAGCGGCACGGTCACCGCGCCCGAGCTGCTGCACGAGACCTGCGAGGCGGCGGCCGAGGCGGGGCTGCTGATCATCTCGGACGAGACGTACAGCGACACCCTGCACCACCACGACACGGTGCTGCTGAGCCCGGCCGAGATGCTGCCCGACCACACCGTGGTCCTCACCGACCTCGGCGCGACCCTGGTCCCGGCCTCCGTGCCGGCCGCGCTCGCCCGCTTCCCCGGCACCGGGCACGGCGCCGGCTGGCGGCAGCGGGCGGTCGAGGTACTGGCCGCCCTGCGGGCGGTGCTGCCCGGCGCGGTCGCCGCCGCCACCGGCTACGTCCTCACCGAGCCGGCCGAGGTGACCGACCACTGCGCCGCCGCCACCCGGCTGCACGCCCGGGTCGCGGCCGCCGCCTACCGGTCGATCGTCACGGCCGGTGCGGTGTGCCGGCCGCCGAAGGCCGGCTTCCAGCTGTACCCGATGCTCGGCGCCCCCGGTATGAAGGCGGCGGCCCTGGAGGAGCGGCTGACCACCGTGCTGGGCCGCCGCGTGCTGGGCGCGCAGCGCTTCGGCGACGACCCGCTGGAGCCGCGCGTCCGCATCGACACCGGGCCGCTGCACGGCGCCACCGACACCGAGCGGCGCGCCGCGCTGGCGGCCGCCGACCCCGTCGCCCTCCCGCACGTGTCCGCCGCGCTGGCGGCCCTCACCGCCGCCTTCACCCCCCACGACCCCCGACCTCCACCCCCCGACCCCCCACCCCCCGGGCCCACCCACTCGGCCTCGACCCACCCCGCCCCCGCCCGCCCGTCGCCTGCCTGCGGGTGCGTTGTGGTTGCGCGCGCAGTTCCCCGCGCCCCTGGTGGGGCGTGTCCGGCCCGGGGCGGATTCGGGTGCCCCCGCTGGGCGACTGGATTGCTGCGGGGGGTGCCCTACAGGGGGCGCGGGGAACTGCGCGACCAGCCCGCGTCGGCGTGGAGTCGGCGATCGACGGTGGTGGCCGCGGCGGGTT
>NZ_FMCH01000155.1 GCF_900091855.1 Streptomyces sp. DvalAA-14
GCCGTCCAGGCCGAACGCGAAGGCCGGTACGCGGCAGCGCACCACGCCTACACCGAGGCGCGGGAGCCGCCGCCCGATCGCCCGGCGGGCCGGCGCCCCCATCACCGGACAGCTCGAACTGCGCGCCCTCCTGGCGCGGGCCCGGTTGGACGACGTCGAGGGAGTCCTCGCCGAACTGTCGGACGCACCACCGGGGGACCCGCGGTTCCCGAGTTCTGGCAGGCCCCACAGGTGGCCTGGGTACGGGCGTCGGTCTGCCTGGGCGCGGGACGTCTCGACGAAGCCGCCGGGCACGCGGCGCGATCGCTGCGACTGATGGACGATGTCGGCGACCGCGCCTTCGAGCGGCATGTGCGCCACGTCCTGGCGGAGGTCGCGCTGCTGCGTGGCGACCGCGAACAGGCACGGACCCAGCTGTCGGCGGTGGAGGCCCGCGGGGAGACACTGCCGGTGGCCCGTGCGCTGCTCACCGACGCCGAGGGCGGACCGCGAGGTGCCGCCGCGCTGGTACGGCTGCTGGGAGCGCCGGCGTCCGAGGCCACCGGGTGGGTGCCCTGGCCGGATCAGCTCCTGGTACAGGCGGCCTGTTCGGCGCGGCGCGCGGACGACACCGCGCTGCTGCGGGCGGCCGGCGAGCGGCTGGCCGAACTGGCCGCCGGGGCGCCCGCGGCGGCCGGCCTCCAGGCCGCCGCGCTGATCGCCGGCGGACGTACCGCCAGAGACCTGGGCACCGCGGTGGAGATGCTGCGCCCGACCCCGCGGAAACTGCTGCTGGCACACGCCCTGGAGGAGTTCGGCCGGCGGGAACTCGCCGACGGCGACCGGCAGACCGCGGTCGCCGCCCTGGACGAGGCACGGGATGTCTTCGCCGAGGTCGGGGCGTCCTCGGCCGCGAGCCGGGTCCAGCGGATCCTGCAGGCGGCGGGTGTCCGCAGGCGCCGCTGGCCGGCGGCCCAGGAACGCCCGGCAGGGGGCTGGGAAGCGCTCACCGAGATGGAGCGACGAGTGGCCCTGCTCGTCGCCGACGGCCACAGCAACCGCTCGGCGGCGGCGGAACTCGTCCTCGCGCCGAGCACGGTCAGCACGCATCTCCAGGCGGCCTTCAGCAAGTTGGACGTGCATTCCCGGGTGCAGCTCGCGAAGCTCGTCCTGCGGCGGGGCACCGAAGGCTTTGGCACCGAGCACCCCCGCGCCGAGCATCCTGGCGCCGAAGGACTTGGCGCCGAAGGGCCTGGCGCCGGGCCGCCGGCGCCGCGCTGAGGGGCGCGGGGCCGGCGGCGGGAGCGCTCATCAGCGGAGCTGGGTCGCGGCACGTTCGATGACGGAGGTGACGGTGCCGGGGTGGGAGACGGCCACGTCGTGCGAGGAACGGACGTGGTAGACGGTGGCGCCGGCCCGCGTGGCCTCGAACTGCTCGGCGGCGGGCGCGATGGCGTGGTCCTGATCGGCCACGATGGCGTACTTGGGGATGTCCGCCGGGGCGGCGCCGGTGATCGTCTCGGTGAAGGCGGAGGCGTCGATGGGGCGTTGCCCGGCAGCGGTCACGGCGGCCTGCGCGGCGGGGCGGTCCGCGGCGAACACGTCACGGAAGGACGAGGCCTTGATGTACAGGTCGCTGCCGTTGCCGTTGTCGACGGTGTAGGAGGTGTCGGGACCGAGCAGGCTGCCGGGGAACTGGGCGTTCAGCGCGCCGATCGTCTCGCCGGCCTGCGGGATGAACGCGGCCGCGTAGACCAGCGCCTTGACGTTCGAGTTGTGCGCCGCCACCTCACCGATGAGCGCGCCGCCGTAGGAGTGGCCGGCCAGGACCAGCGGGCCCGGGATCGTCTTGAGCAGGTTCTCCAGGTAGGTGGCGTCGGAGGCCACCCCGCGCAGCGGTACGGCCGGGACGACCACCGGATAGCCGGCCCGCTGGAGCCTGCTGGTCACGCCGCTCCAGCCCGAGGTGTCCTCGAAGGCGCCGTGGACGAGGACGACGGTCGGCTTGGCCTGCTGCCGGGCCACCGCCGGGGCGGAGCCGGGCGCCGAGTCGTGCGCGGACGCCGTGGTGACGAGCACTCCGGACAGCAGCGCCGCGGCGCCCGCGGCGGCCGCTGCCGACAGGGCCCACTTCTTCGTCGCTGACTTCGCTGACTTCGCTGACGTCGCTGCTTGCGCTGACTTCGCTGACTTCGCTGACTTGGCCGGCTTGATCGACTTCATGGCTGATCTCCTGTGCTGATGATGCCCACCGGTTGCGGCAGCCGCCGCGACGCTGGGCTTCGTTCGTTGACAGGCATCAGGAGAACGCGGCGGGGCTCCCGCGCGGATCGGCCGTTCACCGGAACACCGGAGGCACTCACCGGGCGAGGGCGGGCACGGGCGCACCGTTTTCTCATGCGAACGCAGGAGATGGTCCAGCGGGTCTGGAAGCGGGCCGCCGACGGCGTTCTACTGATCTGGCGACCCGCCGTGACCTGCGCATACGTGGACCGGCTGGTGCGCCACCCGTTGCTGGCTCGCTGCCGACACCCGGGGGATCGAACCCCCCGACCGGCGCCGACCCGGCCCCCAAGCCGGACCGCATCGAACGCGAACCCGAACCCGAACCCGAACCCGAACCTGGAGCCCACCATGTCCAACCTCCCTGTCATCGACCCCGACACCGCCACCGGCGAGGCCGCGACCCAGCTCGCCGCAGCCGGCAAGGCACTGGGCGGGACCCCCAACATGGTCCGGGCCATGGCCAACAGCCCGGCCCTGCTGCGGGGTTACCTCGCCCTGAGCGGAGCGCTGGCCACCGGTAGCCTCGCCGCCGGTGTCCGGGAACGGCTGGCGCTCACCGTCGCCGAGTCCAACGGCTGCTCGTACTGCCTGTCCGCGCACACCTACGTCGGCGGGCACCTGCTGAAACTGCCGGCCACGGAACTCGAGCTGGCCCGCCGGGCCACGTCGGACGATCCGCACACCGCCGCGCTGCTCGCCCTCGCCCGAGCGGTGGTACGCGACCGGGGGCGCGTCGGATCCGGGGCGCTGGACGCCGCGCGGCAGGCGGGAGCCAGCGACGAGGAGATCGCCGAGGTCGTGGGGCACGTCGCGCTGAACGTGCTCACCAACTACTTCAACGTGCTGTCGGACATCGAGGTGGACTGGCCGGTGCGGGTCCTGCCCGGCTCGCCCGCGTGAACGGACGGGGCCGGACCGGCGCCCGCACGCACTGCGGACGGCCGGTCCGGTCGACCGGGGACGGCCCGGGCGGGGTGGGCGCCCCGCAGGGGCTTCCTCAAGGCTGCTAGAAGGCCTCCTCGCCCTCGCCCAGACCGATTCCGGTCGTCCAGGAGGTGATCGAGATGCCTCCGTCGTAGATGTCGACGGGGCCGGGGACGCCGAAGTACGTGCTGCGGGAGGTGTGGTCGGGCATCGCCAGCGTCAGCGAGCTGACCTGCAGCTTGTCGTCGGGCAGGTCCGGGATGCTGTACTGCACGGTGGCGTGCAGCGGCGAGTCGGGCCGCAGCACCAGGGTGCCGCCGCGGCCGTTGACCGTCAGCGGGATCGGCTTCGTCTGGTCCGGCGGGCCGGCCACCGTCACCAGCGGGGTGTCCTTGAGGGTGCAGGTGATGCCGTCGTGGGCCAGCAGGGTCAGATCGAAGCTGCGATGGCCGGTGCCCTCGCTGAAGCCGCCGAAGTAGAACGCGATGTCGTCGACACCGCAGGGGCGGGCGGCGGCGGAGGACGCCTTACTGGTGGAGGCGTTGGCGGAGACGCTGCCGGGGGACGCCTTGCCGATGGTGGCACTGGCCACCGCCGTGCCGCTCAGCAGGAGCGCGGCTGCTGCCGCGCCGACCGCCGCGGCGCGAGTCGTACGACGCATGGGAATTCCTCTCCGTGACACGAAACAGGTCTGGTCGATACGGGGGCCGGCCCAGGTCGCCGGGCCGGCCGGGTCAGAACGCGCCGAGGCCGTGCGGGACGCCGAGGCCGGTCGGCCCGTCCCAGCCCGGTCCCGCGGTGCACAGCGAGGCACTGACGCCCGGGTAGGAAGCGCACTGGTGGTACGACTCGTTGTTGCCGCTCGTGATGTCCGTGAAGTCGGTGTTCGGCGCGCTGTAGAGGCTCTTCGGGCCGTCGACGCCGGACAGGTGCCCGGCGCGGGCGAACAGCCCGGCCACGTAGGGCGCGGACGCGCTGGTGCCGCCGACCACGATCCAGTTGTTGGGCTCGCCGCTGCTCGGCGCGTACGTGTCGCGGACCGCGACGCCGGTCGCGGGGTCGGCGACGGCGGAGATGTCGGCGGCCGCGCGGTGCCCGCCGCAGGCCGCGGTGACGGCGGCCGGCTGGCCGGTGGCGGCACGGAAAGCGGTCTCGCAGCCACTGCCGGCGGCGTACCAGGCGCTCGCCGCGCCGGTGGTGGGCAGGGTGATGCCGCCCACGCTGATCACCGACGGCAGGTCGGACGGCCAGGACTGGTGGATCCCGCCGTTGAAACCGGAGTCGCCGGTGGACGCGGTGATCGCGACGCCCTGGTGGTGCAGGGCGGTCAGGCTGGTGCCGTGCGTGTTCTGGACATCCGCGCTGTAGCCGTAACTCATGCTGATCGCCGACGCCTTGGCGGCCACCGCGGTGTTCACGGCGGTGGCGAAGTCGCTGGTGGAGACGTCGTTGTCGTCCTGGGCGTCCTGCCAGGGGACGGAGATCTCCAGCAGATGGCAGGACGGGCAGGCCGCGGACGCCATGTCGACGTCGAGCGCGGTCTCGACGGCCACCTCCTCCTCGAGGTACGCGCCCTGCGCGCCCTTCTGCGGGGCCGGCTGCCTGCCGCCGGTGTAGTTCTCCAGCGTCAGACAGCCGGAGGCGGTGGTGCAGGCGGGCAGCCCGAACGTCTTGCGGTACGTGGCCAGGTCCTTCGCCAGCGTCGGGTAGACGCCGGCGTCGATGATCGCGATGGTCCGGGTACTGCTGGACGCGGCCGGCAGCCCGAACGCCGCCTGCAGGTCGGCGGGGCCGTAACCGGCCGGCGCGGCCGACCGCAGCGGGGTGTCCTTGCCAGCGCTCTCGGTGACGATCCGCGCGTCGCAGCGCGGGCAGACCTCGCGAACGCCGTGGTGCGCCAGCAGCGTCCCGCTGGTCACCTCCTGGCGCACCCGGGCCACGCTCTCCCCGGAGTTGGCCGTCCCCGTCGCCAGCGCGGTGCCCGCGGGCGGCGCCGCGGGTGACGGCCCGTCGGCCACCGCCGAGGACGACCCGACACCGGCCGCCAGCAGCGAGCCCGCCGCCAGCACGGCCACCCCGACCACCCTGGCCAGCGGGCCGGTTGACACCGTCTTGATTCCTATCCGTCCGCGTATCCTCACGTGCCCTCAACTTTCTTGCCGCGCACGACTTTCCGCGCCGTGACGCGGAGAGTTCCGATGGCACTCGTGACGAAGCGGCCCGCGGGGCGGTTGTGTGGCCTTGATCACGTCCCCGCGGCACGTGACGCGTTGTCGGTGACGCGCGGACACACGATCCCGGGCGTCATCCGCCGATCCGGGGCGCGGAAGCCCGACCATTGGCCGGGTGCGGCCGGCCAGGCCACCGCCGAGCCCGCCGCCCTCCGAGCGGCGGCCGCGACAGTCGCGCAATCAGCCGGTGCGGGTGATGGCCTGTGCGGCCGCCGGTGGCTCGGGGGGGTGTCCGGGGTACTCCCGGCCGGAGTCTGGGGGCGGACCTGCGGGTGGTCCGGGCCCCGTAGAGGCGCGAGGAACTGCGCGGGCAACCGGCCACCGGGGGGAAGTCGGCGATGGTGGGGGCTTGTTGCGGACGAAGCCGCCGGCCGGAGTCTAGGAGCGGACCTGCGGACGGTCCGGGCCCCGCAGGGGCGCTGGGGGTACCTCCGGACGGAGTCTGGGGGCGGAACTGCGCGGGCAACCGGCCACCGAGGGGAAGTCGACAACGGTGGGGGCTTGTTGCGGTCCGGGCCGCGCAGGGGCACGGGTAACGGCCGCCGGCGGAAGGCCGGCGATGGAGGGGGGACCCCTTGTGCTCCGGGCCCACCCGGCGCTGCCCCCTCCGGTCAGCGCCGGGACTGCTCCCGGCGCTGCTCGTACACCCGCAGATTCATCGTCGCCAGGTCCAGGAAAGGCGTGCCGACGGCAAGAGCCGCCGCGCGCCTGCTGAAATCGCCCAGGACGTGTTCGACCTCGATCGGGCGGCCTTTCACCAGGTCACGGTAGAAGGACGGCGCATAGGACGAGCCGGGCTCGGTGAGGGTGGCCTGGTAGGACATGAATTCCGCTTTGCCGACGGGGAAATTAGCGGCTTCCGCGACGGCGGCCGCCTCGGCGAGAACGGATCGGCTCCAGGCGAATCCGCCGGGGACGGAGTTGACGTCGCCGATGGTGCCGCGCATGAGGCAGGTGACCGCGGTCGTGCTGGCGATGAAGACCCATTTGCTCCACATCGCGGCCAGGATGGCGTCGGTGACGGCGAATTCGAATCCCGCGCCGCCGAACAATTCCCGCACCCGCTCCGTACGGGGCGTGCTGGCGCCGTCCTGATCGCCGGCGGTCAGTTTCGCGTCGGAGGTGAGGACGTTGATCTCGCCCGCCCGCTCGGCGGACGTGGCCAGTACGGCCACGCCGCCCAGTACCTTGTCCTTGCCGAATCGGTCATTGAGCTGATCGAGGTGGCTGATCCCGTTCAGGATCGGCAGGATCGCGGTGTCCGGGCCGACCGCCGGTGCGATGTCGTCCATGGACTGGGCCAATGCGGTGGCTTTTACCGCCAGCAGAATCACGTCGTAGGGGCTGTCGAGATCGGCGGCCGTCGTCAATTGCGGATCGATCCGCTCGTCGCCGAGAATTCCGGTGAGGCGCAGCCCGTTCTTCCGCAGATCCGCGACCCGCTCGGGGTGGACGAGAAAGGTGACGTCCCGGCCGGCTCGTGCGAGTTTCACTCCGAAGAAACCGCCCGTGGCGCCGGCACCCACGATCAGCAGCCTCATAGGGAACCTCTCGGGGCCGTACCGCCCCGTCAGTGGCACACGCCAATGCCGGTAACGGTTTCGGGTGACGGTTTCGAGTGATGCTTTCGTCGAACTCCGAGGGGCCCGACGCCACAAATCTACGCTCGTCGGTCCTTGCCGCAACCGCTGATGACGCGCGGGCGCCACGCCGTCCGCTGCCCGGACGGCCGCCGCCCGGGTGGCACTATGGGCGGGTGGACACAGCGAAAGTCGAACTCGCAGCCCAGCGCTACGAGGAAGCCGAGGGTGCGCGGCGCGCCGCCGCCGACGATCTGCGGGCCGAGGTCGCGGCCGCCCTGGCGCAGGGCGCCGACCCGCGGGAGATCGAGGACGCCGCCGGCCTGTCTCCCGAGCAGCTGCACCTCCTGTAGCCCCGCCCACGGCGCCCCCGTCGGCCGACGCGCCAGCCCGCCCGGTCGGCCGCGCCGTGTCCGCCGGCCGTGAGGTCAGTCGCAGCGGTACGGGAAGGTGGCGGACGCCGACCGCTGCTGCGGCCCGAGCACCTCGAGGGTGGCGGTCGCGGTGAGCGAGCCGGGGCCGTCGAACGTCCAGAGCAGGGTCACGTCGGTGCTGCGGTGGCCCTTCGCCACGTGCTGCTTCAGCTCGTCGGACACCGTGCCGTCGCTGCGCCGCCACCGGTAGCGGACCGTTCCGGCGCCGCCGCTGGTGCGCAGGGTTCCGATGACCTCGGCCGTGCTGTGGCAGCCCTGGACCGCGGCGCTGTCGCGGACCGCCACGCCGTCCACCCGTACCGACGCCGGGAAGCGCTGCCAGGCCAGGAACGCCAGTACCGCGAGCAGCACCACGACCGGCAGCAGCCAGCCGCGCAGCGCCCGCCGTCCCCGGCCCTTGCCCCCGCCGGGCGACAGGACCGGCTCGCCCGGCCGTACGGTGCCGTGCCAGACGGCGGCGGTGTGCGCGGTCCCGGCGGAGGTGTCGGGGCCCGGCACGCCCGGTCCGAAGCGACGCAGACCGCCGGTGCTGGCCGTCGCGCCCACGGAGGGGGCGCCCGCGGCAGAGGCGCCCGCGGCGGAGGCGCCCGCGGCCGGTGCGGCGCCGTACGGGGCCTGGCTGGGCCACACGTCCGGGTCGAGCACGGTGCCGGCGTCCGGATCACCGCTGCCCGCGGCGCCGCCCAGTCGGACGGTGGTCTCCGGTGTCCCGGCGGCGCGGTCGGCCGAGGAGCCGGCGATGGGGCCGGTGGTCCCGAACCGGACGGTCGCTTCGTCGGGCGCTGGGGGCGGGGCGGGCTGATCCGGGCTCGGCGGGCGCGCGGGCTGCCGGGAGAAGCGCAGGCGGGGGTCGTCGTCGTTCGGTGTGGGCGGCATGGGCGGCATGGGTGTCTTCCCTGGCGGACGGTCGGGTCAGGTGATGATCGCGCCGCAGCGCGGAGTCACCTGGAAGGAGCCGTTCCCGGAGTCCGCGGGCGGCTTCGTGGAGACGGTCAGACCCCAGTCGGCCGTGGTGTCGTCACCGCCGTAGTAGTGCGAGTACTGGCCCGAGAAGGACGTCTGGCCCTTGGTGAGCGGCACCGACTCGGTCGCCACCGTCGTGGAGGTCTGCGGTGTCCTGCTGTTGCCGTGGTACCAGGACAGCAGCAGGGTGCCGGTCGCGGCGCCGTCGGTCTGCACGGTCACCGTCGCCACGGTGGTGTAGCTGAGGCTCTTGCTGCACCCGAAGCCGCTGATGGACACGGAGAGCACATCCAGGGTGGGCGGCGGTGGGGGCGGGTTCGTCGTCGGCGGCGGCGGGGTCGTCCCGGTCGGCGAGGTGGCCGTGCCGGTCGCCGTGGGACCACCGCCGCCCGTACCGCCGGCGCTTGCGCCGCCCGAGGTTCCACCGGCCGTGCCGCCCGCGGTCCCCCCGGGCCCGGCGGGGGCGCCGGGCCCCGTCGTGGTGGCGCCCGTCGTCGCCGGGCCGGTCGTCGAGGCGCTCACCGAAGCAGAAGCAGAAGCAGAAGCACCGGCGGACGCGGACGCGGACGCCGACCCGGACGCCGAGGCCGACACCGACGGCGAACCGCCGGTCGACGGCGCGGTGGTGACCGCGACGGGCGTCCCCGAGATCAGCGAGGTCAGCGCGGAGGGCGTCGCGGCGGCCGCGGCGGTGCGGGGCCGCGGCCGCCGGACGCCACTGCCGTGGCCACCAGCCCGGACGCGAGCAGGACGCCGACCACCGCCCCGACCAGCAGTTTGCCGCGCCGGCCCAAGCGGGTTCCGCGAAGGGCGCCGCGGGCCGACACCGCGCCCGCGAAGGCCCCGACCTCGGCTCCGCCGCCCGCTCCCGGGCCCAGCCGGGTGTGCGCCAAGGCGGTCGTTCCCGAGGCGGTGCCGGCGCCGAAGGGCAGCAGCAGCGGCAACAGGGCCACCAGGGCGGCGAGTTTGCGCTGCCCGCGTTCCTCCCAGTCCTCGCCGTACGCCGCGGTGGCGACCGCCTGCAGTTCGGCGACGAACTCGGCCGCGCTCTGCGGGCGTTCGGGCGGGGTCTTGGCCAGGCCGCGGCGGATCAACGGGCGTACCGGTTCTGGTACTTGCTCGTTGGGGATCGGTGCTTCGGCGTGCTGGACGGCGAGTTCGAACAGGGTCGAGCCGGGATACGGCTTGGTGCCGGTCAGGCACTCGAAGAAGGTGGCGGTGGCCGCGTAGACATCGGTGGCCGGGGTGGCGGGACCGCCCGCCCACTGCTCCGGGGCCATGTACGAGGGTGTGCCCGCGACCCCGGCGCTTTCGCCGCTGCGTACCGCGATGCCGAAGTCCACCAGTTTGGACACGCCGTCGGTGGCGACCAGGACGTTCGCGGGCTTGTAGTCGCGGTGGACGACGCCGGACGCGTGCGCGGCGGCCAGGCCCAGCAGCGAGCCCTTCAGGACGGCGAGGGCGGGTTCCGGGTCGGTGGCGCCTTCCTGGCGCAGCAGCGTGCTCAGCGCGATGCCGTCGACCAGCTCCATCACGATGGCCGCGTCCGGGCCGTCCTCGACGTACTCGTAGAAGCGGGCGATATAGGGGGAGTCGAGGCCGCCCAATAACTGGGCCTCGCCGCGGAACGCCTGCCGGAAGCCTTCGTCCCGGCCGAACTTCCCGGCCAGGTACTTGATGGCCACCGGCGTGCCCGTCGCCTCGTGCCGGGCCAGTACCACGAGCCCCGAGGCGCCCGCGCCCAGCTCCCGCTCATGGCGGTAGCCGGGGACCACCCAAGGCGCGGCGCCCTCCGCGCCGTTGTCGCCCGGCCCGCCGCTCGCGGGTCTTCCGGAGCCGTCGTTGTCGTCCATCGTGTGCCGTCCCCCTCGCGGACCCCCGACGGCCCTCGTCCCAACTCCGGTACGTCCGCGCGCACGTTCGCCGGTGCGTCCGTCCGGGGCGGGGAGCCGTCGCCGCGCATCCACGCGCGTCGTAGGCGTCGACGCACATTACTGCTCCGCGGGTTCCAGGAGGCGTACTTCCGCGACCCTCGGCAGGCCATCGGAACCGGTCCGTGCCCCCGGGACGGGGCGGCCGACGCTCTCGTCCCGCGCGCGGCCGGGCAGCCGCACCCGCGGGCCGGCCGCATCCTCAGCCGGCCGCCAGCAGGGCGCTGAGCGCGGACGCCTGGGTGCGCCAGTCCGCGGTGTCCGGGTGCTGGGCGGTGCCCTGGCCGGACCAGCGCTCGCCGAGCTGGTTGAGGGACGTGCGGTCGGCGGACCAGATGGCGGCGGCCTGGGCGCCGGCGAAGGCGCCGTAGGCATCGCCGGTGACCCGGTCCAGGTCCTGCAGATAGCGCATGAAGACGCCCTTGAACTGTTCCGCGTTGTCGTCGCAGCTCGCCGACAGGGCGTCGCAGGATTCGGTCAGCACGCCGTTGGTGACCAGGACGGGCGAGCCGGTGGCCGCGTCGGCCAGCCGGCGGGCGGTGGCGAGGGCGGTGCTGTCGCCGGTGGCCCGCCAGATCTCGACGCCGGCGCCGATCGCCAGGCCCTGGTTGTAACTCCACACCTGCTGGCCGTTGTTGGCGCACGCCGAGGTGAGTCCGTCGTTCACCAGGCCGGCGCTGTCGATCAGACCGCTGCCGGTGAACCAGCGCCACGCGGTGGTCGCCCGGCTGAGCCAGGCGGTGTCCGACGGGATGCGGTTGTGGAGTTCGGCGGTGAGCCGTACGAACAGGGCGTTGGTCACCGCGTTCTTGTACGTGCGCTCGCGGTCCCACCAGACTCCGCCGCCGCAGGTACTGGTGTCCCACAGGCCGTAGACGTAGTCGGCGATCGTCACCGCCTCGTTGAGGTAGCGGCTGTCGTGCGTCAGGTCGTAGGCGTCGATCCAGGTGAGCGCCCACCACTCGGAGTCGTCCGTCGACCGGCTGATGAAGTCGCCCTCGATCGGGTCCGAACTGCGGGCGCCGGCCGGGAAGGCGGCCTTGTCGATGTCGAAGGTACGGCCGACCGTCCACAGCCAGCGGGTGTCACCGGTCTGGCGCATGTAGTCGATCACGGTGGCCAGGGCGACCGCGGAGTTCCACCAACTGGACGGCCAGTACGCGGTGTTCGGGTCGTAGGAGTACATCAGCGCGTCGGCCGCGACGGCGTCGCGGG
The DNA here is from genome assembly GCF_900091855.1 of Streptomyces sp. DvalAA-14. Lineage (GTDB taxonomy): Bacteria > Actinomycetota > Actinomycetes > Streptomycetales > Streptomycetaceae > Actinacidiphila. The sequence goes on from NZ_FMCH01000155.1 coordinate 11,544, forward strand.
GGGCGGGTGGCCTCGCCCACGCCGTACAGCTGCCGTTCTGGCCCGCCACGGCCCGACCGCACGCGCGGACTGCGCCGCCGTACAGGCGGCCGAGCGCATCGTCGGTGTTGATCTTCACGGTGCGGGTGGCGGTGGCCCCGGCGGGCACGGCGGTGCGGCCCTCGGAAGAGCCGTCGGGCCAGCTGCTGCCGCCGTCCCAGGACCGGTCGAGCCAGATCTCGTCGCCCGCGGCGCCGCCGGAAAGGGTCGCCCAGGCCATGCCGGCGTCGTCGATGTGCAGGGCGAACGTCCGGCCGGCCAGGGTGGCCGACGGCACCGGCTGGACGTCGCCGGTGCCCGTAGCGGGGTCCGCGCCGTCGCAGCGGGCCGCGCAGACGTCCCGGTGGGCCCAGCTCGTACAGGCCACGCCCTGCGCGTCAGCGCAGGCGCGCAGCACGGCGCGGCGGTGGTTGGCCGGGTCGTAGAGGTTGTACATGAGGGTGCGGGTGCCGGTCCAGGTGGACGGGATGCTCGCCTTGCCCAGCAGTCCGTCCCAGGTGGAACCGCCGTCCCAGGAGCGGTCGATCCACACCGAGTCGTCGGGCCGCCCGTTGTCGACACTGGCCCACGCCATGCCGTCGGTGTCGGAAACATGCAGTTCCACGAGCCGGCCGTTGTCGTTCACGGTCGGCACCGGGAAGGTCTCCTGCGCGGCCAGCGACGGGTCACGGGTGTCGCAGTACAGCGCGCACACGGGGCCGGTGACGGCGGCGCGCGCGGAGCCGGCGTCTTCTCCGGGCCGGGCGGCGGCGGCCCCCGGCGCGCTCACGGCCAGCAGCCCGCCTGCCAGCAGCAAGGACAACAGCCATGACGTCCGCACGGGCCACCTACCCTCCGGGATGCGGGCTGGTTCGGACCATTGAGACACCGTTGTCATGTCCCGTCAACCCTGTCCGCACCCGGGATCCGACGGGGCGTCACCGACGCCAACGAGCGCGGCGCCCGATCGTCACCCACGCGTGGCCGGGGGGCCGCCCGGGCGGACCGCGTGTCCAGATCGGGACGTGTCGCTTTTTGGACAGCGGTCGCCCGGCCGTGGAAAACCCGCAGCTCGCGAGGCTGTTCGGCAGCCGGTGAAGCCCCGGCCGGAAGGAAACCCGCTAGTCGGCGGGGGACGTTGTCCGGTACTTATCTGGAGCGGCAGAAACGCAGGTGGCAGTCATCTGACGGGGGATGCCGCAGCACCGCGAGGTGCGCCCGGACGCGGCTCCCCCGAGTCGCCGCGCTCGGGTTCCGCCGATGGCAGCAACCGGCACGCTCGCCCGGTTTCCCGGGGGGGAGCCATTCGGCGGAGGGTGGGGACCGGCACGGCCCGTCGGTCCCCACCCACCCGGAGCGACGAGACGGCCGCCCCTGTCGCCCCGCTCACACCATCTTTCCGCGGGACCGGGCGAACTCGGGGTCCTGGGCGAGCTTGAGGCCGGCCTCGAAGCGGCTGCTCGCGCCGAGGCGCTCCATCAACTTGGTCACCGCGCGCTGGACGGTACGCCGGCTCACGCCCAGCCGGCGCGCGATCTGATCGTCGCTCAGCCCGCCGGCCAGCAGCCGGATCACCACCTGCTCCTGCGAGGTCAGTTCGGTCTCGGCGCCGGTGGGCGCGTCCCGTACGTAGGGCACCGCGCGCAGCCACAAGTCCTCGAACACCGCGGTCTGGCCCTCGATCAGGGCCGAACCGCGGACGACGATCGCGGTGGGGGCGCCGCCGGGCACCAGCGGACCGCCCCGGAAGACGGCCACCTGCCCGTCGTAGATGATCAGGTCGTAGGGCGCGTGGTCGATCAGCCGCACCTCAACGCCCACGGCCGACAGGTCCCGCAGGTGACGGTTGAACGCCGGCACCTGGACCGCGGACTGCGAGTAGATCGTCCGGTTGCGGACGCCCCGGCGGATCATCGCCTCGTCCTGGCGCGCCGACGCGTCCAGGACGGCGACCGGCGCCGCCACCGGACCGGGGTGGATCGAGTCGGAGGTGTGCCGGACCGTACTGTCCAGCTCGCGCAGCAGCCGGTCCTTCTTCCGCCGCTCGGTGAGGTACTCCACCTCGACCAGGGACGCCTCCCGGGCGACCGCCGGGCGGTAGACGGTGAGCAGCGAGTCGGTCAGCTCCTGCAGGTCGGTCGAGGTGCGCAGCTGCTCGGCGACGCTGGCGCGGTAGGCGCTCATCGTCCGGGTCAGCGCGGTGTCCGGGTCCACCGGTTCGAGGACGTCGTCCTCGAACCGGATCAGGCCGAGCCGCTGCAGCCGCCGCCGGCCGCGCTCGGCCTGATCCCGGTCCAGACCGGCGGCCTTGCCCAGCTCCGCCTCCGAGGCGGCCGTGCCGCGGGCGCGCAGCACCTGGTAGAGCGCCAGTGCAGGTATTTCGTCGTCGTCCTGCATCGGACGGCCCCTCCGGACACACCGCTCAAGGAATCAAAGGGCTCACAGGTCGAACTCCGCGGGGTTCAGGCCCACCGCGAAGCACGCCTCGCGCACCACTGCCTGCTCGGACTTGTCGAAATTGCCGTCCGCGCCGCCGATGACGATACCGATCTGGATCACGGCCCGCGCCTCGGTGGGCTTCTTCTTCGCCTTGGCGATCTCCTGCAGGATCGCCACCTTGCCGAAGTCGAAGTCGGCGGTGAGCTTGTTCAGGTAGTCGTCGAAGCGGCGCTGGAGGTCCAGGGCCGGGAAATTCTGCAGGACGTCGTTGCTGCCGATCAAGGTGGCGACGCGCTGCCGCTCGGCGGGGTCCACCGTGCCGTCGGCGGCGGCCACCAGGGCGCACATGGCCATGCTGGCGTCGCGGAAGGCGCCGCTCTTGAGATCGTTCTTCTTGGCGGTGAGCTGGGTCTGCATGCCTTGGGCGGATTCCTTGAAGCGGTCCCACAGGGCCATGGCGGGTCTCTCCTCGACGGGGTTCGATTGCGCTTTGAGAACTCTCCGGGAGCGTAAAGGAGTTCCCAAGCGGGTGTCTCATCAGCGCTCCGCCCGGCGTGTGGCGGGGTCGCGGGCGGGTCGTGGACGGTGTCGCGGGCGGTGTCGCGGGCGGTGTGCGGCCCGCGGGTGGGCCGCCGCTGCCGGGTCCGCGCCGGGTCCGCGCTCGGTCCGCCACGGGGTCCGCCGTCGGTGTTCGCCGCCGGTGTTCGCTCTGGGCGAACACGGTCGGCGGCGGGACCCGGCCGGCCCCGGGAGCGGCCTCACAGCCGCGGGAAGCGGGCCAGCAGGTCCCAGATCACCGCATTGCCGTCCAGGCCCTCGTGCAGGTCGGTGAGGTCGGCGGTGAGATCGTGCAGGAAATCGCGGGCCTCGCGGCGCAGCTCGCCGTGGTGCAGGGTGAGCCGCGCCTCGTCCGGCGGCAGCCAGTCGGCGATCACGTCGACATGCCCGAAGCGCCGTACGAAGCGGAGCCGGTCGGTGGACTCGGTGAAGTCGAACTCGGCGTGCTGGGGGCGGGACGCCCTGCTGCCGCGCGGATCGCTGTCCAGCCGCTCCACGATGTCGCACAGCGCCCAGGCGAAGTCCAGCACCGGCACCCATCCCCAGGCTGTGGACAGTTCCCGCTCGCCCTCGGCCAGATAGACGTCCCCGGAGAACAGGTCGTGCCGCAGCGCCCGCACGTCGGCCCGCCGGTAGTCGGTCTGCGGCGGGTCGGGAAAGCGGCGGGACAGGGCGTATCCGAGGTCGATCACCCGGGTGATGCTGCCAGACGGCGTGGCGGGGCCGCGCCGGGAGGCGGCAGCGGGCATGCACGCGGGCCGGGCGGGGGAAGCGGGGGCGGGGGAAGAGGGGAGCGGCGGGGGAAGCGGACGGCCCCCGCTCCGAGGACCTCGGGAGCGGGGGCCGTCAGCGGGCCGGTGGCCCCGGAAGGCTCAGAGGGTGACGCCGAAGTCGGTGGCGATACCTACCAGGCCGGACGCGTAGCCCTGGCCGACCGCGCGGAACTTCCACTCCGCGCCGTTGCGGTACAGCTCGCCGAAGACCATGGCGGTCTCGACGGCGGCGTCCTCGCTCAGGTCGTAGCGGGCGATCTCGGCGCCGCCGGCCTGGTTGATGATGCGGATGTAGGCGTTGCGGACCTGGCCGAAGTTCTGGCTGCGGGCCTCGGCGTCGTAGATGGAGACCGGGAAGACGATCTTGTCGACGTCGGCCGGCAGGGCCGCGAGGTTGACGTTGATCTGCTCGTCGTCGCCCTCGCCCTCGCCGGTGCGGTTGTCACCGGTGTGCACGATGGTCTGGTCGGGGCTCTGCTTGTTGTTGAAGAAGACGAAGTGGCCGTCCGAGTAGACCTTCCCGGTGGCGTTGACGGCGATGGCGCTCGCGTCGAGGTCGAAGTCCGTGCCGGTGGTCGTCCGGACGTCCCAGCCGAGGCCGACCGTCACGGCCGTCAGGCCGGGCGCCTCTTTGGTGAGTGAGACGTTGCCGCCCTTGGACAGGCTTACCGCCATGGGAAGTCCCCTTTTGTGGTCGTAGGTGTTGCCGACGAAAGTACCGTCATTCGTCAGAACGCGGACCGGGGACGCGGTGGTTCCCTCGCGGCGGGGCGAGCTTGCTCCGCGGTGCCGTCCGGGCGTCTCCGAGTGCCCCCCGAGTGCCTTTCACCGCCGAAATTCCCGTGACGTGGCGGCCGGGAAGCGGGATCATGGAGGTATGTCCGGACCTTTGATCATCCGTGGTTCGGTCTCCGTGCCGGAGGCCGAGCTGGTCTGGCGTTTCTCCAGGTCGTCCGGCCCCGGTGGACAGCATGTGAACACCAGTGACAGCCAGGTGGAGTTGCGCTTCGACCTGGCGGCCACCGAGTCGCTGCCGCCGGTGTGGAAGGAGCGCGCCCTGGAGCGGCTGGCCGGCCGGCTGACCGCTGACGGCGTGCTGACCGTGAAGGCCTCCGAGCACCGCTCCCAGTGGCGCAACCGGGAGGCCGCCGTGACGCGCTTGACGGCGATCCTCGCCCAGGCCACCGCCCCGCCGCCGAAGGCCCGCCGCCCGACGAAGATCCCGCGCGGCATCAATGAGCGCCGGCTGCGGGTGAAGAAGCAGCGCAGCCAGACCAAGCGAGGTCGTAGCGGAGGCGGCTGGGACTGAAGCCGAATCGTTTCTTCGGCTCGTGCCCGGCCGGTCCGCCGTCAGCTCAGATAGCGGTATCGGCCCCGGAAGTACGTCAGCGGCCCGCCCTCGGCGCTCGGTGTGCGCGCCGTCAGGACCCGGCCGACGACCAGGGTGTGATCACCGGCCGTCACCAGCTGCTCGGTCTCGCACTCGAGTATCGCCAGCGCCCCGCCCAGGATCGGCGCGTTCGTCTGCTCGCCCCGGTAGTAGGCCACGTCCTCGAACAGCAGCCGGTCGCTGATCCGGCCGCGCATCGCGAACCGGCCGGCGATGTGCCGCTGGCTCTCGCTGAGCACCGACACCGCCCAGCGCGGCTGGCGTTCGAGCAGTTCGTCCATCCGTGAGCCGACGCGTACGCTCACCAGCACCAGCGGTGGTTCGAGGGACACCGACATGAAGGCGGTGGCGGTCATGCCGACATCCTCGCCGCGCGGCCCGTCGTCGGGGTCGTACGCGGTGATGAGGACCACACCCGCGGCGAGGCGGGTCATGGCGGCGCGGAAGTCGTCGGTGGAGACGGTCTGACCCATGGTGGTCCCAGGATGCCGTTCCGGTGGAGTTCGAAGCACGCTCTTCACGGTACGGGTCGGCGGGGGAGGCGGGCATCGGGCTTCGGTCGCAGCCGGCGGACGAGCGGGTCCTAGGACCGCCCGTTCCGGGAGCGGGGTTCTACGGTCCGTGCTCAAGTGACTACATGATGGTGTGACTTGAGTCACAAGCAGCAGGAATCGTTGACCCTGTGTACCGAACGGACAGCTCGCTGTGATTCAGTTGCGGTGTAATTGGAAGACTGTGAATTACACCGTGCACAGCCGGGACGAGGATCGGAACCGCACCACCTAGGAGTCGCTGTCGAAGGCGTGGGGAGGGGCATGGACACCGAGTCGGAGCCGTACGTCCGTCTCGCGACCCTGCGTCAGCTGCATCAGGTCGTGGCGGATCTCAACACCGCGCGCAGTCTCGCCGACACCCTGCAGGCCGTCGCCGACGGCATCGTCCGCGGCTTGGGCTACGAGCTGGCCGCGGTCAACCTGGTCCGTCCCGACGGCGACCTCGTGGTGGCCGCGTTCGCCGGCAGCGCGGCCGGCGAGGCGCTGCTGCTCGGCCGCGCGGGCTCCCGGGCGTCCTGGGAGCGCCGGCTGACCATGGGCGAGCGCTGGGGGTCGCTGCGGTTCATCCCGCACACCGAGGGCTGGGTGCTGATCGACGACGACGTGCCGCAGTGGCACACCGAGGGCCCGCTGCCGCGCTTCCCCGACGAATGGCACCCCGGCGACCGCCTCTACGCCCCCATGCACTCCTCGCAGACCGTCGGCAGCGAGCTGATCGGCGTGATCTCCGTCGACCGGCCGGTCAGCGGCCGGCACCCGGGGCCGTGGGGCTGCGAGGCGCTCCAGATGTACGCCTTCCAGGCCGGCATCGCGATCAGCAACGCCCGGCTGCGCGCCAACATGCAGCGCGCGCTGGTGCGGCTGGAACGCGATCAGCAGGCGCTGCGGGCCAGCGAGGAGAGCTTCCGGCAGGCCTTCGAGTACGCGCCCAGCGGCATGGCGATCGCCGAGATGGGCGGCGACCAGCACGGCAAGCTGCTGCGCGCCAATGACGCGCTGTGCCGGCTGCTGGGGCGCTCGGCGTCCACCATGCGGCGCTACTCCTTCTCGGACCTGGTGTACCCCGAGGACGTCGGCCTGCTGCTGCGCACCTCCGCCGAGGGCGGCCGGGCCGAACTGCGGCTGGCCCGGCGGGACGGCACCTATGTGTGGGTCAGCCTGCGCAACTCGGTGGTGGCCGACACCGCCGACGGGCCGCGCTTCCTGCTCACCCACGTCGAGGACATCGAGGAGCGCAAGAGCCGGGAGCTGCAACTGGCCCACCGCGCCAGCCACGACTCGCTCACCGGCCTGCCCAACAGCGCCGAGCTGCGGTCGCGGCTGTCGTCCCGGCTGTGCGCCCGCCCGCAGGACCGCGACGCCAACGACACCGCCGCCCTGGCCGAACCGACCGAGGACGTCGACGAGTTCGCCTTCAGCTACGGCTACGGGCCCGACGAACTGGCCTCCCCGCTGGGCACCTTGGACTCCCACGTCCACGCGGTGGCGCCGGACGAGACAGCCGAGGACGGCGCGAGCAAGGGGCTCGCGGTCCTGTTCTGCGACCTCGACGGCTTCAAGTCCATCAACGACCGCTTCGGCCACCACACCGGCGACGCCGTCCTCATCGAAGTCGCCCGCCGCCTCACCGCCGCCGTCCGCGACGGCGACACGGTGGCCCGCCTCGGCGGCGACGAATTCGTAGTCCTCGCCGACCACTTGGCCCCCACCGACGCGGCCGACCTCGCCGTCCGGCTGCGCAACGCGATCATCCCGCCCATCCGCGTCGACGGCCGCGCGGTCCGGGTCGGCGCCAGCTTCGGCATCGGCTGGGCCGGCTGCGGCATGACCGCCGAGGAAGTCCTGCACAGCGCCGACCAGCGGATGTACATCGAAAAGCGCAGCCGCTCCGCCGCCACCCGCGCCAACCACCGCCGCGCGGGCTGACCCCCGGGCCGGGCACCGGCTGCCGGCCGCCTGATCGCGCGGGTGGACCCCGGCGGGGGTGGTGTCACAGGTCAGGGGGAGGATCGGGGGATGGAAAAGGATCAGGAGACGGCGCGGCGGGTCGCCGCGGTGCGCGGATGTGCGCGGGTGCTCGGCGGGCGGGGGCGGCCCGGGGTGCGGGAGGCGATGGCGCGGCTGGCGGCGGTGGCGGCGGAGTTCGCCGGGGCCGACGACCTGCCGGATGTCTACGGGGACGGGCTGGTCGCCGAGGTCGAGCGGCAGGTGGCCGCGCAGCTCGGCACGCAGGACGCCGCGTTCTTCCCGACCGGCACGATGGCGCAGCAGGTCGCGCTGCGGTCCTGGGCGGGGCGGACCGGGAGCGACGTGGTCGCTCTGCACCCGCTTGCCCACCCGGAGGTGCACGAGCGGGGCGCGCTGGGGGTCGTCAGCGGGCTGCGGACGGTGTATCCGACCCGGGAGCCGCGGATGGCGAACGCCGAGGAGATACGGGCCTTCGAGGAGCCCTTCGGCACGCTCATGGTGGAACTGCCGCTGCGGGACGCCGGGTTCGTGCTGCCGACCTGGGACGAGCTGGTGGCGACCGTGGCCGCGGCCCGCGAGCGGGACGCGGTGGTGCACTTCGACGGCGCGCGGCTGTGGGAGTGCCCGTCGCACTTCGGCAAGCCGCTGGCGGAGATCGCCGGCCTCGCGGACAGCGTCTATGTGAGCTTCTACAAGTCGCTGGAGGGCGTCTCCGGCGCCGCGCTCGGCGCCTCCGCCGAGGTGATCGCCGAGGCCAAGGCCTGGCGGCACCGCTACGGCGGCCTGCTCTTCCAGCAGTACCCGACCGCGCTGTCCGCCCTGGCCGGGCTGCGGGACGAGCTGCCCCGGCTGCCCTCCTACGTGGCGCACGCCGAGCCGGTGGCCCGGGCGCTGCGCGAGGGCTTCGCCGAGGCCGGGCTGGACTGGCCCCGCGTCCACCCGGAGCGTCCGCACACCCACCAGTTCCAGCTGTGGCTGCCCTACCCGGCCGAGGCCCTGAACGAGGCGTCGGTGCGGCAGGCCGAGCAGGACCGGGTCAGCCTCTTCGGCCGCGGGCAGTTCCGGGCACCGGGGCTGCCCGGCCTGTCGATGATCGAGGTGACGGTCGCGGCCGACGCGCTGGAGTGGACCGAGCAGGACGTCCGGGACGCGGCGGGCTCCTTCGCCCGCCACCTCGCCCACCACCTCGCCACCGCCTGACGCGGCTCAGATCCGCAGCAGCAGCTTGCCGGTGCTCGTCCGGGACTCGACCAGCCGGTGGGCCGAGGCCGCGTCGGCCAGCTCGAACTCGGCGCTCACCGGCAGCTCCACGCCGCCCTCGGTGACGGCGCCGAACGCCTTCTCGGCCAGTTCGCGCAGCCGCTGGGGGTCGGCGGCGGCCATGGTGAGCAGGGAGAAACCGGCCACCGAGGCGCCGAGCGGATACGTGTCGTCGGGACCGATCTGCCAGGGGGCGTCCGAGCCGGTGTTGCCGAAGGAGACCAGCCGGCCGAACCGGCCGAGCACGGCCAGGGTGCGCTGGAAGGTCTCGCCGCCCACCGGGTCCAGTGCGATGTCCACACCGCGGCCCCCGGTGACCCGGCGGACGTCCCGGTCGAAGGTGTCCGCCAGGAAGACCTGGTCGTAGCCGGACTTGAGGGCGTGCTCGGCCTTGTCGAAGGAGGACACCACGCCGTAGACGGCGGACGCGCCCCCCATCCGGGCGAGTTGGCCGGCGACGGTGCCGACCCCGCCGGCCGCGCCCTGGACGAGGACGGTGTCGCCCTCGCGCAGCCGGGCCACCTCGTGCAGCAGCGCGTAGGCGGTGGGCAGCACGCTGGGCAGGGTGGCGCCGGTCCGCAGCGACAGGCCGTCCGGGATCGCGAAGACGGCGGCGGCCGGGGCGAGCACCGTTTCGGCGTAACCGCCGCCGCTGAGGAAGGCGGCGACCTCCTGGCCGGGGGTGAAGCCGGTGACGTCCGCGCCGACCGCCCGTATCCGCCCGGAGACTTCGAGGCCGGGGCGGAAGGGCAGGGCGTCCACCCGGTAGCCGTCCGCGCGGGCCTTGATGTCGGCGAAGTTCACCCCGGCGTAGGCGACGGCGATGGTGATCTCGCCGGGGCCCGGTTCGGGCGCGGTCACGTCGACAGCCTTGAGTACCTCGGGACCGCCGAACTCTTCGAAGACGATGGCGCGCATGTGGTGCTCCCCCTGGGCTGTTCTGTTCAATGAAAAACTAGTTCAATGGAAACCGAACACTCAGGACTGTATGGTTTTCATCGAACACTCCGCAACAGGTAATGCCCCGCTCGTATCCGCAGCCGCCCGCGCTTTCCCCCGGAGGACGTCGTGGCCCCGCCCCGCGCGCATCGGTACCCCCCTGAACACACCCACCCCGACGACGTACCCCTGATCACCGCGCTGGCCGCGCTCGCCGACCCGGTGCGGATCAAACTGGTCCGCGACCTGGCCGCATCGGCGGAATGGGAGCGCTCCTGCGGCTCCTTCGACGTCCCGGTCGGCAAGGCGGCACTCAGCCACCACTTCGCCGCCCTGCGCGCGGCCGGCCTGGTCGAGCAGCGGGACATCGGGCCGAAGCGCTTCAACCGGCTGCGGTGGACGGAGTTCGACTCGCGCTTCCCGGGACTGCTGGAGCTGGTGCTGCGCGATCACCGGGCGGCGGTTGCGGTGGGGACGGCCTCCTCGTGCTGAGGACCCGTCCGGTCCCGGCACCAGCGCCGGCCGGCGCGCCGGTACGCCTCAGCGCGAGCCGCCGCCGGCCCTGATCAGCCCCGACTCGTAGGCGAGCACCACCGCCTGCACCCGGTCGCGCAGCTGCAGCTTGGTGAGGATGCGGCCCACATGCGTCTTCACGGTCGCCTCGGACAGCACCAGCTTCCGGGCGATCTCCCCGTTCGACAGGCCCTGGGCGACCAGCAGCAGCACCTCGCGCTCGCGGTCGGTGAGCCGGTCGATCTCGATGTGCCGGTCGTCGGTGCCCGAGCTCGGCAGCATCGGCGTGAAGCGGTCCAGCAGCCGGCGGGTGGTGGACGGCGCGACCACCGCGTCCCCGCTGTGCACGGCCCGGATCGCCGCCAGCAGTTCGTCCGGCGGGACGTCTTTGAGCATGAAGCCGCTCGCGCCCGCCTTGAGCGCGGCGAAGGCGTACTCGTCCAGGTCGAAGGTGGTCAGGATCAGCACCCGCGGATCGCCCTCATCGGGCGTCCGCTCGCCGCCGCAGATCCGGCGGGTGGCCTCCACGCCGTCCATCCGGGGCATCCGGACATCCATCAGCACCACGTCCACCCGGGTGGAGCGCAGCACCTCGATCGCCGCCGCGCCGTCACCGGCCTCGGCCACCACCTCCATGTCCGGCTGGGCGTTCAGCACCATCCGGAAGCCGGTGCGCAGCAGTGCCTGGTCGTCGACGAGCATGACGCGGATGGCCATCTTCTCGGGGGCCCTTCTGATCGGGTGGTTCGGCGGAGTCGGGGGCAGGACGGACCGGGCGCACCGGCCGGGCGCCGGTCACCGGCCGGGCTTCAACGGGAGTACGGCGCTGATCCGGAAGCCGCCGCCCGGCCGGGGCCCGGCGTCCAGGGTGCCGCCCACCATGCCGATCCGTTCCCGCATGCCGATCAGCCCCTGGCCGAGGCCGTCCCGGCCGCCCTGCTGGTACAGCTCGTGCCGGGCGCCGCGGCCGTCGTCCTCGATCAGCAGGTCGAGCGCGGCGTCCCGAAAGCCCAGCTGCACACTCGCGCTGGCCCCGTCGCCGCCGTGCTTGCGGACGTTCGTCAGCGCCTCCTGCACGATGCGGTAGGCGGTCAGCTCGACACCGCTGGACAGCGGGCGGGCGTCGCCGGCCACCTCGAACCGTACCGGCAGGCCCGCGCCGCGCACCTGGTCGATGAGGTCGCCCAGCTGGTCCACCCCCGGCTGCGGTACGTACTCGCCGCCCGCGTCGTCACCGGCCCGCAGCAGGCCGAGCAGGCGGCGCATCTCGGCCAGCGCCTGGCGGCCGGTGGTGGAAATGGTGGCCAGCGCCTGCTTGGCCTGGTCGGGCGCGGCGTCCAGCACATAGGCGGCGCCGTCGGCCTGGACCACCATCACCGAGACGTTGTGCGCGACCACGTCGTGCAGCTCCCGGGCGATCCGGGCCCGCTCGGCGGCCACCGCCGCCTTGGACTGGGCCTCGCGCTCCCGGTTCAGCCGGGCGTTGCGCTCCTCCAACTCGGCGTAATACGCCCGGCGGGTGCGCAGACGGTCGCCGACCACCCAGGACAGGGCGAAGATGACGGCGAGGAAGAAGGTCTGGATCAGCGTCGTCCAGATCGTGGAGTCCCGGTTGTGCGGCGGCCAGCGGAGCATCGACACCGGGGCGGCCGCCAGGCCCGCGACCAGCGCGAGGCGGGAGGACCAGCGGGCGCCGTTCGACGCGCAGGTGTAGATGATCACCACGAAGGCGGCGTCACCCGGATTGGTGTGCACGTTCAGCGCGAGCTGGGCGAGACCGGTGCCGATGGCGAGCAGCAGCATCCGCTCCGGGGCGCGGCGGCGCAGCGCCACGACGGTGGCGAGCGCGAAGGAGAACAGCACGGCGGCGGCGCTGGTCTCCGGGCTGGGACCCCGGTCCACCACGACCCAGACGGCGCAGACGCCGAGCAGGACGACAGCCCAGAAGCTGTCGACCCACGTCGGGTGGCGCCGGAAGAAGTCGTAGATGCGCTGCACATGCTCCAGCGTAGGGAGCGGAAGGGGTGGCGGGGTCAGCCGTCAGAGCGATCTCCGCTACTCCCCAGGGTGGAGCCGACCGGGCTCTGCCCGGGGGT
>NZ_FMCH01000153.1 GCF_900091855.1 Streptomyces sp. DvalAA-14
CGGCGCGCGCGGGCGGCCGATCAGGGGCGCCGCCGGGCGGCGGGACCGGGGTCGGGAGCCGGGTCCGGGCCGTCCGGGTCGTCGGGGGCCGGCCATTCCGGCCGCCGCCGGGCCAAGCCCCGCAAGTCCGCCCGGCCGCCGGCCCTGCTGTGGACGGCCGTCGGCGTCGGTGCGGCGCTGGTGGCCGGCGGCATCGTCCTGCTGTCCGGGCACGGATCCGGCCCCGGCATCACGACGGTGGATGTCGGCAACGCCGGAGCCGCGACACTGTCCGCCACGGGCCCGACGAACCTGCTGCTCATCGGGACCGGCGAGGGCGCCGGCGCCGGCACCGGGAGCAGCACCGCGGGCGGGGCGGCCGGGCAGGGCCGCGCCGCCGACGTGGTCCTGGTGCACCTCGCGGCCGACCGCAGCAACGCGACCGCGCTGGACATCCCGGCGAATCTGGTCACGAGCATCCCCGACTGCCCGACCGGCAAGGGTCCTTCCGGGGTCCCGGGCTCGGCGCGGCAGCAGACCTCCCCGACGGTCGCGGACAGCCTCGGCGGCGGGCGCGACCCCGGCTGCACGATGCGGCTGATCGCCCAGCTGACCGGGCTGAAGGTCGACCACTTCCTGCTGGCCGACTCCGCCGCGCTGAAGTCCCTGGCGACGGCGGTCGGCGGGCTCGACGGCTGCCTCACCGAGGTCGCCCGCGCCGGGCAGGCGCCGGCCCAGCCCAACCGGATCAGCGCCCAGGAGCAGTTCCTGGCCGGCCTTGTCCGCACGGCGGGATCCGGCGGGTCGGGCGGGGCCGCCGCGGGCGGGCGGCCCGCCGCGCTGGCCCGGACCGCCTCCACCGCGCTGACCATGGACACCCCGCTCGGCAGTGTCGCCGCGCTGTCCGGCCTGGGCGCGCAGTTCGGCAAGGTCGATCCGAAGCACTTCACGTTCACCACGCTGCCGGTCAAGGACAACCCGGCGGACGCGGGCCACCGCACGGTCACGGCCGACCAGGGGCGGGCGACGCAGCTCCTGACGCTGATCAAGAACGACGTCTCCCTGTCCCAGCCGCCCGCCGGACCCGACCCCAAGCTGGTCGGCCCCAGGGCCACCGCGCACAACACCCGGGTGCTCGTCTACAACGGCACAGGGGTCTTCGGCGCCTCCCAGGACGTCCTCGCCTGGCTGCAGAACGACGAGCACGCCGACCGCACCACCAACGGCGGGGACGCGCCCGCCCGCGCCGCCCGGACGACCCTGAAGTACGCGCCGAACCAGGCCGACCAGGCCCGTTCACTGGCCGCCATGATGGACCTGCCCGCCTCGGCCCTGATCCCCGGGACGGTGAACGCGGCGCCGCGCGCCAACATGACGCTGACCCTCGGCGCCGACTACACCGCACCCGGCGCACCGATCGCGCCGCCGACCACCCCGCCCAAGGGGCTCGCCATGATGACGGCCGACAGCAGTTCCTGCGGGACGTAGAGCAGGGGCCTGCCCGGCGCGACCACCGTCACCGGGCACGCCGGATCACGCCGGATCCAGCAGGGTCCAGCAGGGTCCAACAGGATCAGGCCGAGGTGCGGTCCGACTCCGGCACGCCTTGACGGGACGTCACCGCCGGCCGGCGGCTGGCGATGACCGTGCGCGCCAGCGAACGCGGGCTGGTGAGGAAGCCGTAGCCCCAGCACATGTGCATGGTGGCCAGGGCGAGCGGGATACGGACCCGGGCGCCGAACGGCAGGCCGCGGCCCGCCGGCAGCGAGCCGGCCGCGATACCGACGACGTAGGCGGCCGGCACCAGCAGCGCCCACGGGGTGAGGGCCGCGCCGAGCACGATTCCGGCGGCGTTGGCGAGCAGCGCGACGGGGGCGGCCAGGTAGCGCAGGTTGACCGAGCCGCGGTGGTAGCGGGTGACGACGCGGCGCCAGCGGCCGTAGTCCTTGTACTGCTTGGCGAGGGCGCGGACGCTCGGGCGGGGGCGGTAGGAGACCCGCAGCTCGGGCGAGAACCAGATGAGATGGCCGGCCTCGCGGATGCGGTAGTTCAGCTCCCAGTCCTGGGCGCGTATGAACTCGACGTTGTAGCCGCCCTGCTGCTCCAGCACCTCGCGGCGGAAGACGCCGAGGTAGACGGTGTCGGCCGCGGCGGCCACACCGCCGGTGTGGAAGGCGGCGTTGCCGACGCCGATCTTCGCGGTCATCGCGGCGGCGACCGCGTGCTCCCAGTTGTTCTCGCCCTCGGCGTGCATGATGCCGCCGACGTTGGCCGCGCCCGTCTCCTCGAGCAGGCGGACGGCGGTGGCGATGTAGTTCGCCGAGAGCATGCCGTGCCCGTCGACCCGGACCACGACCGGGTGCCGGGACGCCTTGATGGCCGCGTTCAGAGCGGCCGGGGTGCGGCCGGTGGGGTTGGGCACGGTGTGGACCCGCGGGTCCTCCGCGACCAGTTCGGCGGCGATCGCGTCGGTGCGGTCCTTGGAGGGACCCAGCGCGATGACGACCTCGAGCGCGCCCGGATAGTCCTGTTCCAGGATGTGCCGGACGGCGTTGCGCAGATGGCGTTCCTCGTCGAGCACCGGCATGATCACGGAGACGGCCGGGAGCGCGGGGTTCGTATCGGGATTCATAGCGGCGTTCATCGCGGCAAACGTTACCGCTTACGGGGGACCCCAGCGCGTGGGGGCAAGACCTACAGTCCTATTTCTCCCTAGCCTGAACGGGTCTGCACCCCGCTGGTTGGAGGTCTCTCCCGTGCCGCCCATCCGTCGCCGCCCGCCGCCGCCCGGCGATCGCCCGCCGGGCGGCCGGCGCCCCCGCCGGCGCCCGCCGATCCGGTGGAGCACGCGGATCGCCGGCGGTACGGCCCTGCTGGTGATCACCGTCAGCGGGATCGGGCACGCGGTCATCGACGGCGTCAACGGCGCGATCGGCCGGGTGGACGCCTTCGGTGGGATGCAGGGGCGGCCGGACGGCACCAAGGGCACCAATTTCCTGCTCGTCGGCACCGACGGCCGCGACGGACTGGACCCGTCGGACAAGCGGCGCTACCACCTGGGCGGCGCGCCCTGCCACTGCACGGACACCATCATGCTGGTGCACCTCTCGGAGGACCGGCAGCGGGCCGCCGTCGTCAGCATCCCGCGCGACAGCTACGTCCGGCTGCCCGCCAAACCGGCCCCGGCGGCCGCCGCGTCCCCGGCGTCGCTCTCCGCCCCGGCGCCATCGGCCTCTCCCGCGTCGCCGTCCGCCCCGGCCCCGGGAGACGGCAAGAGCGCCGGGACCGGCCCGCTGCCCCCCGGCACCCGGCCGGCCAAGATCAACGAGGCGTACGCGGACGGCGGCGCCAAGCTCACCGTGCACACCGTCGAGCAGCTGACCGGCGTGCACATCGACCACTACCTGGAAGTCGACTTCAGCAGCTTCATGAAGACCGTCGACGTCATCGGCGGCGTCAAGGTCTGCACCCCCGTGCCGCTGAAGGACGCGTACACCGGGCTCGACCTGGCCCCCGGTACGACGACGCTGGACGGCGGGCAGGCGCTGCAGTACGTGCGCTCCCGGCACATCGACGGCTCGGCGGACCTGGGCCGGATGCAGCGTCAGCAGCGGTTCCTCGCCCAGGTCATCCACAAGATCACCAGCGGCGGCACCCTGAGCAACCCGGTGGAGCTGAGCCGGGTGGCCGGCACCGCACTGGGCTCGGTCCGCGCCGACCAGGGGCTGGGGGCCGGCGACCTGATCGCGCTCGCCAAGGGGCTGAAGGGCCTGTCGGCCGAGTCCTCGGAGTTCGTCTCGGTACCGCTGAGCGATCTCAACTACCGGGTGCCCGGCATCGGCTCCACCGTGAAGTGGGACGAGACGAAGGCCGGCGAGCTGTGGGCCGCCATCCGCGCCGACCGGCCGCTGGCGCCGCCGCGCGCGAAGCCCGCGCACCTCGGAGCGGCGGTCGGGGTCGATCCGGCCCGGATCCGGGTGACGGTCGCCAACGGCACCGACACCGACGGGCTGGCCGCCGACGCGCAGAAGGCGCTGCGCGCCACCGGCTTCGCCACACCGGGGCTGCCGCTGACCGCGGTGCACCACGTCGGGCGGACCATGATCGACTACGACCCCCGCTGGGACCGTTCGGTGAAATCGCTCGCCGCGGCCCTGCCCGGGGCCGAGCTGGTGCCGGTATCGGGGCAGGGCGCCACGATGAAGGTCACACTCGGCCCGGACTACACCAAGGTCACACCGGTGCGGGCGGGCGCGGGCGCGGTCGGGGAGGACGCGGTCACCGGGGACGAGGAAGTATGCCCGTAGGCTCCCAGGAGGCGCTGAAGGGCCCGTAGCGGGCTCCCTGGGGCCTGCCTGGGCCTCGCTCCCCCGGCCCCGGGGGAGCGGCCGGCGGAGCGCCGCCGGGCGCCGGTCTACTGGTCCAGCCCCTCCGCCGTCCGCTCGCGGCGCAGCTCGAGGATCGCCCGGCGCCGGGCCAGCCGGTGGGTGCGGCGGATCTGCGCCTCCTGCCGCCGGCGGTGGTCCCGGTCGGTCTCGGGGATCACCTGCGGCACCGGACGGGGCCTGCCCTCCGCGTCCACGGCCACGAAGACCAGATACGCGCTGGCCACCTGCTTGGCCGGGCCGGACTCGTTCCACCGCTCGGCCACCACCCGGACGCCGACCTCCATGGAGGTCTTGCCGGTCCAGTTGATCTGAGCCTTCACATGGAGCAGGTCGCCGACCCGGACGGGTTCGAGGAAGGCCATCTCGTCCATCGCGCCGGTCACCGCCGGGCCCTCGGAGTGCCGGCCGGCCACCGCGCCCGCCGCGTCGTCCACCAGCTTCATCACCACCCCGCCGTGCACCGTGCCCAGCAGGTTGGTGTCGTGGGCGCTCATGATGTGGGAGAGCGTGATCCGGGAGGCGGAGACGGGCTTGCCCGGGATCACCGGGACGGCCGGGGTGGGCAGCGGCGCCGGGGTTTCCGGGCCGCTTTCCCGCTGGTCGGAGGACTCGATCATGACATCCACCTTATGTCCGTCACGGAAACGCTGCGGGCGTCGGCCCTGTGCATCGGATCTGCTACAGATCCGCATGCGGGTGCGGGTGACGCCGGGTGGCCGGGCACACTGGCGGACATGAACGGTTGGAGCGATGACACCGAGCGGCGGCGGCTCACCGAGCCCCCGCTGCCCCCAGAACTGTCGCCGCGC
>NZ_FMCH01000148.1 GCF_900091855.1 Streptomyces sp. DvalAA-14
GGCCGGGTGTCCCGCGCCAGGCCCGGCCGGGTGTCCGGTCGGTCCCGGGGTGCGGCCTGGGTGCGGTCGGTGCGGCATGCGCGGCTCCGGAGGTTGGCGTGGCGCACAAAACGACGGGAATCGGTGGTATCGGAGGAAAACAACCACATCACAGCGTCGCAGAGCGGGCGTGTCAACGACCGTCGCGGGTGTTCGCGGGTGAACGTGTGAATCCGCCGGGACGCGCCGCGCCACCCGGCTGTCCGGCGTAGATCGACTTTAGGCTGTGCCGGTGTGCCGCAGCCCACGGTGCGCCGCCGCGGTCGGACAGCCGAGAACGGGAAAGGGCATGAGATGCCCGACGTACCAGAACCCATGGTCAAGCTGGTCCGGTGGACCACCGAGCCGGCCGGAGCCCAGATCGCCCGGTCCACCGCCGCCTCCGTCATCGCCTTCCAGGTCGCGGTCTGGCTCACCCCCCAGCCGGCCCCGCTGACCGCGCCGCTGACCGCCCTGCTGGTGGTCCAGGTCACCCTCTACTCCACCCTCACCACCGGCGTCCGCCGGGTGAACGCGGTGGTGGTCGGGGTGCTGATCGCCACCATCTTCAGCTCCCTGGTGGGACTGAGCTGGTGGAGCCTCGGGGCGATCATCTTCACCTCGCTGGTGGTCGGGCGGGTCGTGCGGGTCGGCGAGTTCACCGTCGAGGTGGCGATCAGCGCGATGCTGGTGCTCGGGGTGAGCCGGGTGGCCGTCAGCGCGGCGGTGGACCGGGTCGACGAGACCCTGATCGGCGCCGGGGTCGGGCTGCTGTTCAACCTGGTCTTCGCACCGCCGGTGTGGGTGCAGCCCGCCGGGGACTCCATCGACTCGCTGGCGCGCCGGATGGCCCGGCTGTTCCGCGACCTCGGCGGCGAGATCGCCGGCCATCTGCCGGTCGAGGAGGCGGCGCAGCGGCTGTACGAGGCGCGCCGGGTGGACCACGCCATCTCGGAGGTCGACGCCTCGCTGCGGCAGGCCGAGGACAGTCTGCGCTGGAACCCCCGGGTACGGGAGGGGGTGCTGTCCCGGATCGTGCTGCGCACCGGGCTTGACACGCTGGAAATCTGCGCGGTGGTGCTGCGGGTGCTGTCCCGTACCCTCACCGACCTGGCCAAGAAGCGTACCGAGGAGTCGCTCTTCCCCGAAGAGCTGGCCCAGGAGCTGGAAGAGCTGTTCGAGAACGTGGCGATCGCGATCCGGGCCTTCGCCGAGCTGATCACCACTCAGGTGGCCGCGAACGCCGAGGAGGCGGAGGAGCGGCTGGGCCGGGCGCTGGACGCCAGTCTGGAGAGCCGGAACCTGGTCGCCGCCCTCCTGCTGGCCGGAGTCCAGGAGCACCCCCGGCAATGGCAGCTGCACGGCGCGCTGCTGGCCGAGGTGGACCGGATCCTGGACGAACTCGCGGTGGACAAGCGGGCCGAGCGGCTGGTGGAGGAGCTGGACCGGCAGTCCCGGGAGATGCGCGAGCGCCATCCCCGCTTCCACATGCTGCAGCGCCGGCTGACCGGCGGCCGCGTCCACCGGCGGGGCGCGAGCCCGGCCCGGGACGCCTTCAAGTAGTCCCCGGGCGCCCGGCCCGGCACCGTTTTGCGCCGCCGCGAGCAGATCGCGCCGGTCGGTGCGCGGGACACTCCGACTTCCTTTGCCAGGACCTGAATCGTTGCCTTCCGAGGCGTAGACGCCGCCGTAGCGCGTCTGTAACACTCTGCCAACACGCGCGCAAATTATGAGCAGAAGAGCGATGGAACCGTATGGGAAGAGCGCAACTTCATCGGCTCAGCCCGCACGTTCCAGATTGTCGAGCAGTTCGTCTCCTGATCCTCCGGACAACGACATAGAGGGACGCTATGAGATTGAAGCGCTCCGTACCACGGCTGACGGCGGGGGTGATCGCGGCCAGTCTGCTGTTCTTCGGCGGGCAGGTCGTACCCGCCATGGCCGCGGGGGGACCGAATCTGGCGACCGACAGGGCGGTCTCGGCCAGTAGCACCGACGGCAGCAACACCGCTGCCCACCTCAACGACGGCGACCAGAACTCCTACTGGCAGAGCAAGAGCGGCAGCCTGCCGCAGTGGGCGCAGGTGGACCTGGGCAAGGTCACCCGCATCGACCAGGTGCAGCTCAAGGTGCCGGCCGGCTGGAGTGCCCGTACCGAGACGCTCTCGCTCCAGGCGAGCACGGACGGCACGAGCTTCGAGACCCTCACCAGCTCGGCGAAGTACGCGTTCAAGCCGTCGTCGGGCAATACGGTCAAGATCTCCTTCCCGGCCTACCAGGCCCGGTTCGTGCGGGCCGACGTGACCGCCAACTCCGGCGCCAGGACCGCGCAGCTGTCCGAGCTGACCGTCCAGGCGGCCGCCGCCTCGACCGTCAACCTGGCGCTGAACCACCCGACCCTGGACTCCGGCCACGCCGACGTCTACACCTCGGGCAACGCCGTGGACGGCAACGCCAACACCTACTGGGAGAGCGCCAACAACGCCTTCCCGCAGACCCTCCGTGTCGACCTCGGCAGCGCCGTGCCGGTCAACCAGGTCGTCCTGAAGCTCCCGCCGGCCACCGCGTGGGCGAGCAGGACGCAGACGCTCGCCGTCCAGGGCAGCACCGACGGGAACACCTTCTCGGACCTGGTGGCCTCGAAGGGCTACGTCTTCGACCCGTCGACCGGCAACACGGTGACGATCTCCTTCAACTCGGCCACCGCCCGGTACGTCCGGCTCAACATCACCGGCAACACGGGCTGGCCGGCCGGCCAGATATCCGAGTTCGAGGTGTACGGGCCGACCACCGGCGACACCACCGCGCCGAGCGCCCCAGCCAACCTGGCGTACACCCAGCCGGCGTCCGGCCAGGTCAAGCTGACCTGGAGCGCGGCGACCGACAACGTGGGCGTCACGGGCTACGACATCTACGCCAACGGGGTGCTGCGCACCTCGGTGGCCGGCACTGTGCTGACGTACACCGACAGCCAGCCGGACACCGCGACCGTCACCTACACCGTCAAGGCGAAGGACGCGGCGGGCAACCAGTCGGCGGCCAGCAAC
>NZ_FMCH01000656.1 GCF_900091855.1 Streptomyces sp. DvalAA-14
CCTGCGCCAGTCGGTCAGGGCGGCGCGGTACGCCTCGGCGGCGGCGCGGGGGCGGCGGGCGGACTCGTAGACCACGCCCCGCCAATGATGCGCCCGGGCCGACAGCCGCGCCATGGGGCCGGGTTCGTGGGCCTCCCGGCGGGCGGCCGTGGCCGAGTCGGCGGCGCGGCGGTAGGCGTCGGCGGCCTGGTCGAGGCGTTCGGGGCGGTGGGTGTGCAGATAGCCGAAGCGGTGGGATTCGCCGAGCTCGAACCAGATCCTGGCCACCAGGCCGGGCTCCACGGCCGGCTGGTGGGCCAGGCCGAGGACGTACTCGGCCTCCCGGAGGTCGACCAGGTCCTCCTCGAAGCGGTAGCGCAGGATCAGCGCGCGGCCCAGCATCAGCAGCCGGCCGGGCAGCATCGGGTCGCTCTCCGGGGTCTCCATCCGGCAGTCCCGCAGCACCTGGACGGCCCGGTGGACGAAGCCCTCGCCGCCGTCGAGTCCGGCCCGTTCCAGCAGGGCCTCGCCCCATTCGGCGACCATCTCGCGGTATTCGGGGCGGTCGCGCGAGGTGAGGGCGCAGGCCTCGGCGAACGACCCCGCGGCGCTTTCCAGTTCGGCGGCCGAGCCGCCCTGGGCGTAGCGGGCCACCGCGATCCGGCCGGCCCGCAGCAGCAGTGCGGCCCGGGCCGCGGGGTCCTGGCCGGTCTCGCGCAGGGCCCGGCCCAGCTGGCGCCCGGCTTCGTCGAGCCGCCCGCCTTCGAGGAGTTGGGCGTCGATGAGGGACAAGGTGGCGGCCTGCCGGGCCTCGGGGGGCGCGGCTTCCCGCTCCAGCGCGTCGACCCCGGACAGGAAGGAGACGGCGGCGCGGCGGGCGAAGATCTGGCTGCTCTGCCGGTCGGGGGCGGTGTCGGCCAGCCGCAGCAGTGCCCGGCCGTGGGCCAGCGGCAGCCCGCTGGGGCGGTCCTGGGTCGGCGGCCAGGAGTCGGCGAAGGCCTCCAGCATGCCCAGCGTCTCGTGCAGCAGCCCGGTGTCGCCGCCGAGCTGCCACTGGTCCTCCAGCACCCGGACCCGCTCCAAGGTGGCGTCGAGCAGCTCGCGCGGGCCGAGCCCGGGAGAGGCGCACACCGCGGTGAACTCCCGGTCGGCGCGCCGCAGCAGCTCCAGCGCGCCGCGGTCGTCGCCGACCGCGGCCCGGTCCTCGGCGGCGGCCTGGAAGACGCGGGCGCGCACCGCGCGGGCCCGTACCGAGCCGGGGTGCGCGGTGGCGGTCTCGGCCGCTTCCTGCGCCTCCCGCAGCAGGTCCGCGCCGCCGCGCACCCGCCACAACACCACCAGCTGCTGGGCCAGTTCGCTCCACAGTTCGGGATCGATGCCGCGCACGCCCTCCCGCGCGGTGGCGGCCCGCAGCAACTGCACGGCGTCCAGCAGGTTCTGCACCATGCCCTTGCCGTGGAAGCGGGCGGCCAGCGCGCGGGCCTGCCGTACCACCGCCGAGGCCCGCACCGGACCGGCGTCGGCGACCGCGGCCCCCGGTCCCGCCTCCGGTGCCGTCCCCAGCCCGGGTCCCGGGCCCGCTCCGAGCCCAAGTCCCGGCCCGGGTCCCTGCGGCAGCGGCATGAACCGCTCCAGCACCCGGGCGGCGACCTCGGCGAAGGGCTGCGGCGACTCGGTGCCGACCACGGGCGGCAGTTCCTCGTCGCGCACCACTTCGCGGACGGCCGAGGCGCGGGCGGCCTGTTCCAGGGCGCTGCGTACCGCCTCGTCCGCCGCCAGGTCGCCGAGCCCTTCGGTGAGCTGGGTGATCGCCAGGGCCGGGAAGTTGGGGCCGCCCTTGCCGAAGCGCTGCTCGACATACTGCGAGCAGTGCTTGAGCACCAGCAGCGCCTCGTCGCGGCCCAGCGAGGACAGCAGCGCGTCGCGCACACCGTCGGCGAAGTGGTACCAGCGGTGGTCCTCGTCGGTGTCGCGTACCAGCAGCCCGCTGAGCAGCACCTCGGCGAGTTCCGCGGGGCCGGAGTCGGGCAGCATGGTGCGCTGCACGAGCTGCATGACGGGCAGGAAGAGCGGGGCGGCGGCGAGGTAGACGGCGAGCTGCGCGGCGGTCGGGGAGGCGGCCGAGCGGAAGCGGCCGACGAGCGCGGGCACCGGCACGGTCGTACGGCGCGGTGGGCTGTGGGTGGCCGGATGGTCGGGGTGCACCCAGCCGACGGCGGCCGGCACCTCGCCCGCGCCCATACCGGCCAGCAGCCGCGCCCAGGCGCCCAACGCGGCGGCGGTGGGCGGCAGTACGGGTACCGGCAGCGCGTCGGGTTCGGTGGCGGAGGAGGCCGGTCCGGCCGAGAAGCGCAGCGGCGCCGCGGTGGCCAGGCCGGCCGCGCGGTGCAGCGCCCCGTACGAGACGGGCAGCCTGGTGCGGTTCCACAGCCGGGCGGGCAGCGGCTGGAGCACGGCGGCCGGGCCGAGCCGCAGCAGCCGGTGCAGCAGCCGGTGGGCCTGCCCGGACCGCCACAGCGGGCCCACGCAGTCGCTGACCAGCAGGGTGATCCGGCGTCCGGTCGGGTCGGACAGCTGCTGCGGGGAGCGCAGTCCGGCCGGTTCGGGGTCGAAGCGGCCGGAGACGGCGAGGCCGCCGTCCGGGGTGGTGTGCAGATAGCGGACCTGGACCTCGTGGAACGCGCCGAGCCGCTCGAAGACGGTGGCGAGTTCGCGCAGCATCCGCTCCCAGACGAACATCGACGAGGAGGCGTCCATCAGCAGTTGCATGGCCGCGTCGCCGCGCGGCACCGGGCGGAAGACCGGCAGCATCAGCCCGCCGGCCCGGGCCGTCCGATCGGCGGTGGCCGCCTCGTCGAGTTCTTCCCGGCGCGGCCGGGCCGGGCTGCGGTAGCGCTGCAACGGGCGTAACGCCGCTTGGAGTTCGAGGAGTCTGGGCAGGGCGGCGGCTTCGGGGACGGTGACGCCGAGCGCGCCGGTACCGGCTGCCGGACGGCTGCGGCCGGGGACGCCGGCGCCCGGGTACAGGCTGGTCGTGCGGGCGCCCTGCGGCTCGGCGGCGGGCGGGACCAGCCGCACGCCCTTGCCGTCGCTGGCGTCGCCGACGGGGGTGCGCGGATAGCCGGGCGGCGGGGTNTGCTCCACCGGNACCGGGGCCNCCTCGCTCCTGACC
>NZ_FMCH01000023.1 GCF_900091855.1 Streptomyces sp. DvalAA-14
GCGCCTCGACGCCACCGCCGGCCCCGTGGCCGAGTGCCAGCACGGACCGGGCGCGGCCGGCCTCGTACCAGCTGATCCGTGCCTTGCCGGCCGGAGTGTCCACCAGTCGCCGTTCGGGTTGCCGCATCAGAACAGTGTCTCCTCCTCGGGCGCCGCCAGCTCCTCCAGCAGCTCGGGGCCGTTGTTGCGCACCGTGCTGACCGCGGTACCGACCGGGAAGGCCCGCAGCAGCCCGGTGGGCGGGGGCGCCAGCAGCTCCTGCAGTTCGTCGGGCCCGGTGGTGGCCGGATCGAGCCAGGCCGACCAGCGGTCCGGGGTCAGCATGAGCGGCATCCGCGGGTGGATGTCGGCCAGCGAGCGCGGGCCCCGGCCGTCGTACCCCGCCAGGTCGGCGGTCTCCGCGGCGGTGGTGATCACGGTGCAGGTGGTCCACCAGGCCAGCGGGTGGTCGTCGGGCAGGGTGCGGTCGCGCCAGAACTCGTACAGCCCGGCCATCGCGAACACCGATCCGTCGGCGGGCGTGACGAACCAGGGCTGCTTGCGGGGCCGCTTCTTCTTCCCCTCTTCCTCCAGCTGGCGCTCCTGGGTGCCGGTGACCCACTCGTAGTAGCCGTCGGCGGGCAGCAGGCAGCGGCGGACGGTCAGCGCCCGGCGGAAGGACGGCTTCTCGTGCACGGTCTCGGCCCGCGCGTTGATCAGCCGGGCGGCGCCCTCGGGGGTCTTGGCCCAGGACGGGACCAGGCCCCAGCGCAGTACCCGCAGCTGCCGGACGGGTTCGGGGGAACCGGAGTCGCGCACCGGACGGTCCAGTACAGCGAGGACCTCTTTGGTCGGAGCGACGTTCCAGTCGGGGGCGATGGTCTCGGTGGGATCCCACTTCTCTATGGCGAACAGGTCCACGAGATCATCGGGTTTCCGGCTCGCCGCGTATCGACCGCACATGGCTGCCACACTGCCACGACCGCGGCCCGAAACCGAAGTCCCCACGGCGGAGCGCCTCTTCGGCGTCCGGCGCCGAGGACGGCGGCCCGCCGGGGCCGTCCCGGACCGTCCCGCGCACGTCGGGCACGGCGAGCCCGCCCTCGCCCGCCGAGCACAGCCGAGCCCGCCTTCGCCCGCCGAGCACAGCCCAGCGCACAGCGATACGCACAGGAAGCAGAGGAACGATCGCCGTATGAACGTCGCGAGCATCACCGAGATGTGGCACCGCCTCACCGGCAGCCAGCCCGACCCCTCGCGCTGGCTGGTCCTCGCGACGGCCCTGATCGCGCTCGCCGCGGTGCTGACCCGGAGCGTGTGGAAGATCGTCCGCAACGCGGTGACCATCGCGCACGAGGGGGGCCACGGTCTGGTCGCCCTGCTCACCGGACGGCGGCTGGACGGTATACGACTGCACTCCGACACCTCCGGCCTGACCGTCTCGCGCGGCAAGCCGCACGGCCCCGGCATGGTGCTGACCGCCGCGGCCGGCTACACCGCGCCGCCGCTGCTGGGCCTGGCGGGCGCCGCCCTGCTGGCCGCCGGGCACATCACCGCGCTGCTGTGGGGCGCGACCGCGCTGCTGCTGGTCATGCTGGTGATGATCCGCAACGCCTACGGCGCGCTGACGGTGGTGATCACCGCCGCGCTGTTCCTGCTGGTGTCCTGGCTGACCAAGGCCCAGGTGCAGGCCGCCTTCGCCTATCTGGCGGTGTGGTTCCTGCTGGCCGGCGGCTCCCGCCCGGTCGCCGAGCTGCAGCGCAGCAGGCGGCGCGACCGCAGCGGCTCCTCCGACGCCGACCAGCTGGCCCGGCTCACCCACACCCCGGCCGCGCTGTGGATGCTGCTCTTCTACGCCGTCGCGCTGTTGTCCCTGGTGGGCGGCGCCCGCTGGCTGCTGCTCCAGTGAGCCGTCCGGCACCGGGCGCCCGGCGGCCGGCCCCCGGCGGCGCCCCGTACCGGAGAGCCGGGAGTGGCGAGGAGTGCCCGGCATCCGTTTTCCAGCAGGTTTCGCCGGATTCGCCGACTTATCTCCCCGTACCGCAGCCACTACGCTTGGGCCTCATGACCGACCGCACCGCGCAAGCCGACCTCTGGTCGGCCCCGACCGCGCCGGGTGCCGTGGACGCGACCGTCACGGTGCCCGGCTCGAAGTCGGTGACCAACCGCGCTCTGGTGCTCGCCGCCCACTCCACCGAGCCGGGCTGGGTGCGCCGGCCCCTGCGCAGCCGCGACACCCTGCTGATGGCACAGGCCCTGTGCTCGATGGGCGTCCAGATCGACGAGGTGGTCAATCCGGCCGGCGGCGAGGCCTGGCGGATCATCCCGGCCGGACTGCACGGCCCGGCGACCGTGGACGTCGGCAACGCCGGCACCGTGATGCGCTTCCTGCCGCCGGTGGCCGCGCTCGCCGACGGACCGGTCCGCTTCGAGGGCGACGCGCGCGCGTACGAGCGTCCGCTGCACGGGGTGATCGACGCGCTGCGCCAACTCGGCGCCCGGGTCGACGACGAGGGCCGCGGCTCGCTGCCGCTGACCGTGCACGGCGCCGGTTCGCTGACCGGCGGCGCCGTGGAGGTGGACGCGTCGTCCTCCTCGCAGTTCGTCAGCGGCCTGCTGCTGTCCGGGCCCCGCTTCAACAAGGGCCTGGAGCTGCGGCACACCGGCCGCACCCTGCCGTCCCTGCCGCACATCCGGATGACCGTGGACATGCTGCGGATAGCGGGAGCCAAGGTGGACGCCCCGCAGGACGGCGGCGCCCCCGACGTCTGGCGGGTGGCGCCCAGCGCGCTGCTCGGCCGGGATCTGACCGTGGATCCCGACCTGTCCAACGCGGCGCCGTTCCTGGCCGCCGCCCTGGTCACCGGCGGCCGGGTCACCGTGCCGGGCTGGCCCCGGCACACCACGCAGCCGGGCGACGCGCTCCGCGCCCTGTTCACGCTGATGGGCGGCTCCTGCGAGCTCACCGACCGCGGGCTCACCCTCACCGGCGGCGGCAAGGTGCACGCGATCAGCGCGGACCTGCGCGAGGCCGGCGAGCTGGCGCCGGTGATCGCCGCGGTCGCCGCGCTGGCCGACGGCGAGTCGGTGCTGTCCGGGATCGCGCATCTGCGGCTGCACGAGACGGACCGGCTGTCCGCGCTGGCCAAGGAGATCAACGGGCTCGGCGGCGACGTCACCGAGACCGAGGACGGCCTGCGGATCCGCCCGATGCCGCTGCACGGCGGGGTGTTCCACACCTACGAGGACCACCGGCTCGCCACCGCCGCGGCCGTCCTGGGCCTGGTGGTGCCCGGGATCGCGGTGGAGAACGTGGCGACGACCGGGAAAACCCTGCCCGACTTCCCGGAGTTGTGGACGGCCATGCTGGCCGGCGCCCACGCCGGGGGCGCCCCGGCCGGCCCGTCCCCCGTCGGCCCCTCCCCCACCGCGGCCGCGTCTTCTCCTGCCGCCGGCCCGTCCGCTCCCGCCCGCACATCCACCTCCACCGGAACGCGGGGCTGACCGACCGCATGCGCCGCTACGGCAAGAATCCCGACGAGGACGACATCCGCGTCCGCCCCAACACCAAGGGCAACCGCCCGCGTACCAGCATCCGGCCCAAGCACGAGGACGCCAGCGAGGGCATGGTGCTCACCGTGGACCGCGGCCGGCTGCACGTCCTGGTGGACGACCGCGAGGTCGTCGCCATGAAGGCCCGCGAACTGGGCCGCAAATCAGCGGTGGTCGGCGACCGGGTGGCGGTGGTCGGCGATCTGTCCGGGGCCAAGGACACGCTGGCCCGGGTGGTCCGGGTCGAGGAGCGCTCCTCGGTGCTGCGCCGTACGGCCGACGACACCGATCCCTTCGAGCGGGTGGTGGTCGCCAACGCCGACCAGTTGGCGATCGTCACCGCGCTGGCCGACCCGGAGCCCAGGCCGCGCATGATCGACCGCTGCCTGGTCGCCGCCTACGACGCCGGCCTGGAACCGCTGCTGGTGCTCACCAAGTCCGATCTGGCCGCCGCCGAACCGCTGTTGGAGACGTACGGCGCGCTGGACCTGTCGTACGTGGTGACCAACCGGGACGACTTCCTGACCGGCGGGGTGGACCAGATCCGGGAGCGGCTCGCCGACAAGGTCACCGCCTTCGTCGGCCACAGCGGCGTCGGCAAGACCACCTTGGTGAACGCGCTGGTGGCCAGGCAGCGGACAACGGGCCAGGTCAACGCGGTGACCGGCCGCGGCCGGCACACCACCACCTCGGCGCTGGCGCTGCCGCTGCCCGGCAACTCCGGCTGGGTGATCGACACCCCCGGGGTGCGGTCCTTCGGGCTGCACCACATCGATCCGTCCCGGGTCATCCAGGCGTTCCCCGATCTGGAGCCGGGCACCGAGCAGTGCCCGCGCGGGTGCAGCCACGACGAGCCGGAGTGCGCGCTGGACGCGTGGGTGGCGGCCGGCCACGCCGAGCCGGCCCGGCTGGACTCGCTGCGGCGGCTGCTGGCGACGCGCGAACGGCGCGAAGGCGACTGACGCGGAGGCGACCGACCGGAGCGGGGCCGGGGGACCGCCCCGGCGGGGAGGCCGGAGGCGGGCGGCCGGGCGGACCGGACGAGTACCCGGCGGCCGCCCCCCGTACCCGTGCCGTTTGCGGGCATGCTGTGTGATGATCAGCAGCGCACAGTGCGTGGGACAATGAACGAGCGGGAACGGAGGCACCCGATGGCCTGGCTCCTGGTGGTGGTCGCGGGCATCTTCGAGACCGGATTCGCGGTCTGCCTGAAGCTGTCCCACGGCTTCACCCGTATGTGGCCGACGGTCGCCTTCTGCCTGTTCGCGCTCGGCTCCTTCGGCCTGCTCACCCTCTCGTTGAAGAAGCTCGACGTCGGCCCGGCGTACGCGGTCTGGACCGGCATCGGCGCGGCCGGCACCGCGATCTACGGCATGGCCTTCCTCGGCGACCTGGTCTCGACGCTGAAGCTGGTCTCGATCTCCCTGGTCATCGTCGGCGTCATCGGCCTGCAGATCTCCGGCTCCTCGCACTGACCCCGCCGCCGCACGTCGCCCCCGGCACGCCCCCGGCACCCCGCCCGCGCTCACCGCGGTGGCAGCGCCAGCAGGCTCCGGACCAACTGCCCCACCCGTAAGCGGGCTTGCTCGTCGTCGGCGGCCGGCGCGATCACATAGGAGACGGTGAGCCGGATCGCCGCCTCGCAGGCCCAGGCGATGTCGTCGGGGCGGAGCCGGGGGAAGGACCGGACGAGGGCGTCGACCGAACTGGTGTGGAGGGCGGCCGCCAGATCGGGCAGCGGCGGATCGGCGCGGCGGCCGGTGAGGGCGGCCCGGACCGGCGGGCTGCGGCGGGCGGTGCGCAAGGTCCAGCCCGCGGCGGCGGCGAAGCACTCGCCCGGGTCGCCGCCGCCGCGCGCGGCCAGCGCCAGCGCCCGCTCCACCCCGGTCAGATACGTGTCGGCCTCGCGCCGGATCAGCGCTCTGACCAGCCCTTCCTTACTGCGGAACTCGTTGTAGAGGGTCTGCCGGGACACCCCGGCGGCCGCGGCCACCTCGACCATGCGGACCGCGGTCCACGGCCGGTCACCGAGCGCCGCGCAGGCCGCGTCCAGCAGTGTCTCCCTGGTGGTAGGCATCATCGCCTCCAGCCCGCCGCGCAGTGTCCCGCCGACATGCGGCCGTCCCGAAAGAATTGACGCGGTGACGGATGCTGTCAAGGCTTCGCGCGGGGTGCGCGGACGCGAGCGCGCGCCGGGGCGGGCCCGCTCGCTAGGGTTCGCCGTATGCCCGACTACAACGACGATCTGCGACTGGCCCATGTGCTCGCCGACGCCGCCGACGCCGCGACCATGTCCCGTTTCAAGGCACTTGACCTCAAGGTCGAGACCAAACCGGACCTGACGCCGGTCAGCGAGGCGGACCGGGCGGCGGAGGAGCTGATCCGCGGTCAGCTCGCCCGGGCCAGGCCGCGCGACGCGGTGCTGGGCGAGGAGTACGGCGGCGAGCGCGGCGGCGAGCGCCGCTGGATCGTCGACCCGATCGACGGCACCAAGAACTACGTCCGGGGCGTGCCGGTGTGGGCGACCCTGATCGCGCTGGCGGTAAGCGGCGAGGGGGGCGACGAGGTGGTGGTCGGCGTGGTGTCGGCGCCGGCGCTGAACCGGCGCTGGTGGGCGGCCAAGGGCGCCGGCGCCTACACCGGGCGCAGTCTCACCGCCGCCACCCGGCTGCACGTCTCGAAGGTGGGCCGGCTGGAGGACGCGTCCTTCGCGTACTCCTCGCTCGGCGGCTGGGAGGCGCAGGGCCGGCTCGACGGCTTCCTCGACCTGACCCGGGCCTGCTGGCGCACCCGCGGGTACGGGGACTTCTGGCCCTACATGCTGGTGGCCGAAGGGGCGGTGGACCTGTGCTCGGAGCCGGAGCTGAGCGTGTGGGACATGGCGGCGAACGACGTGATCGTCCGGGAGGCGGGCGGCCGGTTCACCTCGCTCGACGGGATGCCGGGACCCTTCGGCGGGAACGCGGCGGCCTCCAACGGGCTGCTCCACCAGGAGATGCTGGGGTACTTGGGACGCAGGTGACGGGAGCGCACGGTAGTTAGTCGGACCGCCGCACGCCGGTCGGACGCCTTGCGCGCCCTCTTGTCGGCACCCCGAGGGGATGTGAACATGAGAAACATCCTCGCTTGTGAACTTGTGAAACCGTTCACGGGCTGATCACCCACGGAAGGGCGCCCCCTCACGGCCGCCCGCCCAGGAGGTATCCCCACATGCTGGTTCGTGACGCCATGTCCTCGGTGGTCCTCACCGTCGGCCCCGCCCACACCCTGCGTCAGGCCGCCCGGCTGATGTCGGCCCGCCGCGTCGGCGCGGCGATCGTCCTCGATTCCGACACCTGCGGCCTCGGCATCCTCACCGAGCGCGACATCCTCAACGCGGTCGGCGCCGGCCTGGACCCGGACCGCGAGCCCGTGCACGCCCACACCACGACCGATGTCGTCTTCGCCGCGCCGCGCTGGACCCTCGCCGACGCGGCGGCCGCCATGCTGCACGGCGACTTCCGCCATCTGATCGTGCTCGAAGGGCGCGATCTGGTGGGCATCGTCTCTGTCCGCGACATCGCGCGCTGCTGGGCTCCGGCCCGCACGGAGATCGCGGCCAAGGCGTCCGTCCACGCCTGAGCCCCGGACACCGCCCGCGGGTGGGCACGATGATCGGACATGGTAATGGGGCCGGAGCCCCTTGGCGTCCGGCCCCATCGGCCTTGGGGGCGACCGGTGGGTCCGCCGATCGGCGGACCCGCCCGTCACCTCCGACGGTCAAGCAGTCGGATCAGGCGCGGAGGGCCTGGACCGCGGTGTCCAACCGCTTGCCGTAGTCGGCGTCCGCCTGGCGGAAGTTGTTGATCGCGCGCTCGACGATGTCGTCGCGCTTCACCTTGGCGATCATGCCCGCGAGATTGTCGATCAGGCGGGTCCTCTCGTCCTCGGACATCAGCCGGTAGAGGTTGCCGGCCTGCACGAAGTCGTTGTCCTCGGCGTGCGAGGGCGCCGGGCTGTACTGCGTGGTGCCAGTGACGGTGGCAGGCTCCCACAGCGGGCGGCCGGTCTCGAACGGGCCGCCGAAGCTGTTCGGCTCGTAGTTCTTGGCACCCGCGTGCCGTCCGTCGTACAGGTAGCCGTCCCGGCTGTGGGTGCGCGCCTCGGTGGCGTGCGGCCGGTTCACCGGCAGGTGGTCGGCGTTGATGCCGACGCGGTAGCGGTGCGCGTCGCCGTAGGCGAACAGCCGGCCCTGGAGCATCTTGTCCGGGGACGGGCCGATGCCGGGCACGAAGTGCGCGGGGCTGAAGATGGACTGCTCGACCTCGGCGAAGACGTTCTCCGGATTGCGGTTGAGCTCCAGCTTGCCGATCTCGATCGGCGGGTAGTCCGCGTGCGGCCACACCTTGGTCAGGTCGAACGGGTTGAAGCGGTACGTCGCCGCGTCGGCGGCCGGCATCACCTGGATCTGCACCGTCCAGGACGGGAAGTCACCGCGCTCGATGGCCTCGCGCAGGTCGCGCTGGTGGCTGTCGGTGTCCTCGCCGGACAGCTTGACGGCCTCGTCCTGGGTGAGGTTCTTGATGCCCTGGTCGGTCTTGAAGTGGTACTTGACCCAGAAGACCTCGCCGGCCTCGTTGCTCCACTGGTAGGTGTGCGAGCCGTAGCCGTTCAGGTGCCGGTAGGACGCCGGGATGCCGCGGTCGCCGAACAGCCAGGTGACCTGGTGGGTGGACTCCGGGCTCAGACCCCAGAAGTCCCAGATGTTCTCGGCCTCCTGCGAACCGGTGTACGGGTCGCGCTTCTGGGTGTGGATGAAGTCCGGGAACTTGACGGCGTCCTTGATGAAGAACACCGGGGTGTTGTTCCCGACGAGGTCGTAGTTGCCGTCCTCGGTGTAGAACTTCAGCGCGAAGCCGCGCGGGTCGCGCACCGCGTCGGCCGATCCGAGGTTGCCCGCCACGGTGGAGAAGCGCAGGAACGTCTCGGTCTGCTTGCCCACCTCGGACAGGAACTTCGCCCGGGTCCACTGCGTCACGTCACGGGTGAGCGTGAAGGTGCCGTACGCACCGGCGCCGCGTGCGTGCACGATCCGCTCCGGGATGCGTTCCCGGTTGAAGTGCGCGAGCTTCTCCAAAAGGTGCTGGCTCTGGACCAGAACGGGACCGCCGAGGCCGGCCGTCTCGCTGTTCTGGTTGTCCGCGACCGGCGCCCCGGACTCGGTGGTCAGCAGACCCGTCTCCTGAACAGTCACGTGTGCTCTCCCTGGAATCGACCTGTCCCTCGGCTGTCGCCGGACTCGATCCTACGATAGACACTGTCCAAGTCAAGAAAAGAACTATTCACGGACACGTTCGGGATCCGGGCCCCCACTGTTAGGCTGGTACACATGAGCGACCTGTTGGAGCGTCTGCGGACCCGGGGCTGGCGGCTGACCGCACAGCGCCGCGTCGTGGCCGAGGTCCTCGACGGCGACCATGTGCACCTCACCGCCGACGAGGTGCACGCGCGTGCCACCGAAAGACTGCCGGAGATCTCCCGGGCGACGGTCTACAACACGCTCGGCGAAATGGTGAGCATCGGCGAGGTCATCGAAGTCGCCACCGACGGCCGGGCCAAGCGGTACGACCCCAACGCCCACCACCCGCACCAGCACCTGGTCTGCTCCAGCTGCGGCACGATCCGCGACGTGCATCCGCACGGCGATCCGCTGGCCGCGCTGCCCAACGGGGAGCGCTTCGGCTTCACCGTCTCCGAAGTCGAGGTCACCTACCGCGGACTGTGCCCGGACTGCTCGTAGAGTTCACCCGCGCCTGGTCATCATGTTCACCCCGCCGGCCCACCGACGCCCGCGTCGGCGTCCTGCCCTGCCGGGTGATGCGCTCGGCGAGGGCGCGCACCGCGGGCTCGGTACGGGTGCGGCCGATCCAGAGCGTCTCGGCCGGTACGTCGTCCGGCACCCGGGACAGCGCCTCGAACACCTCCCGCGCCACTCCCTGATCGGCATCGGTGGCCAACGGGCCCAGCAGCCCCACGAGTTCATCGGGCTTGGCGAGCCGGCCCACCGCGCGGGCCGCCGCCCGGCGGACGATCGGGTGCGGATCGCCCAGCAGCCGGGCGAGCTGCGGCGCGTCCGCGGCGTCCCCGCACTCCCCCAGCCCCGCGGCCAGGCCGGCCAGCAGGCGGGCCC
>NZ_FMCH01000113.1 GCF_900091855.1 Streptomyces sp. DvalAA-14
CCCGAAGGACACGTGCGCGGACTGGGGGGTTTGATGATCGACGTGATCGTTGCCGGCGGTGGGCCGACCGGCTTGATGCTGGCCGGCGAATTGCGGCTGCACGGCCTGCGCGTCGTCGTGCTGGACAAGGAGCCGGCGCCGACCGGGCGGGCCGGCGCGCTCGGCCTGCACGCGCGCAGCGTCGAGGTGATGGACCAGCGGGGTCTGCTGGAACGCTTCCTCGCACTCGGCAGGAAACACACCGTCGGCGGCTTCTTCGCCGGCCTCGGCACATCTTGGCCGGAGGGGCTGGACACCGCACACGCGTACGTCCTCGGTATCCCGCAGGCCGTCACCGAGCGACTGCTGGCCGAGCATGCCGTCGCGCTCGGCGCCGAGATCCGGCGCGGCCGCGAACTGGTCGGGCTGAGCCAGGACGAACACGGGGTGACCGCCGAACTGGCCGGCGCGGCAACGCGAGACGCCGAGGGCGTGGCCGGCGGGGGAGGCACACGGCTGCGGGCGCGCTACCTCGTCGGCTGCGACGGCGGCCGCAGCGCGGTGCGCAAGCTGCTCGGCGTCGGCTTCCCCGGTGAGCCGGCCAGGAACGAGACGCTGCTCGGCGAGATGGAGGTGGCCGTACCGCCGCGGGCGCTGGCCGCCGCCGTGGCCGAAGTCCGCAGGACCCATCTGCGGTTCGGCGTGATCCCGCAGGCCGACGGGGTGTTCCGGGTGATCGTGCCCGCCGCCGGGGTGGCCGAGGACCGCGCGGTCCCGCCGACCCTGGAGGAATTCCGTCGGCAGCTGCGGGCCTTCGCCGGCACCGACTTCGGCGTCCACACACCGCGCTGGCTCTCCCGCTTCGGCGACGCCACCCGGCTGGCCGAGCGCTACCGCGTCGGCCGGGTGCTGCTGGCCGGCGACGCGGCGCACATCCACCCGCCGACCGGCGGTCAGGGGCTCAACCTCGGCGTCCAGGACGCGTTCAACCTCGGCTGGAAGCTGGCCGCCGAGGTGCGCGGCTGGGCACCGGAGGGGCTGCTGGACAGCTACCACACCGAACGGCACCCGGTGGCCGCCGACGTACTGGACAACACCCGCGCCCAGATGGAGCTGATGTCCAGCGAGCCGGGTCCCCGGGCGGTGCGCCGGCTGATGTCGGAACTGGTGGGCTTCGAGGAGGTGAACCGCCGTCTGATCGAGAAGATCAGCGGGATCGCCATCCGCTACGACGTCGGCGCGGGGCATCCGCTGCTCGGCCGGCGGCTGCGGGACGTGCCGCTGGAGGGCGGTCGCCTCTACGCGCTGATGCACGCCGGCCGCGGGCTGCTGCTCGACCGCACCGGCCGGCTTTCGGCGGCCGGCTGGGCGGACCGGGTCGACCATGTCGCCGGTGTCGGCGACGAACCGGACCTGCCCGCGGTGCTGCTGCGGCCGGACGGCCACGTGGTGTGGATCGGTGAGGACCAGCCGGGTCTGCTCGACGGGCTCGCGAGGTGGTTCGGCGCTCCCGTCGGCTGAGCGCGCCCGGTCGCGGCAGCCCTGCCCGTCCCGGGGGCGCGGCGCGGCCGACCTCGCCACGGAACCGGAACGCCGCGCCCTCACCACCGGGTACGTCGCTCTGATCGCGGCCGGTCCCACACGCTTCCGGTGACGCGTACGTGAGGTTCGGCGTCGCCGCCGCCGCCGCGCGCGGCTCGATCGGTAGGTACGGCGTGACGGGCGCGCGTTGAAGGCTCCGCGCGGCGACGCACCCGGCGGTCATCCCCCGGCCGTGCCCCCGGACCGGGCATTCGAGTGGCCGCCCGGCCCGTCCCGCGCCCCCTTCCCTTCGCGGCCGGCAGGTCAACCGCCGCCCTCCCGGCGCGACCGCGCCGGTGTCACGGCCGGTGACCGCTCCTCGGACCGGCACCGGCCCGCGCAGGTCCGGGAAGCCGTCACCCGGATGGCGGCGGCCGCTCCTGGGCGCGTAGGCGATCCGGCCGCCGGCGAACCGCCCCCGGGTTTCGGCCCGGAAGGCGCCCGCGGTCCGGGGCGGCCGTCCGGCGGCGGCCCAGCGGCGACCTCCGCGCGGAGCGCGCAGATGAGAAAAATGGACCATGTCCACTGACAAAGAGGCGGCGCACCGTGCGCTGGTCGAGGAGATCGGGCGCCGGTACGAGGAGGAGCCGGACCAGGAGCGGCGGATCGGCCGGCTGGTGGAGGACGTACTGGGGATCGAGGCCGACCTCGATCTGGCGTCGGTCCTGCAGCGGGTCGTGGAGGCCGCCGCGCGGGCCGTGGGGGCCCGTTACGGCGCGCTCGGGGTGCTGGACGGGGACGGCGAGTTCGGGGACCTCATCACCACGGGCGTCGACAGCGGTGTCCGCGAGGCGGTGGGGCACCTGCCCCGCGGCGTAGGCATCCTGGGCAGGATCCTGCGCGGGCAGGGGCCGATCCGCGTGGCGGACCTGGCTGCCGAACCTGACACGGTCGGCTTCCCGCCCGGGCACCCGGTCATGCACACCCTGCTCGGCGGGCCCATCCGGGTGCGGGACACCGTCTACGGGATCCTGTACCTCACCGACCGGCGCGACGGGCAGCCCTTCAGCCCCAGTGACGAGGCCCTGGCCACCGCGCTGGCCGGTGTCGCGGGCGGCGCCATCGAGAACGCCCGCTACCACGACCGGCTGAAGAAGGCGGCGGAGGAACTCCAGCGGCAGCTGATGCCCGAGGTGCCCGTCATCGGACCGCTCCAGGTCCAGGCCCGCTATCACCCCGCGCACAGCACCCCGCGGATCGGTGGCGACTGGTACCAGGCGGTCGAGCTGCCCGACGGGACCTGGTGCATCGTCGTGGGCGATGTCATGGGCCACGACACGGGATCGGCCCTGACCATGCACCGGATCAGCAGCATGCTGTACGTCCTGGCGCTCAACTCGCCGCACAGCCCGGCCCGGATCGTCCACGGCCTGGACCAGGCGCTGCACCGCACCGGCGCCGAGACCATGGCCACCCTCATCGCGGCCACCCTCCAGCCCGGATCCGACGGCTCCTGGGAGCTGCGGTGGACCAACGCCGGCCACCCCCGCCACTGATGCTCACCCCGGACGGGGAACCGCTCCATCTCGATCCCGACCTCGTGCACGGCATCATGATCGGCGTCGACCCCGCCCACCCGCACACCGAGCACCAACAGATCCTGCCGCCCGGCAGCACCCTCATCCTCTACACCGACGGGCTGATCGAGGATCCCGGCACGTCGCTGGCCGACGGCCTGAACGCCCTGGCCCTGAGAGCCTCCGCCCTGGCGGAATTCCCGCTCGACGTCCTGTGCGACGAGCTGAGCACCCCGCCCGGCCCGGGCCGCCACCGCGACGACATCGCACTGCTCGCCCTCCGTGTCCCCTGAACGGCGCGCCTGCCGCATCCACCGTATCCACCGCGGCCGGGGCCGGAACGAGGCCCGGGCGCCAGGCCGGCCCGGGCGACGCCCACCCGTCCCCCCGACGGGGGAGAGCACGCAGCGCCGGCCGGCCGAGCGGCGGCGCCGTCACCGCGGTCATGCGAATCCGCCATCAGTGGCCATGACGGCCCTCCCGATTGGTCGGTCCCGCGACGCCGCCCCGCTGGCGAGTATGAAGAGATCAACAGACAGGGCGCCGGCTTCCGCGGGCAGCCGCCGCGGGCCGCTTCCCCGCCGGGGCCGGCCCGCGGTGCGGCCGGCTCCGGCGCCCCGGCATCCGAGACCGCGACAGAACGGATCACCCTCCATGTCCCATCATCTCGATACCCCTCTGGCGGCCCAGAACGGCCAGCTCTACATCGATGACCTGTACGTCTTTCCCGGCGAGGGCAGCACGGTGTTCGTCATGGACGTCAACTCCGACATCACCGGCGTGCACGCCGATCCCGGTTTCCACCCCGAGGCCCGCTACGAGGTCAAGGTGCATTTCGACGGCGCCGACGTCGAGGCCCTGACCTACCGGTTCACCTTCGGCGCGGCGGACGCGGACGGTGTGCAGTCCCTGCGCCTGCACGCCCTGACCGGCCAGGACGCCCGCGGGGACGCCGCCGACGGCGAACTGCTGCTGGAAGGCCGTACCGGGCGGACGGTGAGTGCGGGCGGCCACCGCGTCTGGGCCGGACGTGTCCAGGACGCGTTCTACATCGACCTGTCGCTGCTGGCCGTCGTGAACGGGGCCATGGCCAAGGGGACCGCGGTGGACCTGTCGGACTGGCGCCCGCAGCAGGCGAGCAACAGCTTCGACGGCACCACCGTCGAGGCGATCGTGCTGGAAGTCTCCCACGAGCACCCGCAGTTGCGGCCCGGGGCCCGTACCGGGGTGTGGTGCGCGACGAAGCTGGCGACCGACGCCGGCGGGTGGCGGCAGATCAACCGCGCCGGCCATCCCATGATGTGGCCGATCTTCTGGCCCGGTGACACCGACTTCTCCAATCCCGCCAACACCCGCCACCCCGCTGAGGACGCGGCCGCCGTCGGCGGGCCCGTCGCCGACCAGGTCGCCGCCGTCGTCGCGGCCTCCGGAACCTCCGCCGACCCGCGCGGCTACGGCCGGGCGGTGGCCGAGCAGCTCTTCCCCGACGTCCTGCCGTACACCGTCGGGACCCCCGCCACCTTCGGCTTCGCGACCCGCAACGGCCGCACCCGGGCCGACAACGCGCCCGAGGCGATGCTCTCCCTGGTGACCAACAGCCCGG
>NZ_FMCH01000091.1 GCF_900091855.1 Streptomyces sp. DvalAA-14
TCGGCCCCGACGCGGGCGGCCAGGTCGACGTGCACGGCGGGCCGGCCGCGGCGGATCGCGGAGCCGTCCATCACGTCGTCGTGGACCAGCGCGCAGCACTGGATGAGTTCGAGGGCCGCCGCCACCTCCAGCACCGCCCGGGGGCTCTCGCCGCCGTCCTGCCCGTGGCAGGCCCGCCACCCCCACCACACCAGCGCGGAGCGGCGCCGGGCGCCGCCGCCCAGCGCGAACTCGGACAGCCGCCCGGCGATGTGGGCGGCGAAGGTCGGGTCGGCTGCCAGCGCCTCGGCCCGGCGGGCGCGCAGGAGATCGCGCAGCACCCGGTCGACCGCCGCCGGCACGTCCAGGTCGGTGCGCGCGCCGGAGATCGCCGCGGGGCGGTCGTGCTCGGCCGGATCCCGGCCGTGTTCGGAGGATTCGGGGCGCTCCGGGCGCTCCGGGTGGCGGGCGCCGGCCGGCAGCCGGGCCGGGGCCGTCATGCGCCGGTCCGGGGGCCGGTCGTACGGCCCTTCGCGCGGTCCTTCATGCGGCCCTTCATGCGGCCCTTCGCGCGGATCGGGTGGTTCGCCGGCGCGGCCCGTCTCGGCTCCGCGGGATGATGCCGGTGACGGCGCATCGGGTGTCCTCTCGTCGCGACCCTGTGGTGACCGGGTTTCACGTTTTCCGGCGTTCACACCACTTCCTGATACGGCTGGACGGACCGAATCACTCGATCCGGGGTGAGCGGGAGTTGACGGAAGCGGGTGCCGGTGGCGTGGTGGACCGCGTTGGCGATCGCCGCGGCCGATCCGACGACGCCGATCTCGCCGATGCCCTTGCTGCCCATCGGGTTGAGGTCCTCGTCGGACTCGTCGATCCAGTGCGCTTCGAGTCCGGTCACGTCGGCGCAGGTGGGGACGTGGTAGGAGGCGAGGTCGCGTTCGGCCCAGTCGCCGAAGGCCGGGTCCACGGTGGTGCCCTCCAGCAGCGCCATGCCCAGTCCCGTCGTCATGCCGCCGAGGAACTGGGCGCGGGCGGTGCGCGCGTTGAGCACGTGCCCGGCGGCGAACATCCCGAGCATCCGGCGCACCCGCACCTCGCCGGTCACCGTGTCCACCTGCACCTCGGCGAAGTGCGCGCCGAACGCGTGCCGGGCGTACGGCGACGCGGCCGCGGCCTCCCGCTCGGTGTCGCCGCCGGCGGTCAGGCCGTCGGCGGGCACCTGCCCGCCGTACTCGCGGACCAGCCCGGCCAGCGCGGTGCACGCCTTGTGCACGGCCGAGCCCCAGGAGGCGGTGCCGGAGCAGCCGCCCGCCGCGGAGCCACCGGGCGGTCCGCTGTCGCCGATGTCCAACCGGACCCGGTCCGCCGGGGCGCTGAGCGCGGCGGCGGCGATCTGGGCCAGCACGGTACGGGCGCCGGCGCCGATGTGGGCGGCGGCGACCCGCACCTGGTACCGGCCGTCGGCGGTGGCGGCGGCGGTGGCGTAGGACGGCGAGAGCAGGACGGGGTAGGTGGCGGCCGCGACGCCGGTGCCGAGCAGCAGATCGCCCGTGCGGCGTACGCCCGGCCGCGGGTCCCGGTCCGGCCAGCCGAAGCGGCGGGCGCCCTCGCGCAGGCACTCGGCCAGGTGACGGCTGCTGAACGGCCGGCCGGTGTCCGGCTCGGTGGCCGGTTCGTTGCGCAGCCGCAGTTCCACCGGGTCCAGGCCGGCGGCGGCGGCGAGTTCGTCCATCGCGCACTCCAGCGCGAACATGCCGGGCGCCTCGCCGGGGGCCCGCATCCACGCCGGGGTGGGGACGTCCAGCGCGACCACCCGGTGGGCGGTGCGGCTGTGCGGGGAGGAGTACATCACCCGGGCCGGCACGGCGGCGTGCTCCACGAACTCCTTGACGGTGGAGGTCTGGGTGGCGACCTCGTGGGCGAGGGCGGTGATCCGCCCCTTGCGGTCGGCGCCGATCCGCACCCGCTGCAGCGTGGGCGGGCGGTACCCGGTGACAGCGGCCGACTGGCGGCGCGGCAGGACGAGTTTGACCGGGCGGCCGGTGTGCAGCGCGGCCATCGCGGCGAGGACCGCGGGCGGTCGGGGAATGCCTCGGGCGCCGAAGCCGCCGCCGGCGTGCCCGCACAGCACGGTGACCTGCTCGGCGGCCAGGCCGAACAGCGCGGCCAGGGCGTCGCGGACGGCGGTGGCGCCCTGGTCGGAGTCGTGCACGACCAGCCGGTCGCCGGCCCACCGGGCGGTGGCGGCGTGCGGCTCCATCGGGTGGTTGTGCAGCGCGGGGAGGGTGAACGTGGTGTCGACGCGGACCTCGGCGGCCGCGAACCGCGCGCCGAAGTCGCCGCGTTCGCGGACCGCGGGGTGGCCGCCGCTCACCTGCTCGGGGGTGTACAGACCGGGGTGGTCGGCGCTGAGCCGCACGTCGTGCGGTTCGGGCGCGTACTCCACCCGCAGCGCCGCCGCGCTCTCGCGAGCGGCTTCCAGGCTGTCGGCCACGGCGAGCGCCACGTACCAGCCGCGGTGCGGCACCCGGTCGTGCTGGAGCAGCAGTTCCAGTTCGGGGTCGCCGGCCGGGCGCAGCCGGGGCGCGTCGTCGTGGGCGATGACCGCCAGGGCGCCGGGCACCGCGAGGGCGGCCTCGCGGTGCACGGCGGTGATCCGGCCGCTGGCGATCGCGGCCGGCACCGGCCAGGCGTAGGCGCAGCCGGCCGGGGTGTGCTCGGCGGTGTAGCGGGCGGCGCCGGTGACCTTCTCCCGGCCCTCGCGGCGGGCGGCGGCGGTGCCCGCCGGATCCTTCATCGGCGCGGCGGTCATCTCCGGCCGCCCTGGCCGCGGCGGGTCGGCGCGGGCTGGGCGAGACCGGTCAGCATGCTCACCGCCAGGCGCCGGGCCATCGGCACCTTGAAGGAGTTGTCGCGCAGTGGGCGGGCCAGGTCGAGTTCGGCGGCGGCGGCGCGTTCGAAGCTGTCCCGGGTGGCGGGCGCGCCCCGCAGCACCTCCTCGGCGGCGCGGGCCCGCCACGGCCGGTGGGCGACCCCGCCGAAGGCCAGCGCCGCGGCACGCACCCGGCCGCCGCGTACGTCGAGCACCGCGGCGACCGACACCAGCGCGAAGGCGTACGAAGCCCGGTCGCGGGCCTTGCGGTAGGCGGACATCCCGGCGGGCGGCGGGAGTTCGACCGCGGTGATCAGCTCGCCGGGGCGGAGCACCGTGTCCTGCTGCGGCCGTTCGCCGGGCAGCCGGTGGAAGTCCGCGGCGGGCACGGTCCGTTCACCGTCCGGGCCGAGCAGGACCACGGTCGCGTCGAGGGCGGTGAGCGCCACCGCCATGTCGGACGGGTGGGTGGCGACGCAGTGCTCGGAGTGGCCGAGGACGGCGAGGTCGCGGTGCACGCCGTCGCGGGCCGGACAGCCGGAGCCCGGCCGGCGCTTGTTGCAGGGCTTGTCGGTGTCCTGGAAGTACGGGCAGCGGGTGCGCTGCAGCAGATTGCCGCCGGTGGTCGCGATGTTGCGCAACTGCCCGGAGGCGCCGGCCAGCAGCGCCTGCGACAGCGCCGGGTAGCGGTCGCGCACGGCGCGATGCGCGGCCAGGTCGCTGTTGCGGACCGCGGCGCCGACGGTCAGCCCGCCGCCGGGCGTGTCCGCGACGGTGTCCAGCGGCAGCCGGCTGACGTCGATCAGCGTGCCCGGGGTCTCGACGCCGAGCTTCATCAGGTCCACCAGATTGGTGCCGCCGCCAAGGTAGTGGGCGTCCGGGTGGGCGGCCCAGGCCTCGACGGCCTCGACGGGGGTGCCGGCCCGCACATAGCCGAAGGGCTTCACGGCGTGGCTCCCTGCGGGCGGGCCGGATCGGCGCCGGCCCGGGGCCGGGAGCGGATGAGCAGCCGCCGCGGCGGGCGGTCCGCGGGGCGGTCCGGCGGTCGCGCGGCGGCGGTGTCGGCGATCGCCGCGACGATGTCGGCGTAGGCGGCGCACCGGCACAGATTGCCGCTCATCCGCTCCCGGATCTCCTCGGGGCCCAGGCCCCGCCGGGCGGCTTCCGGCCGGGCGCCGGGCGGTGTGACGTGGGACGGGTGGCCCGCGGCGGCCTCCGCGAGGGCCCCGACGGCCGAGCAGAGCTGCCCGGGGGTGCAGTAGCCGCACCGCAGCGCGTCCCTGGCCAGGAACGCCTCCTGCAGCGGGTGCGGCCGCTCGCCGTCGGCCAGGCCCTCGACGGTGGTGACCGAGGCGCCGTCGTACGCCACGGCGAGCAGCAGGCAGCTGTTGGCGCGCCGGCCGTCGACCAGCACGGTGCAGGT
>NZ_FMCH01000145.1 GCF_900091855.1 Streptomyces sp. DvalAA-14
GCGCCCGGCGAACCTGATGAGGGATCGGCTGTCGAACTTCCACCAAGGCGTCAGGCAGGGCAAGGACGGGGCCGACCGTGACGGGCACGGCCGGTCGCCGGGCGGATCGGCGCCGCTGTGAGCGGGCGGCCGGCTCCCTCGTCCTCCGTGTTTCCCCGGTCCGCAGCGCCGTCGGACGACGTCCTCGGCAGCACAGGAAGCAGTCCCAGCCATGAGCGATCTCAGCAACGAAGCGCAGAACCTGAACTGGCTCATCGCCAACTTCGTGAAGCAGGTGCCGGGAGTCGCGCACGCGGTGGTCATCTCCTCGGACGGCGTCCAGCTCCTGGCCTCGGCGTCCCTGCCCAAGGAGCGGGGCGAACAGCTCGCCGCGATGGCCTCGGGCCTGGCGAGCCTGACGCAGGGCGCGGCCACGCTGTTCGAGGCCGGCGTGGTCGCCCAGACCGTCGTCGACATGGAGAACGGCTTCCTCTTCCTGATGTCGATCAGCGACGGCTCCGTTCTGGTGGCGCTGGCCTCGCCCACCTGCGACATGAAGGTCGTCGGTTACGAGATGACCTTGCTCGTCGAGCGGACCGGCGACGTGCTCACCCCCGCCGTGCGCAGGGAACTGCAGAACGCGCTGGCCGACTGAGACCCGGCGCGATCGGCCGTCCGCATCACACCCGGAAGGACGTGCGTTCGTGAGTGCAGACCGCAGGCGCGACTCGC
This sequence comes from Streptomyces sp. DvalAA-14, assembly GCF_900091855.1. Lineage (GTDB taxonomy): Bacteria > Actinomycetota > Actinomycetes > Streptomycetales > Streptomycetaceae > Actinacidiphila. The sequence goes on from NZ_FMCH01000145.1 coordinate 712, forward strand.
CGTTCGTCCGTCCGTACGCCGTCACCCGCGGCCGGACGACAGCGCGGACCGACTTCGCCCTCGAAGCCCTGGTCGGCACCACCGCGCTCGCCTGGGAGAGCGGCGCGCGGTTCTTCCCCGAGCAGCAGGCGATCTGCCGCCTGTGCACGAACCTCACCTCGGTGGCCGAGATCTCCGCGCTGCTCAACATCCCGCTCGGCGTCACCCGCGTGCTGGTGAGCGACCTCGCCGAGAGCGGCTTCGTCAACGTCCAGCAGCCCTCGTACGCCGGGGGCCGGCCGGACGTGACGCTGCTGGAGCGGGTGCTCACCGGGCTGCGCGGCCTCTGAACCCCCGGGCCGGGCCCGGCTCCGGCTCCCCGCCGTCCCGGCTCCGCTCCCTCTCTGTTCCCGGCCGCACGACGGCCTGCCTGCCCGACGACCTACGGAGTGCCATGCCCGAACTGCCCAGCCTCGCCGTGTCCTTCGGGGCCGCGGCGCAGGACTACGACCGCTACCGGATCGGCCCGCCGGCGCATGCGCTCGACTGGCTGCTGCCCGCGGACTGCCCCTCCGTGCTGGACCTGGGCGCCGGCACCGGTCTGCTGACCCGCCGGCTCGCCGAACGGGTCGGGGACCTCGTCGCGGTCGAACCCGATCCCCGTATGCGGCAGGTGCTGGCCGGCGCGTGTCCGCGGGCGACGGTGCTCGACGGGACCGCCGAGCACATCCCGCTGCCGGACGCGCGGGTGGCCGCGGTCACGGTCTCCGCGGCATGGCACTGGATGGACCCGGCCGCGGCGCTTCCGGAGATCGCCCGGGTGCTCAGGCCGGGCGGGACGCTCGGCATCCTCTACACCCGCCGGGACCGGAGGGTGCCGTGGCTGGACGGCCTGGACGCCTACGTCCACGAGGAGATGGGGATCGACGACAGGATCGGGAACCTGATCCGGCGGATGTACGACAAGCCGTGGCTGCCGGCCGGCGTGCCGTTCACGCCGCCGGAGGCGAACGCCGTCACCTGGACGGCCGCGCTGACCGTCGAGGAGGTCGTCGCCATGTTCGCCACCTACAGCAGGTTCATCGCCCTGCCGGACGAACGCAAGCGCGAACTCGCGGACCGGATCGAGGTGAAGGTCCGCGAGACGGCGGAGATGCGGGACGGCCTGGTCGAGCTGCCCATGGTCTGCTACTGCTGGCGCACCCGGCTGACCGCCTCCTGATCCTGCCCTCGCCTCGGTGCTCACGGGCGCCGGCCATCACGTCCCCCACCGGGCGTTCGTACCTGCCGGCCGGTGGCCGTCGCACTGCCGCGCGTACCAGTTCTGCAACCCGTCACGGAGGTGCCACGAGTCCGCAGCGGCCTCGGCTGCGGCGCCGTGTGCGGGCCCGCACCCCCCGCCCGCGGACCGCGGGCGGGGGGTGCGGAGGTCGGCGGGTGGTTATCCGGCGGCGGCGGAGATGTCGAGGGTCCGGACCCTGATCCGGGAGGTGTCGAACTCCCAGACGACGAAGTACTTGCCCGGCGCGTACTCGTCGGCCATCGGGTAGGTGTCCCAGCCGCGTCCGGTGCCGGCCGGCGTCGGGTCCCAGTCGGCGGACGAGCCGTCGGCGAAGAAGGCGGCGGTCCAGGACTGCCCGGCGGGCCGGATCTTGTAGTCCAGGATGTCTCGATCGCTCGCGTCCAGACCGCTGTTGTAGATGTAGAGGTACGTTCCGTCGCTGTCCTTGGTGAAGAAGTCCCGGGCGATGTTGTGGCTCGGCAGGTCCGGGTTCGGCGCGAAGTCCGTCCAGGTCGCGCCGCCGTCGGAACTCGTCGCCTGCTGGGCCGCGTCGGTGGTGCCGCTGCGGGCGACCATGACCAGATGCCGTGCGTCCACCGGCGCGCTCGGGTCGTCGTCCTGCGCGAGGGCGAGCTGGTTCTCGCCGGCCAGGACGGCATTGCCGTTCGACACGTGTCCGCGGTCCGTCCACGTCGTCAGGTCGTCGGAGAAGAGCACACCGTTGCGCCGGCCGCTCGACCAGTAGGGCATGACATAGGCGCTGTCCGCGAGCTGGACCGGGCGACCGGAGAGGATGATGTTGTCGAGCTGGGGGAACGCGTGGGGGTTGTCCTCGTGCCAGGTGTGGCCCCCGTCGGTGCTGCGCTTGACGACGATCGTGTTGATCGGATTGCCGTTGGTGCTGGTGGCGGCCGTTCCACCGAGGTAGGCGAAGACCTCGTTGCCCCGGTTGTAGAGGAGCACGTACTGCCAGGCCGTCCCGCTCGTCTCCTGGGCCAGTGTCATGGGACGGCTCCAGGTGGTACCGCCGTCGACGGTGTAGGCATACCGGATTTCGCCTTGGTCGACCGTGCCGGGGACGACCCCCTCGCGCCAGGCCACCACCGAATCGCTCGCGCTCGTGGTGGCGATGTCCGGCGTCCGGGTGCCGTCGCCGAAGCTCTCGGTGTCCGTGTAGACGGTCACCCCCTCCGCCGGGATCGCCGCCGCGGCGGCGGAGGCGGCCGACCGCGGCAGCAGGACGCCGGTCACGACGGCGAGGACCAGCACGATCAGGAACGCGGACCAGGCCCGCCCGCGGGTCACCACATCCATTGCTGGTCCTTGTTCTCGGAGCAGGTCCACTGGATGGCCTCCGTGCCCTTCGTCGGGCTCGAGTCGGGAATGGACAGGCACAGGCCGCTGTTCTCGTTCACCAGCCGGTCGAGCCCGTCGTGCACCCAGACCTGTTCCTGGCCGCTGCCGCACGGCCACTCGATCACGTCGGCGCCGTTGGTCTTCGTCGCGCCCGCCAGGGCCAGGCACTGGCCGCTGCCCAGGTTGACCACCTGGTCGCCGCCCGGGACGGCCTTGAGGCCCCAGTAGTTGCTCCGGCTGACGCTGCAGGTCCACTGGATCATCGTGGTCCCGCTGGCCGTGGTGGTGCTGGGGTCGGCCAGGCAGTACCCGCTGTTCTGGTTGAACAGCCGCGCGTAGACGGGGGCCTGGACGGGCTCGGCCCACACCCACCGCTCGTTGAGGTTGTCGTCGCAGGGCCACTGGATGATCTCGGTGCCATCGGTGGTGCTGGAGCTGGGCACCGCCAGGCACCTGCTGCTGTTCACGTTCCACAGCCGGCCCCAGCTGTCCTTGGTCCAGAGCTGGTCGGTGTTGGTGGAGTCGCAGGGCCACTGGATCGCCTGGGTGCCGTCGGCCATGCTGGAGTCGGGTATGGCGAGGCACTTCAGGCTGTTGGTGTTGACGATCGCGAGCCGGTTGCCGTCACCGCCCGCGACGGGCGTGAGCACCCAGTCCTGGTCCGTGTTCTCGTTGCACTGCCACTGGATGAGCGGGGTGCCGTTGGCCACGCTGGAGTTGGGCACGGCCAGGCACTTGCCGGTGGCGAGGTTGGTGAGGTTCTTCCCTTCGGGGTCCGCGCCGGCGGAACCGGCCGAGGCCACCGTGAACACCACGGTGACGGCGACCGCGAGTACCCATCTGAGGATTTTCATGACCATGTGGTGAGCAGTCCCTGGGTAGTCCCTGAGTGGTCCCTGACGTGGTCGGTCCCTGCGTCGGAGCTGTCCTGCTGTGCTGCCCGACCAGGATGCGGGCCGCTTCCCCCGGCTGTCGTTAGCACCGGGTCCACGGGGGACTTCGCAGCGCGTCCACTACTCCTCGCGTCCGGACAGCGCCCGGGCCCGGGACTCCCTGGGCGAGATCCCGTAGGCGGTGCGGAAGGCGCGGGTGAAGTCGGAGGCGCGCGGCAGCCCCCAGCGCGCGGCGATGACATGGATCGGCGTGGCCCGCAGGGCCGGGTCCGCCAGGTCGCGGCGGGCGCCTTCGAGCCGCTGGCCGCGGATCCAGGCCGCCACGGTCTCGCCCCGCCGCTGCTGCTGGAAGATACGGTGCAGATAGCTGAGCGAGATGTGGTGCGCCGCCGCGATCGCGGGGGGCGTCAGTTCCGGGTCGTGCAGATTCTGCCGGATGAACGCCAGCAGGCTTTCCACGGTGGCCCGCTGGTAGGTCTCCTGGGTCACGCCGGCCTCCGCCTCCAGCAGTTGGGCGAACCAGGCCGACAGCAGGTCGAGCAGGACCCGGCCCACGCGGGGGGCGTCGGACGGCCGCAGCGTGGCGGCCTGCCGGTCGAGGCCGGCGAGGAACTCCGCCAGCAGCGCGCCGACGCCCTCCCGGCCCGACAGGGGCCTGCCCAGCAACTCCTCGACCCGGTCGGCGGGCACGGCCAGCAGCGCCTTGGGAAAGTCCACCCCCACCGCCCGGACGGCGCGGCGCTCGCGGCCGTCCCGCGCCTGCGCACGGTACGGCCGCGAACCGTCCGTCAAGTGCAGGACGCGCGGCCCGAACGTGCCGGCCCGCCCGGAGGGGTCCGGCGCCGGCCCGTCGTCGAGCAGCAGTGTCAGGCGGTACAGCTCGAACGCGGACCGGGGCACCGTTCGGGGGCTCCACCGCAACCGGGCCGGCCGGAGCGACGACGGCCAGACCGTCACCGGCCCCAACTGCATGGACCCCATCCGTTCCCCCCTGTGTCCCGTTCCCCACCCGGCACCCGCCCCGGGACAAGCTGAAGCGGGCGGACTGCCGCCATCGGGAACGGTCCGCCAAGGGCGCATGGCGCTACGGTGAACGGTTGGCGATGAAAGCGGAATGACCGGGCCCACCGGCGTCGAGCGGCTCGGAGACGGCCCCGGTTTTCCGGACCGCGCCGGGGCAGCCGCGCGGGATTGACCCGAGGATTGGTCCAGTCCTATCCCCCACGGGGAGTCGAGTCACATCGATGGCCCCCGTCCGCAGTCGTGAACGGCGCGCGGGAGCGGTGTGGCGCACAACCGACCACGAGGGCTCCTTCCCCCCACCAACCGTTCGTGAGAGGCATCGCCATGGACCGACGGAGTTTTCTGACGCGTGGAGCCGCGCTCGCCGCAGCCGGCATACCCGCGCCGACCGCGGGAACAGCGCAGGCCGCGAGTGCCGCCGCCCCGGCGGCGACCCTGCCGCCGCGGCAGGAGGTGGTCCGCACCGAGAGCGCCGAAGACGCCGGCGCCTCACTCCTGATCCCCAACCGCACCACCGCGCAGGCGCGGGAAACCTTCGAACCGGTCACCAATCGCAACGGGTCCACGAGCCTGCGCGCGCAGGCCAACGGCAAGTACGTCACGGCGGCGGCGGCCGGCGCCTCCGCGCTGATCGCCGGCGCCGCCACGATCGGTACGTGGGAGCAGTTCGACCTCGTCGCGCTGTAACACCGCGGTGCGCGGGGCAGGTGTCCGCCGCACGCCCGCACGACGTGGCGGGCACCTGTCGGGCGGCCTCAAGCCGCCCGCGGCGCCCGGCGCGCGGGCCGCAAAGCTCCCACGCCGGCCTGACGTTCCATCAGGTCGCACCTCCGCCGGGACCTCATACGCCTATGGACCGGCACATACCGCGCCCGCCGACGCCGCCGACCGACACGATCACCACTCCCGCCAACAGACCAGCGGAATAGGACTATGACCTGGTCTTATTTACTGCTTTACTCACCGGCATGAGTGAGAACACGCCATCTCCCTATGGCAGCACTCCGGGGGGACAACCCGGACCGTACGGCCAGCCCGACCCCTACCCGCAGGGCGCGTACGGCCAGCCCGGCGTTCCGTCCTACCCGGGCGGCGGCCCAGAGGACCCGAATGCCTACGGCCAACAGCCCACCGGCATGCCGCCGCTGGCCAACTGGGGCTGGCGCGCCCTGTCGTATCTGGTCGACTTCGTCATCATCCTCGTGCCGTACCTGATCGTGCGCTGGGTCGCGGGTGTGCTGCTGTCGTACCTGGTCGCCCTGGTCGTCACCGTGCTGTTCTCCTACATGGAGGGCACCACCGGTCAGACGCCCGGCAAGAAGGTGGTCGGCACGCGGACCCTGCGCGAGGCGGACGGCCAGGTGCTCGGCTTCGGCCTGGCCCTCGGCCGGAGGCTGCTGCACATCCTGGACGCGGTCCCCTGCTACCTCGGCTTCCTGTGGCCCGCATGGGACAAGAAGAAGCAGACGTTCGCCGACAAGATCGTCTCCTCCGTCGTCATCAAGCCGTAACTCACCTGGGGCGCCTCCCTGTTGACCGGGGAGGCCGCCCCTGCCCAAAGCCTGGGCGCCTGGCGCGAGGACACACGACCCCGGTGGACCCCGTGATCACGCCTCGACAGCCGGCTCAACGCCCTGGACAGCATGGAGCAACTCGGCCCGATGTCCGTGGTGTCGGGGCACAAGCGCGACGGCGGCCCCGACAGCCCCGCCGCACCCGCCGCCTGACCCGCGGCTCGGTGCCCGGCGACGGCGCGAAGGGCGGATAAGGTGAGCCGATGGAACCGCGTATCAGTCTGATCACCCTGGGTGTCTCCGACCTCGGACGGGCCCGGTCGTTCTACCAGGCCCTCGGCTGGCAGGGGCAGACGGCGCAAGAAACCGTCTTCTTCCAGGCCGGCGGCCTCGCGCTTGTCCTGTGGGACCGCCACAAGCTCGCGCTCGACGGCGGCCTCACGGATGATGAGCCGGCTGGGTTCGGCGGGATCGTACTCGCGCACAACGTGCGCTCCCCGGCCGAAGTCGACGAGCTCATCGCGACAGCCGAGCGGGCGGGCGCCACCGTGACGCGCCCCGCGGCCACGACGTTCTACGGCGGCTACGCGGGAGTCTTCACCGACCCCGACGGCCATGCCTGGGAGGTGGCTCACAACCCGTCCTTCCCGCTTGCCGCGGATGGCTCGATCACCGTCACCGACTTCGACAGCCTGTAGTTCGCCGCCCGGCCGGCCCACGACGGTGGGACCGCCCCCTCCCAGCGGCTGACGTCATCACGGCGTCCGCCGCCGGCCGGCCGTGGCGCGGCCACCCTTGAGCCGGTGGTGCGCCAGAAGGGCCACGGTCCACGCCCCCGCCGCGACCGATCCCAGCGCCGCGGCGGGCGAGACATGGTCGACCAGCTGGGCACCGACGATGACGCCCGACACGAGGGCGCAGACGCTCAGCGCCTGGAACGTCAGGGTCACCGACCAGGCCGTACCGATCGCCTCGACCAGCCCCACGATGGCCCGGGTCATCACCGTGGTCGTCATCCCCGCCATGCCGATCCGGCCGGCCAGGGCGTTCTGCATTCCCATGGCCGTCGCGGCGACCGCGAGCAGCACACGGAGGGGCGCGTCCGCGGGGTCCGGGCCGGCGGCGGCCGAGAGCGCCGCGGACGCCGAGAGCAGCAGGGCCTGCCAGACGACGCTGTCCCGGACGAGTGCGACCGGCTTCCCCTCCCGGCGGGTGGGGACCCGCGCCACCAGCACACCGAGGACGAAACCGCCCAGCGCCGAGAACGACGACGCCAGGGCCGGACCGGGCGCGCCCGCGAGTCGCAGGCTGGTGAAGACCACGTTCCCCGTCATGTTGGCCACGAAGACATGGCCGAGGCTGAGGATGCTCACCGCGTCGACAGCGCCGGACAGCACGGTGAGGGCCAGCAGCAGCAGGCGGACGTCGGCGTGCTCGGGGTCCGCCGTGATATCGCGCAGGGATGCCGCGAGTCGCTTGAGGGGCCGCTGGGGTCCCGGCTCCGGTCGGTCAGCGGCCATCGGGCACGACCTCCCATGGATCAGCCATTTCCCCAGACGGGACAGACGTTCCGGGTGGCCCTGCGGGACCTGACGGGTCGCCACGACGGTGGGAGCCGTCGCCGACGGACCGTCCGATCCGACACCGGTGGCTCATGTCCTGGCAAAGGGCGCAGATCGCCTGCTCCGGACGAATATCGCACCCGCGTCCGCGTCCGCGGCATCCGGCACGCCGATGGTGCGGCGGCTGCCGAAGCCGCTCCTCGTCCGCGGTGGGCCACGGCGTTCGCGCCACGGTCCGGCCGGACCCCGGCCGAGGCGGCAACGCTCCGCCCCGACCGGCGGCTCCGCTCACCCCCCGCCGTCGTCCCGACCGGTCCACCCCTTGAACTGCGCCTTGTGCGCCGCCGCGAAGTCCGCCTATGGTGACACCGTTGCCACCAAGTCTCCGCGTGTAGATGTCCGGTTCGATCTGTCATGTCCATGACATCTGCTATCCGTCAGTTGGGCACGACCGGCGGGTGTTCCGACCGATCCGTGGACACCCGGCGAACCCTTCGAAGATCAGCAAGTGCGCCACCGCTCACCCCGGTTCCGCACGGGCCGGGGGCACCCCACCGCTCCCGCCCCCGTGCCCGTGCATCTCGCAGAGAAGGTGTTCCTTGCACTCGTCTCCTTCCGCGCCCCGGCGCGGCCTCCGCAGGGCCGTCACGGCATCCATGACGACCATGGCACTGATAACCGCCGGCGTCGCCGCCGCTGCCGGTGCCTACGCCGCCCCCTCCCCCGACGCGAGCACCGCACGCACGGCGCTGGCCCAGAACCTCGCCCCCGCGCTGGGCCGATCCCAGGCCCAGGGCGCCGTCCCCGGCACCCAGCGCCTGTCGGTGGCCGTCAGCCTCAAACTCCGCGACAGCGCCGCACTCGACCAACTCATCACCGCGGTCAGCACCCCCGGCTCGGCGGACTACGGGCACTACCTGACGCCCGCTCAGTTCAACGCCCGCTTCGCCCCGGCGCAGGCCGACATCGACCGCGTGCGGGCCTACCTGCGCGACCAGGGCCTGACCGTCACCGCGGTCAGCGCCAACTCCCAGGTCATCGACGCCACCGGCCCGTCGTCCGTCGTCGAGTCGGCCTTCGGGACCCAGGAGGTCAACTACTACGACGCGGCGTTGAAGCGGCACTTCTACGCCAACACCAGCACCCCCACCCTCCCCGCGGACGTGGCATCCGCCGTACAGGGCGTCTCCGGCCTCGACAACCACACGGTGCTGCACCCCGACCTGGCCGGCGGCGCGGTGACACCGCACGCGACGCCGAGCGGCTTCGGCCCGAGCCAGTACGACGCCGCCTACCGGCTCAACCAGGTGGGCGCCGACGGCACCGGGCAGACCGTGGCGCTGTGGGAGTTCGACGGCTACAAGGCCTCCGACCTCACCACGTACAACACGCAGTTCGGGCTGACCGGACCGGCCGCCGCCACCGTCTCGGTGGACGGCGCCAACTACGACAGCCGCCCCGGCGACGGCCAGGTCGAAGTCGAACTGGACAGCGAGATCGTGCGCGGCGTCGCCCCCAAGGCGACCCAGCTGGTCTACGAGGCGCCCAACAGCGACCAGGGCGAGATCGACATGGCCGCCAAGATCGTGTCCGACAACCGCGCCTCGGTGATCTCGATCTCGTGGGGCGGCTGCGAGCGGGACACCACCTCGTCCGTCCGCACGGCCGTGGACAACTCCTTCCGGCAGGCCGCCGCGCAGGGCATCAGCATCTACAGCGCCTCCGGCGACGACGGCTCCCGGGACTGCGCCGGCTCCTCGACCAAGGCGGTCGACTACCCCGCCTCCAGCCCCTACGACACCGGCGTCGGCGGCACCACCCTCACGTTGAGCGGCGGCGCCTACGGCTCGGAGCGGGCCTGGAGCGACAGCGGCGGCGGCGTGTCCACCGTCTACGCCAAGCCGTCCTGGCAGACCGGCAGCGGCACCATGCGATCGGTGCCCGACGTCTCCTCCAACGCCGACTACCCCGGCTCCCCGTTCGCGGTGTACACCACCGGCGGCTGGACCGTGGTCGGCGGAACCAGCGCCGCGGCCCCGCTGTGGTCCGGCTTCAGCGCGCTCTACAACCAGAAGGCGCAGGCGGCGGGCAAGGCGCACCTCGGCGAGGCCAACCCGGCGCTCTACCGGATCGCCTCCGGCAGCGGATACGCCGCCGCCTTCCACGACATCACCGCCGGCTCCAACCAGGACTACAGCACCGCCACCGGCTACGACCCGGTCACCGGTGTCGGCTCCCCGATCGCCGACGGCCTCACCACCGCACTGCTGGGCGGCACCACCGGCGGGGGCGGCGGCAACACCGTGACCGTCACCAACCCGGGCAGCAAGACCGGCACTGTCGGCACCGCGACCTCCCTGCAGGTCTCGGCGACGGACTCCGCCTCCGGCCAGACCCTAAGCTACAGCGCCACCGGCCTGCCGCCCGGCCTGTCGATCAGCGCCACCAGCGGCCTGATCTCCGGCACTCCGACCACGGCGGGCACCTACACCGTGACGGTCACCGCCAAGGACACCACCGGCGCCTCCGGCAGTGCCGCCTTCACCTGGACCGTCACCGGCACGGGAGGCGGCGGCGGCTGCACCGCCTCCGGCCAGAAGCTCGGCAACCCGGGCTTCGAGACCGGCACCGCCTCGCCGTGGACCGCGAGCACCGGGGTGGTCGACAACTCCACCGACGAGGCCGCGCACTCCGGCAGCTGGAAGGCATGGCTCGACGGCTACGGCTCCACCCACACCGACACGCTCTCCCAGGCAGTGGCCGTCCCGGCCGGCTGCAGCGCCACCTTCACCTTCTTCCTGCACATCGACACCGCCGAGAGCGGCAGCACGGCCTACGACAAGCTCACCGTCAAGGCCAACGGAACCACGCTGGCGACGTACTCCAACGCGAACGCGGCAACCGGCTTCGTCCAGAAGAGCTTCGACCTGTCGTCCTTCGCGGGCCAGACAGTGACCGTGGCGTTCTCCGGCACCGAGGACTCGTCCCTGCAGACGAGCTTCGTCGTGGACGACACGGCGCTGACAGCCTCCTGACCCGGTGCACGGGCCTCGTACGCTGAACCCGTGCACTGACCCGGCGCACTGACCCCGCACGATCGGCACGGACGGTCCGCCCCGGCACCACGCCGGGGCGGACCGTTCAGTGGCGGGCGAAGAGGTCCGAGACCGCCGCGCGCTCGGCCGGATCGAGGTCCGTCGCCAGCGCCTCCCGTACGGCGTTCCACTGGCCGGTGGTGCTGGGCGCCACGATGGGTGCGGTGACCGACGGATGGGAGCGCAGCCAGGCCAGTGCCATGCCCGAGACGCCGATGCCCCGCTCGCGGGCCAGCGCGCGCAGCGCGGCCACCCGCCGCAGGTTGTCCGGCGTGTGCATGCCCGGGTAGTAGCGGTCGCCCGCCACCGCGATCCGGCTTCCGGGAGCCACGGCCCGCCCGTCCAGGTAACGCTCGGACAGCACTCCTCCTGCGAGCGGGGAGAACGGGGTGAAACCGAGCCCCTCGCGGGCGAGCAGCGGCAGGAGATCCCGCTCGGCCACACGGTTCAGCAGGCTGAAGCCGTTCTGCACCCACTCCGGGCGGTCAAGTCCGGTGGACGCGGCGGTCGAGAGGATCTCCTCCAGCTGGCGGACGTCGACGTTGCAGACGCCGAATGCCCTGATCGAGCCCGCCTGCCGGGCAGCGGTGAAAGCCTCCAGCGTCTCGGCGACCGGTGTGGAGGGGTCCGGTGCGTGGGACAGATACAGGTCGACACGTCCGAGGCGACCGATGCTCCGCTCCAGGTGCCGTTCCAGGTGGGCGCGCGACAGGTCGACTCCCTCCGGGGTGTTGCCCACCTTGGTGGCCACGAGGACGTCGGCGGGTCTCCGGGCGGCCAGCCACGCCCCCACCGTCCGCTCGCTCTCCCCTCCGCCGTAGCCGTCCGCGGTGTCGATGACGCGGACACCCAGGCGCGCCGCCTCGTCCAGGCGGGCCATGCCCTGCTCCGCGGTAATACCCTGCCCAAGAGTGGCGGCGGAGCTGCCCACGCCGCCGATCGAGCCCGCGCCGAAGATGAACTCGCTCGTCGAGATCCCACTGCGGCCCAGCTGTCGTATGAGCATGACGCAAGGCTACGGGTCCGCGCCGGGCGGTGCCGGAGCCAGCCGGTCCCGGGGGCGTCCCGGCGGGGAGGAGCCCGGGTATGTTTCCCGGTGGACGGGGATGTGACGAAAACCCGCGCGAGGCGGCGGCCGGGGAGGCTCCAGGGCTCGGCCGGCCGCTGTCCTTCGCCGCTGAGAAGGAGGGTGGCGCCATCACAGGGCGTCCCGGTTTCGGGCAGGTGCTCCGCGGTCACCGACGCGCGGCCCGCCTGACGTTGGAGCGGCTGGCCGAGATGTCGGGTGTCAGCGCCCGGACCCTGTCGGACATGGAGCGGGGGCGGAGCAGGGGGCCGCAGCACCGGACCGTGACCGCGTTGGCGGACGCGCTGTCGCTGGAGGGGGACGACCGCGAGCAGCTGGTCGAGCTGGCGCGCGACGGCCGGCTGGGGGACCACTGGACCCGCCGCAGTCGCCTGTGCGAACTGCCGCGACCGATCGAGGACTTCACCGGTCGTGCCGCCGAACTCGTCCGGACGACGGAGCTGGCGTACACCGAGAGTTCGCCCGGGGTCGGTGCGGTGGGCCTCGTCACCGGCTCGGCGGGCCTGGGCAAGACCACGTTCGCCGTCCGTGCGGCTCATCTGCTGCGGCCGAGTTTTCCCGACGGGGTCTTCTTTCTCGACCTGTTCGGCATGTCCCAGCGGCCGCTGGCCGCGACCGAGGCCCTGCGACTGCTGCTGCGTGCCCTTGGCGTCGCCGACCAGGACGTGCCCGCCGGCGCCCTGGAACGCGCCTCCCTGTACCGGTCGCTGCTGCGGGACAAACGGGTCCTGGTCGTCCTGGACAACGCCGGGTCCGAGGAGCAGGTACGCCCGCTGCTGCCGGGCGGCGGCGCAGCGAGGGCGCTGATCACCACCCGCCGGTTGCTCGCGGGTCTGGAGGGCGTGCGCAGGCTCGCGCTGCGGCCTTTGCCGGTGCCGGAGTCCACGGCCATGCTCACCGGGATCCTGGGCGAACGTTCCGCGTCCGGCGAGGAGTCGGCCCTCGCGCGCCTGGTCGAGCTGTGCGGCGGTCTGCCGCTGGCGCTGCGGATCATCGGCAGCCGGCTCGTCGGCCGACCGGAAGGAAAGGCCGCCGATCTCGCCGCCCGACTGGCGGACGAGGAGCGCCGGCTGGAGCAGTTCACGGCCGGCGACCTCACCGTCGCCAGTGCGTTCGGTGTGTCGTACGAGCAACTCGCGGACCCGGCGCGGCGCGTCTTCCGGCGGCTCGCCGAGGTCCCCGGCCGGGACGTCGGCGCCGGGCTGGCGGCTGTCGCCGGCGGCATGCCGATCGAGGACGCGTGGGAAGCACTCGACGATCTCGTCGACCTCGGCCTGCTGCAGGACAGCACCACGGGCCGTTACCGCTTCCACGACCTGGTCCGCCTGTTCGCCCGCGCCCGGCTCCAGGAGGAGGAGACCCCGGACGAGCGGGAGGCGCTGACGCGGAGGGTGACGTGGTGGCTGCTGAGGACGGCCACGACGGCCGGGCGGTGGTTCGAACCGGGCTTCGGCCGCCCCGACCGGCCCGATCCCGCTCTCGCCGACCTGCCGTCGGCGGAAGCGGCCGAGCGGTGGCTTCGGCTCAACGTGGACAACTGGCTGGGGGCGTTGCGGACCGCTGCGCGCGGCGGTCGGCACGCCCTTGTCCTCGACACCGCGCAGTCCATGCACTGGTTCGCCGACCGGTGGGTGCACAGCCCGCATTGGCACGAGGTCTTCGGGCTGGGCGCGGAAGCGGCCGCCGCCCTGGGCGATCCGGTCCAGCAGGCCGACCAGTTGAACCGTCTGGCCTGGCTCCACTGGGTGCCGCCCGGCGACCCGGAAAAAGCGCTGCGGTACGCGAGCGAGGCGTTGGAGCTGGCCGGCCGGCACGGCGCCACGGCGCAGGTCGCCTGGTCGCAACTCGGCTCCGGCCGGGCCCTGCTGCTGCTCGGGCGACTGGACGAGGCCCTGGTGTCGGCGTCCCGGTCGGCCGCGGCGTTCAAGGCCGTCGGCGACGTCGACGCCTACGCCCAGAGCCTGTCACTCATCGGCCACTGCCTGCGCGACGAGGGCCGCCACGCCGAGTCGCTGGAGCAGTTCCTCGCCTGGCTCGCCCTGGCCGACGAGATGACACCGAGCGTCGCGGTGCTGGGCCGGCCGTACGCGTTGATCCGGGTCGGCCAGTGCCTGGGAGCTCTCGGCCGCCGGACGGAGGCGATCGCCACCCTCACCGGGGCGATCGACATCCTGCGGTCCTGGCCCAACTTCCGGTTGGCCAAGGCCCTCGAGACCCTGGCCCTCCTGCTGGCCGAAGACGGCACGACCCACGAGAGCCGGCGCAACTACGCCCGGGCCGCGCAGCTCTTCACAACGATCGGTGACGAGGAGGCGAGCAGGCGCTGCCACGCCCTGGCGGCCGACCCGCGCCCCGCTCCCGGGGTCGGTGCGGCGCGACCGGCGGACCGCCGCTGAGCCGCCTGGTTCTGCCTGCTCTTCTGCGTGTTCCGGGCGCGTCGGTGCCACTTGACTGGACGTACCGGACAGGCGTCGGGCCTGTCCATCCGGTCAGGAGTGACATGACGACGATCAAGAACATCGTGCTCGTGCACGGTGGTTTCGTGGACGGATCGGGCTGGCAGGGGGTCTACGACCATCTGACCGCCGACGGCTACCGGGTGGCCGTCGTGCAGAACCCGACGCTGTCGCTGGCCGGGGACGTCGCCGCCACCCGGCAGATCCTGGACGGGCTCGACGGCCCGGCCGTGCTGGTCGGCCACTCCTACGGCGGTGTCGTCATCACCGAGGCCGGCACCCACCCGAATGTCGCGGCGCTCGCCTACATCACCGCCTTCGCCCCGGACAAGGGCGAGTCGGTCAACTCGCTGATCGCCGACCCGCCGCCCGGGGCGCCCGTCCCGCCGATCCTGCCGCCGCAGGACGGATACCTGTTCCTGGAGCGCGACAAGTTCGCCGCCTCCTTCGCCGCCGACGTCCCCGAGCAGCAGGCCGCCTTCATGGCCGACTCCCAGGTGCCCTGGGGCGTCGAGGCCCTCGAAGGCGCGGCCACCGAACCGGCCTGGCAGACCAGGCCGTCCTGGTACCTGGTCGCCACCGACGACCGCATGATCCCGCCGCCGGCCCAGCGCGCCATGGCCGAGCGGGCCGGCGCGACGGTCTCGGAGACGCCGGGCAGCCACGCCGTCTACGTCTCCCGCCCGGCCGTGGTGGCCGCCGTCATCGCCCAGGCCGCGCAGGGGCTCAACGGCCGCTCCTGACAGCGGACATCACCGGCGTACCGCGCCGGTGCACAGGGAGGCCCGGCACCTGCCGCCGGGCCCCCGAGGGCTGTCCCGCCATCCCCGGCGGGCGCACGACGACACCGACTGACGCCGGGCGCCGATCCACCGGAAATGACAGGACAGCCCGCAGACGGACATCCACCCCTTGAGGAGTTTTTGTGAGTCCTGAGTTCAGCCGCCGAAAGGTGCTCGCCACCGGTGTCGCCGTCGCGGGCACAGCAGCACTGATCGGACCGCTCTCCCAGCCGGCCTCGGCTGCCGAGCGCTCGCAGGTCAAAGCCAAGGCCAAGCCGACCGTGGTGCTCGTGCACGGCGGATTCGCCGACGCCTCCTGCTGGAACGGCGTCATCGAGCGGCTCCAGCGGGCCGGCTACCCGACCATGGCGCCGGCGAACCCCTTGCGCAGCGTGCCCACCGACGCCGCCTATCTCGCCAGCGTCCTCCAGTCGATCGGCGGCCCCGTGGTGCTGGTCGGCCACTCCTACGGCGGCGCCGTCATCACCAACGCCGCGGCCGGCCTGGCCAACGTCAAGGCGCTGGTCTATGTCGCCGCGTTCGTGCCCGACGTGGGCGAGCAGCTCGGCGTGCTGATCAACAAGTACCCCGGCAGTATCATCCAGGCCGGGACACGGCCGGTGCCCTACCCGGGCCCCGACGGCACCACCGGCACCGACCTCTACCTGGGGGCGGACGCGTTCCACGACGCGTTCTGCGCCGATCTGCCGGCCTCCACCACCCGCCTGATGCAGGCCACCCAGCGGCCCTTCAGCGCCAATTGCTTCACCGACCCCACCGCCGCGGCGGCCTGGCACACCATCCCCTCCTGGGGTCTGGTCGCCGGAGCCGACCAGGCCATTCCACCCGCGCTGGAGCGCTTCTTCTACCAGCGCGCCGGCGCCCGCGACGTCGTGGAGGTGCCGGGCGCGTCCCACGTCGCCATGATCAGCCACCCCCGCGTCACCGCCCGCCTCATCGAGGACGCCGCCAAGGCCATCAGCTGACGCCCGGCCGTACGCGGCGCCCGGCGTTGCGGCAGGTCACCGCCTGGACGACGCGCACGGCCCGGTGAGGGAAGCTGCCCCGGGGCCATTAGGAAACTTTCCTTACGACCTTGACGTCACGTCACCGTCGCTAGTTAACTCCTGCTGACGAAAGGCCGGACGCTGGACGGTCCAGCGCTCTCCTTGGCGGCCGGGGTCATCGAAACCCCGCTCGCCGACGTCCGACCCACCCCCACCTTTTACCTTTTCACCGCATTTCCGACCGCGGCCTTGGCGCGGCGGGCCCCTGACGTCTTCTGGGCCCCGCGGCGCGGGCGGTCCGCGGAAGAACCCCACGCTTCCGTCTGCACCAGGAGTAAACCTGTGACTTGGTCACGTAGAAGGAAACTGCTCGTCGCCTCCACGCTGCCGGTGGCAGCGGTGGCGATGAGCTTCTCCACTGCCGCCGCCTCCACCACCACCGCATCCGCCTCCGCCTCCGCCTTCCCGGCCAGCTACGCCGCGCCGTACCTCTACATCAACAGCGGGAACGCCGGCGACATGGCGGCCGACATGGCCGCCACCGGGCTCAAGAACTACACGCTGGCCTTCCTCGTCCCCCAGTCCGGCTGCACCCCGCAGTGGGGCGCCGGCGGCTCGGTGGGATCCTTCACCTCGCAGATCAACACGCTCAAGGCGGCCGGCGGCAACGTGATCCCCTCGTTCGGCGGCGAGCCGGACGGCAACAACCCCAACGAGATAGCGCAGACCTGCACCTCGGTCACCTCGCTGACCGCCGCCTATCTCAACATCGTGAACACCTACGGGGTCAACCGCCTGGACTTCGACATCGAAGGCAGTGTGATCAGCGACTCGGCCGCCAACACCCGGCGCAACCAGGCCCTGGCGGCCCTGCAGGCCGAGGACCCCTCGGTGCAGATCGACTACACCCTCGCGGTCGACCCGACCGGCCTGCCCTCGACGCAGCTCAACCTGCTGAAGGACGCCAAGAGCAAGGGGGTGAACGTCAACCTGGTCAACATCATGACCATGGACTTCGGTGACGGGCAGAACGCCTTCAACGACGCCGAGTCGGCCGCCAAGGCCACCGCCTCCCAGCTCGCCGGCGTGTACGGGATCTCCACGTCCGCCGCGTACGCCAAGATCGGGCTGACCCCGATCGCCGGGCAGAACGACGACAACGAGAACTTCACCCAGGCCAACGCCACCGCGCTGGAATCCTTCGCCGCCACCAACGGCGTCCAGGAGCTGTCCTTCTGGGAGGTCGACGGCTACGACAAGGGTACCGGCTACGCCTACTCCCGGATCTTCAACAAGATCACCGGGGGCACCACCACTCCCCCGCCGCCCCCGCCCACCGGCGGCGGCCAGATCACCGGCTACGGCGGCAAGTGCGTCGACGTCGCGGCCGCGAGCAGCGCCAACGGCACCGCCGTGCAGCTCTACACCTGCAACGACACCACCGCCCAGCAGTGGACCTCCTCCAACGGGACGCTCCAGTCGCTGGGCAAGTGCATGGACGTGGCGTCCGCCGGGACGGCGAACGGATCCAAGGTGCAGCTCTACGACTGCAACGGGACCGCCGCCCAGCAGTGGACGCACCAGTCCAACGGTGAACTGGTCAACGCCGGCTCGGGCAAGTGCCTCGACGCCACCGGCCCCAGCTCCGCCGACGGCACCCGGCTCCAGATCTGGACCTGCTCCGACAGCGCCAACCAGCAGTGGAACCTGGCCAGCTGACAACCGCTCGGCAGGTCGGCCCCGGCTGACCACGTCGACCGGCCGACCGCAGGAAACCGGTGAGCCCCGGACCGCCCTACCCGGCGGTCCGGGGCTCACCCGTCAGGTCCCGTCACCCGTTTCCGGGACGGTCATGCTCCGGCGAGCAACGGGTCGTAGGCGGTCGAGCGGTGGCGGCCCGACATGAAGGAGAGGAAGTCCTTCACGAAGGCGCTGCGCGAGTACCGGGCGTCGGCGCCGGCCACGGTGCGCCCGAACCCCGTACGGAACAGCGCCCGGTACTCGTCCGCGTCGATGAACTGATTGCCGTCCGTGTCCGTGGCGTCGAAGAGCACCTCGGCCACCCGGATCAGCGCGGGCCCGGCGAGGGAGGGGACGGCGGCTGCGTACTCCTCCTTGCTGATACGGCCGTCGCCGTCGATGTCGAGCGCCGCCTGGAGTTCCCGCCACCAGTCGGCGCAGGCGTTGTAGAGCCTGGTCTCCTCCGGTTCGTCCAGGTCCAGGCGGGAGGACAACTCCCTTGCCATGGCGGCGAGATCGGGCCAGTCCAGGTAGCCGTCCCCGGTCTGGTCCAGCACCGCGGTGAAGAACTCGTCGGCGCTCCGCCGGGGCGCGGTCTCCGCTGCCGGGCCACGCTGCTCAGGCAGGGACGTCACCAGCCGGAACAGGGCGCCCGCCTGCTTCATCCGGCCGCGCAGCGCGGTCACTGCGGCCGCTCCCGGATCGTCGGGGCCCGAGCGGTCCGAACGGCCCGAGCGGCCCGCGTCGTCGGAAAAGTCCGGTGACTGGAACAGCAGGTCGGCGACACTCCCCGTCGTCAGCCACGTGTCGGGCAGGAAGCGGGCCAGGCCGGCGGCCATATAGGCGCTCTGCATCAGGGTCTGCGCGCCGGGGATCTCCGGCAGTCCCGCCCGCCGGCGGAAGGGTTCGGGCAGGGATGCCACGGTGATCGTGCCGATGACCGGCCCGGCGAGCGTGCGGCCCGCCGCCCACACGGTGGGCAGGCCGTCCAGCAGCGGCGGCGCCGGCAGATGGTCGAAGAGCTTGTAGAGGATGATGCGCAGCGCTTCGGTGTCCTCCAGTTCCTCCTCGACCATGTGGTCGTAGTACGACCAGAACTCCCCGATGGTGGGTGGCAGTTGACCGCCGCCGTCGCCCAGCACCGTGTGAAAGGCCCGGAACTCGGCGTACAGCCGCTCCATCGTGCTCCGGTCGAGCGGCTGCCCGCTCAGCCGGCACATGGTGACGGAGCTCTCGAACAAGGTCGCGACCACCCAGGCGCGGACCTGGGGGTCCATCGCGTCGTACGGCCGGTTCCGCGCGTCGGTACCGTTCAACCGGGCGTGCATGCGGTTGAGCCGGGCCGCTTCCCGCTGCCGCGTGTAGTCGTCGTCGCCGAACATGCGCTGCAAGCTCACCAGGGTGTTGTGCAGCCGGCGCCACGGGTGCGCCACGAAGGTGGAGTTGTCGATCAGCGCGGCGCCGATCTGCGGGTGGGCGGCTTCCAGGACCGTGGCCCGGACCATGGCCAGCGCCCAGCGCGGATCATTGAAGAACCGGTGGAACTGCGAGTCGCGACCGAACAGCGACTCGGGCCGCTCCTCGGCGGCGGGGGCCGGCGGCGCGGGGCGGTCGGCGGCCGGGCGGGAAGAGCCGTCGGGGGCCGGGCCGTCGGCGGGGGCGGAGGTCGTGGCGCGCTTACGCCTGGGGCGACTGCTGGCGGTATCCGTCACGGGTGGGGTTCTCCGATCGCTTGCTGCATCACGCCCCCGAAACGGCGGTCGCGTTGCCGGTAGGTGTGCAGGCACTCCAGGAAGTGGGGTGCGCGGAAGTCGGGCCAGAGCACCGGCGGGAAGATCCACTCGGCGTAGGCCACCTGCCAGAGCATGAAGTTGGAGATGCGCTGCTCACCGGAGGTCCGGATGACCAGGTCCACATCGGGGGTGTCGGGAAAGGGCAGATGGGCGGCGAACTGCTGCTCGTCGACAACGTCCGCCGGCACCCCGCTGCGGATGAGGGAACGGGCCGCCTCGACGATGTCCCGCCGCCCGCCGTGGTCGAAGGCCACGGTCAGCGTCATCCCTCGGTTGGTCTCGGTCAGCGTCATCAGGTCGGCGAAGTCCCGGGCCAGTGCGGCAGGAATCCGCGGGTCGGCCACTCCGAGGAACCGGCAGCGGATGCCGCGCGCATGCAGCAGCAGCGCGTGTTTGCGTACGACGCGGCGCACCAGCCGCATGAGGAAATCCACCTCGTCGCCCGGGCGTTGCCAGTTCTCGGTGGAGAACGCGTACAGACTCAGCCAGCCCACCCCGGCCGCTCGCGCGGCCTCGATGATGTCGATCACGGTGGTCTCCGCCGCCACGTGACCCGACGTACGCGGCAGGGACCGGCGCGCCGCCCACCGGCCGTTCCCGTCCATCACACACGCGACGTGATGCGGCACAGCGCGCCGGTGCTCCTCCCCGGCAACCGGGGGCGGACCGGGACGCGGACGGGCCGGCGCCGGAGTGGAACGGCCGTTCGATTCCACCGCTACGCGCTCCCCGCTGCCGTCGCACTGTCTCCCACCGCGCGCCCCCTTTCGGCGGCCGCACCGCAGCGGTGGACCGGGCCACCAGGCTGCCCGCACCCGGTGCCGGACACGCGGCGATCCGCGCGCGTTCACTCCAAGGAGGTAGGTCGCTCCGGATCACGGACGGCGTGGTCGACGGGTCAGAGCCCGTCGACCGTTTTCCGGGGGGCCGCGGTGGCCCCGGCGTCGTCGAGGAAGCCCCCCGACTGGTGCTGCCACAGCTTGGCGTAGGTACCGTTCGCGGCGAGCAGCTCCTGGTGGGTGCCCTGTTCGACGATCCGCCCGCGGTCGAGGACGACAAGCCGGTCCATGGTGGCCACCGTGCTCAGCCGGTGCGCCACCACCAGTGCCGTCCGCTGCTCCATGAGCCGCCACAGCGCCTCCTGGACCAGCAGCTCGCTCTCGGAGTCCAGGGCACTGGTGGCCTCGTCCAGCAGCAGGATCGGCGCGTCACGCAGGATGGCCCTGGCCAGGGCGACCCGCTGGCGCTGGCCGCCGGACAGTTTGACCCCGCGTTCACCGACCAGGGTGTCGAAGCCGTCCGGCAGTGCCTCGGCGAACTCCGTGACGTGCGCCACCTCGGCGGCGCGGCGGATCTCGGCGGCGCTGGCGTCCGGCCGGGCGAAGGCGATGTTGTCCCGCAGTGTGCGGTGGAACATCGCCGGATCCTGCGGCACGTACGCGATCAGGCTGCGCAGGTCCGTCTGCCGCAGCCTGCTGATGTCCTGGCCGCCGATCAGGATCCGGCCGGCGTCGATGTCCGTCATCCGCAGCAGCAGCCGGGTCAGCGTGGTCTTTCCGCCCCCGGACCGGCCCACGAATCCGATCTTGGCTCCGCTGGGCACCGCCAGTTCGAGGCTCTCGAACAACGGCCCGGCCCCCGCGTGCGCGAAGGTCACCCGCTCGAAACGGACGTCCGCGGCGCCGGAGCGCAGCGGCTCCGGCGCCACCGGGTCGAGCACGGTCGGCGGGGCCAGCAGCAGTTCGGTGAACTGCGCGGCCTCGGTCATCGAACTCTCCAGCCGGCGGTAGATCTGGTTGAACTCGAACATGACCCGCGTGGCGTTGCTGTAGTAGGTGAAGGCGACGACGACGGCCTCCACCCCGCCCCCGCCGAGCGACACCGCGAGCAGCAGGCCCAGCCCGTTCGTCAGCACGGACATGGGAGCGACCAGGGTGTCGATGCGCAGGTTGCCGTAGTCCCACGACCGGAGCGTCAGCCGCCGCGACTCCGCGACCCGGGACCGGTGTTCGGCGGCCTCGCGCTCCTCGGCGGCGAACGCCCGGACGGTGTCGATGTTCATCAGGCTGTCGGCGACATGACCCGACACCCGGGCGATCGCCTCCTCCCGCAGGCCGACGAGCGCCTGGCGGCGGCGGATCAGCGGCGCCACACCCACGGCGGTCAGCGCGATCAGCCCCAGGAGCCCGGCGACCAGCAGCGGTTGGTAACGCCACAGCACCACCGACCCGAAGGCCAGCGGCAGGAAGCTGCCCACCACCGAGAACGTGAGCGTGTCGACGAAGTCCTCGAAGCGGGAGGCGAAGCTCAGGACCCGCTTGGTCAGCGACCCGGCGAAGTTGTCGTGGAAGAACGCGGCGTCCTTGGCGAACAACTCGTCCATGCCGACCACGTACAAGTGCTCGATGCCCAGGGCGTCCACGCGGTTCAGGCAGTGCAGACCGACGCGCCACAGCGTCTCCGCGAGCAGGAGAACGCCGGCGAACGCCAGGACGTAGGGCAGCGTCGCCGAGACGGCGATACCGTGGTCGGCGGAGATACGGCCGACGAGCTTGGCGACGACCAGCGGTGCGATGTAGCTGATGCCGATATTGCCCACCGCCGGCAGCAGCAGCGCCGGCGCCGTCAGCCGCCGGAGCCGGGCCAACTCCGCCCCGTAATACCGCAGTGCGAGCAGAACCGAGCCCCGGCCCGGTGCACTCGCGCGTAATTCAGGCGATCCCATTCCCATCCCCACCCTGTGTGGTCGTGCGGGAGCCCGCCCCGTGCTTCTCGGCAGACCGACCGCTGGCGCGCCGGCCGCGGAATCGCCGTCGGTTCGCGCTCCGCGGAGGACCTCGTTCCCGCGATCCGGGCGGTCGGCAGATCCGGCGCCGCTCACCGCGGCGCGTCCGTTTCCCGGGCAGGCCGGGAACCGCAGTGTCCCGTGACGGCGCCCGGACCGTCCAAGCGTTTTTTCCGGCCGCCGGCCGCCGGGGGTGACCGAGTTCCGGGACGCGGTAACGCTTTGCCCGCCGCGGCCCACTATCGGGTGTGGGCAGGTACGGATGCCGGATTCCAGACAGGGAGTGATCGGTGAGCCAGACCGAGCCAGTACGCCGGATGGGCCGCGATCCCGCGGCACTTGAAGAGGTCTACCGGGCGCACGTCGAGCAGGTGATGCGCTTCGTCGCTCGGCGGGTGGCCGACCCGCACCTCGTGGCGGATCTGACCGCCGAGGTGTTCCTGCAGGCCGTCATCAGCGCCGAGTCCTACCGCGGCTCCCAGCACGGGGTCGGCGCGTGGCTCTACGGCATCGCCCGCAATGTGACGTCGGCACACTGGCGGCGGGAGGAGCGCGAGCGCGGTGCGCGGGCGTCGATATCCGGTCGCCGGATGCTGGAGGAGGACGACCTGCTGCGGCTGGAAGAGCGCATCGACGCCGAACGCCGGGCCCGCGAGCTGTACTCGACGATCGCCCGGCTGCCCGAAGGAGAGCGAGCGGTCCTGGAACTGATCGCCGTCGACGGCCTCAGCGTCACCCAGGCCGCCGCCGCTCTGGGCATATCCGGCGCGGCGGCTCGGGTCCGGCTGCACCGCGCCCGGCGGACCATGCGTGCGTCGCGGCGGGAACCGACGCCCCGAAACGTGCGGCCCGGCGAGCACCCCGAGATCGTCACGGCGAAGGAGTTGACATGAACAAGAGTGCGGAGTCCCAGGAACCGGGCGGATTCGAGCTGCGGTTGCTCGGCGAACTGAAGGCGGTCGTCGCCGAACGCGCTGCCACCGCCGCGGCGCCCGCACCGGTGCGGGTACGGCCGAGGTGGCGGCGCCCGGCCGCGGCACTGGGGGGCGCCGTGGCGCTCGGCACTGTCCTGGCACTGGTCGTCCCGGTCCTCACCCACAGCCCGACGAGCCGGGCCTACGCGGTCGAGGTCGGCCGCGGCGGCACCGTCACGATCACCTACCACGATTTCGGCTTTCTGAGGTATGCGGCCGGCCGTGAGGACCTGCATCGCAGACTGCTGGCCGCGGGCATCCGCAATACCGTGGCCGGGGTCGCCCCGTACTGCGTCACGGGATCCCATGACGCCCCGGGCTTCATGGAACACCGCAGCCACTCCGTCGTACTGCACCCGGACCGGCTCCCGGCGACCGATGAACTCCTCATCGGCATCCAGGGGAACGACGGTCCCCGTGATGGCTTCACCATCGGGTTCACCGAGGTGCGCATCGACCCGGACAGGTGCGGCGGCTCCGATTCCCCGCCGTCCGGCAAGCCCGCCACCGCCCCGGTCCGCCCGCCGGACAGCGCCCAGCACCGCTAGTGCTGACGGCAGCGTCCCGCACCCCTCGACGCGCGCTGAACGAAACCGTATCGTTCCGGAACTAGATGGTCCGATCGCTCGTTTCGGGAGCCGCGATGTCTGATAGCCCTCCACCGACCCCTCCCACCCCGGCCCGGTCCGATCAGGCTTCGGACCGGGGCCGCGGTGGCCGCTCCCGCGACACCTCGCGCGATGACGCCCTGCGCCGGGCCGCTCTCGACCTGGTGACGGAGATCGGCTACGACCGCATGACGATGGACGCGGTGGCGGCCCGGGCGGCAGCGGGCAAGGCGACGGTGTACCGCCGCTGGTCCAACAAGGCCGAGTTGGTGGGCGATGCGTTGGCACATCAGCATGCCGACGGTGTCGTGCCCGACACCGGTTCCCTGCGGGGGGACCTGGCGGCGTTCGGCGAGTCCTTGTTCTCCGGCCAGGACCCGCTCTACAAGGCCCGGCTGATCACCGGACTGGCGTCGGCCGTGCTGGCCGACCCGGAGCTGCGCCGGACCTTCGAGACGCTCGTACCGCCCACCGAGCGCGCGGTGGCGACGATCGTCGACCGGGCGGTGGCCCGCGGCGAGATCGCCGCCCCGGCCGATCCGGCGCTGATCGCCGCGATCCTGCCGGCGTTGGGCCTGCACCGTCTGATCTTCTCGGGCGTCGGCCCGGACCCGGACTACGCGGCCGCGGTGATCGACACGGTGCTGCTGCCGGCCCTGCTGGCCTCGTCCGCGTCCCCATCGCCCGCGACGCGATAGCGCGCGTCGATCCGTTCGGCTTCAGGGCCCGACCCGCGCACCGTCGGACCGGCCCGCGGCCCGGGCGGCCCGCCCGCACGGCTCCGCGCCGACCCCTCGTCCCACACGAAAGAGGTCCGCATGTCCCACCGTGACACCCCGGAAAGCCGCGACACTTCGGCGGACGGCCGGCGGCCCGGCGGTCCGGCGGCCCTCGCCGGTCGAACGGTCTCCCGCATCGGATACGGAGCCATGCAGCTGGCTCGCCATGCCGACGACCCCGGTCAGGCGATCGGACTCCTGCGTCGCGCGGTCGAACTCGGCATCGACCACTTCGACACGGCTCAGTTCTACGGAAACGGCCTCGTCAACGACCTGATCCGCCAGGCGCTCCGGACCGAGGACGTGCTCGTGTCGAGCAAGATCGCCGCGGACGCCGATCCCGGCGGACCGGTCCATCTCCGGCTCGCCCAGCGGCCCGCGGAACTGCGCGCCAGCGTCGAGGACAACCTCAAGAGCCTGGGCGTCGAGCAGGTCGCCGTCGTGAACCTCCGACGCCCCGACGACCGCCCGGGACTGCGGGGCGAGGGCGACCAGGCCGTCGGCCTCGACGACCAACTCGCCGTACTGACAGCGATGCGCGCCGAGGGCAAGATCGGCGCGATCGGGCTGAGCAACATCACCCTCGACGGGCTGCGCCGGGCGATCTCCGCCAGCATTGTCTGTGTGCAGAACGCCTACAGCCCTCGGACATACCCCGTCCCAGGTCGGCCTGGCCTGGCTGCTGCACCACGCCCCCAACGTGCTCCTCATCCCCGGCACCGCGGACGTCGAGCACCTCGAGTCCAATGTCGCGGCCGGCCGCATCCACCTCGACGGCGGTGTGCTGGCCGCCCTTGACGGTGTCTCCGGCATCCGAACCCGTCGGTGAGGCCCGGAGCGTGCCGAACCGGTGGATACAACAGTGGGCACGGCTGCGGGAGTTGGTGGGAGCAGCGAGCCTGTACTCACCCGGTCCGGCATCGCCGAACGGCTCCGCGTCCTGCGCCCGGGATGGGACACTGACCGAGCCGGCCCGGGTGCCACCGGGAAGGAACGGGAGGACAGCGTTGACCGAGCAGGGATTCCCGCTAGAGGAGATCGACACCAGCAGGCCTCATCCGGCCCGCATGTACGACTACTACCTCGGCGGCAAAGACAACTTCAAGGTCGACCGCGAGGCCGCGCAGCGGGTGATCGACCTGTTCCCGGACATCGTGCCCATGGCGCGGAGCAACCGCGGGTTCATGCACCGGGCGGTGCGGTACATGGTGAACAGCGGTATCCGGCAGATCATCGACATCGGCACCGGCATTCCGACCGCGCCCAACACCCACCACGTGGCGCACGAGGTGTCACCCGAGGTCCGCGTCGCGTACGTGGACAACGACCCGATCGTGGCGACCTACGCGGGGGCGCATCTGCTGGGTGCCGCGAACACCGGCTTCCTCCTCGGTGATCTGCGCGACCCGGAGAGCGTCCTGAAGCACCCGGCCATCCGCGAACTGATCGACTTCGGCCGGCCGGTCGGGTTGATGCTGGTGGCGATCCTGCACTTCATCCGGGACGACGAGGATCCCGCGGGGCTGGTCGCGGCCTACCGCGACGCGCTGCCCGCCGGCAGCCACCTGGTGCTCAGCCACACCACCGGCGACTTCCACCGGCTGGACGGCGACGCCGGCCAAGCCCGGGACGTCTACCGGGACAAGGGCGCCACCGCCACGCTCACCTTGCGGTCCCACGCTGAGGTGTTGGGCTTCTTCGACGGCTTCGCGCTGGCCGAGCCCGGACTGGTCCAAACGCCGCTCTGGCGTCCTGACGGCCCGGTGCCGACGGAGCAGGAGATGGCACATGTCGGCTTCTACGGCGGCGTCGGAATCAAGCTCTGACCCCCCGCGCCGAACGGGAGACGGCCCCCCGTCGGGCGCCACCTGACCGCCGTCACGCCCCGGTCGCGCGCCCCCAACGCCGACAAGCACCCGGCGCCGGCCCAGCGGCCGTGGCAGGAATTCGTTGCTCTTGGTCAGTACGGTCACTGTTTCCGGCGCGGATCAA
Source organism: Streptomyces sp. DvalAA-14 (assembly GCF_900091855.1). Taxonomy (GTDB): domain Bacteria; phylum Actinomycetota; class Actinomycetes; order Streptomycetales; family Streptomycetaceae; genus Actinacidiphila. The sequence continues at coordinate 27,419 of NZ_FMCH01000145.1, forward strand.
CCCGCACAGTGAGGTATGGCACAGGACAGCGCGCCGAAAGCATCCGACGGGGCCAGGGCACAGCACGCCGGGGTGCGGCAGGTCTGGCGCGAGTCCCCGAGAGCGGTGAAGTCCCTCCTGGCCGGCACCGCGATCAACCGGCTCGGCGGCTTCGTGCAGGTCTTCATGGTGCTGTACCTGACGCACCGCGGCTTCTCCGACACCCAGGCGGGTGCGGCGCGTCGGGGTGTACGGCGCGGGAGC
>NZ_FMCH01000140.1 GCF_900091855.1 Streptomyces sp. DvalAA-14
CAAGCGCCCGGGCCGGAAGACGGCCGCACCGGGCACCAACGGCCGGAAGGCCGGGCCGAACAGCCACCGGGGCGCGTCGTCGCGGCACGCCCGTACACCCGGCGCGCACCACCGCGCGCCGGAGAACAAACCGCACCTCAGGGGGCGTACCGCCGACGGCGAAGGGCAGAGGTGACACTTCCGGGCGGGCATGCGCTGTAGCAAGTGAACCGACTGGTCATCGGTTCGGCGGACCCCGGTTCTCCCCGTATTGGGGTCCGCGTCCAGAGCGCGGCCGGGCGCATTTCCCCCTGCCCGGCCGCGCTCGCCCGCGTCCGGAGCGCCACCCCGCGCACGATCCGCGCACGATCCGGCGCCGGGCCGCGTGGCGCGAGCCGACTACCGCGTGGCGCGAGCCGACTACCGCGTGGCGTACGCCAGTACCCGCTCGCCGAGCAGACCCTCCACCGTGTCCAGCAGCGCCAGCGCGGCCGTCGCGATCGCCGCCGGGGGCTGCCCGGCACGCGTGCGCTCGCCGATCTCCCGGAAGACCTGCTCCTGCGCCCAGCTGAGCTGGGAGGCGACCAGTCGCGGCAGCGGGTCGCCCGGCGCGGCGCCGGTCTCGGCGGCCAGCACGGCCGCCAGCGCCTCCACCATCTCGCGCCGTATCGAGGCCAGCCGGGCGGCCAGCGTCGGTTCGGCGCGGACCATCTCCAGGAAGCGGCCGAAGCCGCGGCTGAGCCCCACCATCCGCTCGCCGTGCCGCAGTTCGGCGCGCAGCGCGGCCAGCACCCCGGCCGCCGCGGAGCGCCCGTGCGGCCGGTCGGCGACCATCTGCACCATGCGCTGGGCGGAAGCCTCCTCCGGGTAGAAGACCAGGTCTTCCTTGGAGGGGAAGTAGGTGTAGACGGTGTTGACGGACACTTCGGCCGTTCGTGCCACCTCGGCGATCGTCACCCGGCCGAAGCCGTGGTCCAGGAACAACCCGGTGGCGACTTCGGCGATGTGCTGCCTGGTCTGCCGTCTCTTCTCGTCACGCAGCCCGAGGGCGACGATCTCCTGAGCGCGGGTCGGCTCACGCACAGCGCCGCGGGTGATTTCGCTCACCCCCACATCGTAAAGCAGCGGCGGGTGACGGCCCGAGGACCGCCACCCGCCGCTGTCCGGCCCGCTCGGTTGTCCCGGGCGGGCTCGGTTGTCCCGGGGCGGTTATCCCAGGGTGGCCTTCTTGAAGGCACGGGCGCGGCGGGCCACCCGGCGGACCGTCCGGTTGCGCGGCACGAACGCCAGCCGGCCGGGGACCGCGCCGGGCAGGCCGAGCGAGGTGAGCCGGCGGCGCTTGAAGTAGGGCCAGGTGCCGGCGTTCAGCCGGTCCGTCAGCCAGGTCACGGCTTCCTCCCGCAGATGCGGGTACGCCTGCGCCTGCATGCAGTAGCCCACCGCGTACAGCAGCGGCGTCAGTTCGGCGGCCACCTGCTGCGGGGACGGCGGGGCCCAGGCCCGTACCCCGCCGGTGTCCGCCAGGTCGGGCAGCAGCGCGTGCACGATGGTGACCGGGATCCGGTTGCTGTTCTGGTACGGCGCGAGCCGCTCCAGCAGCAGCTTGGTGCCGGTGCGGGCGACCGGGATGCCGTAGAACACCGAGGCGGTCAGCAGCGCGGTGGAGAAGCAGCCGACGACCAGCGCCGGGCGCGCCTTGAGGTAGACGACCTCGGCCAGGATCGGCGAGTTGAGCACCGTCAGCCGGGTGCCGAGGCGCTGTGCCTCGGCCTTGAGCGGCTCGGTCCACTCGGCGGGGGCCGTCGGGTGCGGCTTGAAGACGATCTCGTTGTGCCCGAGGGCGGCGGCCCCCCGCACCATCGACAGGTGCAGCTCCTCCTCCTCGGCCGGCGTGATCAGGCCCAGCGCCGACAGGTACTGGCCGAGCAGCAGCGCGGCCCCCTCGGGTACACCCGCCAGGTCGTCGCCGCCGGCGTCCATCGATGCCTCGGCGACCTCGGCGAGCACCTTGGTGAACTCCGCGGAGGGCACCACCTCGGAGGGCACGCCGTGCTCGCTGAGCAGCAGCGGGCGCAGCCCCGGCACCAGATCGAGATGCAGCAGCCGGTCGATGCGGGTGTCCACCAGCGCGCCCAGCTTGTTGCGGGTCGGGCCGTAGGACATCAGGCCGTCGGCGTAGACGGTGATCGGCGCGCCCTGGAAGACCGCGGCCACCGCGAGGGCCGGCTCGACCTGGATGGACTCCACGATCAGTTCGATCTTGTCGTCGCCGAGGTTCCACAGCATCCGTACATAGCGTTCCCAGAGGGGGACGTCGTCGGCGCGCGGCGCCCAGCCGCCCGGGTGCAGCGGGTGGATCGTCTCGTTCCACGACACCAGGCCGTCGAAGCGGGAGCGCAGCGCCGCGAAGCCGGGGGCCTGGTCGAGCGGCGGGGTGATCTCCGGGATCGCCGCGTTGTTGCACACCACCAGCAGGCGGCGGTCGGCGGCGGCGAAGGAGCCGGCGTCCAGACCGGCGGCCAAGGTGGCCGCGCCGTACAGCGTGGAGGCGAGGAAGAGCTGGGTGCGGGCCATCACGCCACCGCCCCTTCGTTGTCGCGGGCGTCGAGGTCGTCGCCGGTGCCGGCTTCGGCGACCGCGCGCTTCGATCCCGGGGCGGGCGGGGGCGGTGCGGCGGCCGCCGCACCCGGGTCCTCGTTGCGGGCCGGCAGCCGCCAGCGCAGCCGGCGGATCTTGGAACTGCGCTCCAGGTCCATCGAGTCCAGCGCTTCGGTGAGCACGTCCTGCGGCAGCTGGCGGAGCGCGGCGGCGCTCATCGACTTCAGCTTGCGGGCCACCGCCGGCTCGAACCGGTCGATGTTCCCCAGGTGGTGGGCGATGATCGCGCAGTAGGTACGGACCGCCTTGGGCAGGAACAGCTCCGCGTCGGGGTCCTTGGAGACCTCGGCGATCACCTGGTCGAAGCTGCGGATGAAGTCGAGTTGGCGGACATCGCCGATCTGCGTCAGCGAGGTGGCCACCCCGCGCCGGTAGAAGATGCCCATCAGGCCGGCGGCCACCGCGAAGGTGTCGGCCTGCAGGTGCAGCCGCCAGATCCACGGCCGGTCCTCGGCGGTGCGCAGCCCGTCCTGGAAGTGCAGCAGCCCGCGGTCCACCAGCCGGCGGTGGTAGATCCCGGCCCAGGCGTACGGGTAGTCCACCGAGGTCGAGCGGTCGGCGGGCAGGATCGCGTCGCGGCCCTTGAGGCTGACCCCGCGGCGGCCGTGCGGCACCCGGATGACGTTGCGGACCCGGCCCGTGCACTGGACGTGGTCGACGCGGACGAAGTCGGTGTCCAACTCCTCGATGGCCGACACCAGCTGCGGCAGGTAGCCGGGGCCGTACCAGTCGTCGCCGTCGAGGAAGGTGAGGTACTGGCCGCGGGCCGCGTCTATCCCGGTGTTGCGCGCGGTGGCCAGCCCCCCGTTCTTCTCGTGCCGGACGAGCCGGGCGCCGGGCAGCGTGTCCAGCGCCTGCTCCAGGATCACCGGGGTCCGGTCGGTCGACGAGTCGTCCACCAGCACGAACTCGTAATCCGGATCGGCGTTCGCCCGGAGGCTGCGCAGGGTGTCCGCGGCATACTGCTGGACATTGAAAAAGGGCACGACAACGGAGAGCTTGACCACTCCCGTACATTAGGCCGTTCAGCCCCCCTTGTGCTTTGCATCGAACATACATCTAGGTAAACGAACCATGTCAGAACGGTAACGGTGCGTGTCCGGGGTGACCCGGGTCACCCCTGGCGCCCGCTGGACCGTCGCCTCCGATCCGAAGCATGTTGTTTACCTCCCGTTGGCCGATGGTTAGCGTGTTGAGTCCAAGTGCTTCCTACTGTCAGGGTGTGGAACGTATGCCCGGCCCACTGAGGGTCACTGTGATCGCCGATTCGGACACCCGGTGGAAGTGGGGTGCGCTGACCGCGCGACGCATCGACCCCGATGCCCGACTCGACGCGCGCCTGTTGCGCGGCCGTGCCACGCCCACCCCGCGCCAGCTCGCTGAACTGGGCATTCCCGCCGACTCGATGGTGGAGGCGACCGCGGCCGAGATCCTGGCCGACACCAACGCGGACAGCTGCGACGTCGTGGTCATCTCCTGCGTCGGCGGCACCGTGCAGGCCCTTCTGCACGGTCTCAACCGTGCCTGGGAGGGCCGCTCCTCACGCCCGGTGGTCGTCACCGGATACGTCGGTGTCGTCTACGAGAAGCTCGCCGACGGACTGCTGCTGCGGGCCGGCGCCGACGTGGTCCTGGCCAACAGCGCCGATGACGCAGAGCGATTCCGGGCCGTGTACGACGGTGTGGGATATCCCACAGGCGCGATCGCCGAAACCGCGCTGCCGTTCCTCGGCGGCGAGCGCTACCGGCCGGACCCGGGGCGGCGGTTCACCGTCACCTTCGCCGTCCAGCCGTCGGTGCCCGAAGGCCGCGCCGACCGGCTGCACTTGCTGCGGCGGACCGTCGAGCACGCCCGCCGCCACCCCGAGCGCGATGTGCTGGTCAAGCTCCGCAGCAAACCCGGCGAGCACACCACGCACATCGAGGAGAACCCGTACCAGAAACTGGTCGCCTCCCTGGACCCGCCGCGCAATGTGGAGTTGGTCTACGGCAACATGGGGGAGGTGCTGGACCGAACCGACCTCCTGGTGACGGTCAGCTCCACCGCGGCACTGGAGTCGCTGTACCGCCGGATACCGACCGCGATCCTCACCGACCTCGGCATCCGCGAGTCCCTCGGCAACCACCACTTCCTCGGTTCGGGCTGCTTCGCGTCCTGGGACGAACTCGACGACGGACACCTGCCGCAGGCCGACCCCGACTGGACCGCCGCGCACGGGGTGGGCGACGGCGACGCCTACGCGGGCCTGCGCGCCCGGGTCCGCGTCCTGCTGGACATGCCCGAACTGCCGCGACTGGCCCCCTACTACACCCAGCGCACCGCCCCCGGATACCTCCCCGGCATCCTCGCCCGGCAGGGCCTGGACCCCAAGGGCGAGCCCATCGGCGGCTTCTCCCCGCGCGAGCCGGGCCCGGTTCGCAAGGCGGTCCACGACCTGGTGCGCAACTCCGCCCGCACCGCTTACCGTCAGGGCGTACAGCGCGTCGCCCCCGTCATCCGCCGCTGGGGCCAGCTGTGACACCGCGCACACGTACGGCCGAAGACCAGGCACCGCCGGAGCCGCCGGTGCCCGCACTGACAGGAGCCACCCCGATGACCACCGAACCGGCCCAAGCCGCCCCCCGCGTGCTCGCGGTCATACCCGCCCGCGGCGGGTCCAAGGGCGTACCCGGCAAGAACCTCGCGGCGGTCGGCGGTGTCCCGCTGGTCGCCCGGGCGGTACTGGCCTGCACCGGGGCCCGCCGGGTCAGTGACGTCGTGGTGTCCACCGACGACCCCTCCATCGCCGAGGTCGCGCGGTCGGCCGGCGCCGAGGTCGTGCTGCGGCCGGTCGCCATCGCCGGCGACACCGCCACCAGCGAGGCCGCCGTGCTGCACGCCATGGACAGTCACGAGGCGGCCATCGGCGCGACCACCGACGTGGTGCTGCTGGTCCAGTGCACCAGCCCCTTCATCACCAGCGACGAGATCGACGGCGTGGTCGCCGCGGTCACCGAGGGCGGCGCCGACACCGCGCACACCGTGGCGCCCTTCCACGGCTTCGTCTGGCGCGACGGCGACGCGGCCGACGAGGGCTCCTTCGGCGTCAACCACGACAAGGCCACCCGGCCGCGCCGCCAGGACCGCCCGCAGGACCTGCTGGAGACCGGCGCCGCGTACGGCATGCGCGCCGACGGCTTCCGCGCCGCGAAGCACCGCTTCTTCGGCCGGACCGCGCTGGTGCGCACCGACCCCGCCCGGGTGCTGGAGATCGACGAGCCCGCCGATCTCGAACGCGCCCGCGCGCTGGCCCCGCTGCTCGACCCGCGGGCCGGCATCCCGACCCGCGACGACGTCGACGCGGTCGTACTCGACTTCGACGGCACCCAGACCGATGACCGGGTGCTGATCGATTCGGACGGACACGAGGCCGTCACCGTGCACCGCGGTGACGGACTCGGGATCGCGGCACTGCGCCGCGCGGGCGTGCCCGTACTGATCCTGTCCACCGAGACCAACCCGGTCGTCGCCGCCCGGGCCAGGAAGCTCAACGTCCCGGTCCTGCACGGCATCGACCGTAAGGACCTCGCGCTCAAGCAGTGGTGCGAGGAGAACGGCATCGCGCCGGAGCGGGTGCTCTACGCGGGCAACGACGTCAACGACCTGGGCTGTTTCGCCCTGGTCGGCTGGCCCGTCGCCGTCGCCGGAGCGCATGACGTGGTCCGGGCCGCCGCCCGGGCCGTCACCACCGCCCACGGCGGCCACGGGGCGATCCGCGAGATCGCCGCATGGCTGCTCGGTCCCACTCTCGCTCGCTGACGACGTTTCACGAAGTCCAGAACACCCCCTGAAAACCGAAGGAACACCCCCGTGGCCTCTATCCCGGCAATTCTCCCCGCCAACCTTCGCCCCGTCGGCTCCCGCCACATCGGCAACGGTCAGCCCGTGTACATCACCGGCGAGATCGGCATCAACCACAACGGCGAGCTGGAGAACGCGTTCGCTCTGATCGACGCCGCCGTCGCCGCAGGGTGTGACGCGGTCAAGTTCCAAAAGCGCACCCCGGAGATCTGCACCCCGCGCGACCAGTGGGACATCGAGCGCGACACCCCCTGGGGCCGGATGACGTACATCGACTACCGCCACCGTGTGGAGTTCGACGAGGACGGCTACCGCGCCATCGACGAGTACTGCCGCAAGCGCGGCATCGACTGGTTCGCCTCCCCGTGGGACGTCCCGTCGGTCGAGTTCCTCGAGAAGTTCGACGTCCCGGTCTACAAGGTGGCCTCGGCCAGCCTCACCGACGACGAGCTGCTGCAGGCGATGCGCGCCACCGGCCGTACCGTCGTGCTGTCCACCGGCATGTCGACGCCGAAGCAGATACGGCACGCGGTCGAGGTGCTCGGCAGCGAGAACATCGTCATCTGCCACGCCACGTCGACGTACCCGGCGAAGAACGAAGAGCTCAACCTGCGGATGATCAAGACCCTCCAGTCCGAGTTCCCGAACGTGCCGGTCGGCTACTCGGGCCACGAGGTCGGCCTGCAGACCACGCTCGCCGCGGTCGCGCTCGGCGCGGTCTTCGTGGAGCGCCACATCACCCTCGACCGCGCGATGTGGGGCTCCGACCAGGCCGCGTCCGTCGAGTCGCAGGGCCTGGACCGGCTGGTGCGCGACATCCGCATCATCGAGACCGCGCTCGGCGACGGCGTCAAGAAGGTCTACGAGGGCGAGCTCGGCCCGATGAAGAAGCTGCGCCGCGTCCCCGGCGTGATCGCCGAGGCCGAGGCCGCCGCCTCCTCCTCCGAGGCCACCTCGGTCTGATTCGGTCTGACCCGCCCGCGGCGGGGATCGGGCTTCCAGGACACGTGAACAAGAAGGACGAGGACGAGGCAATGACCGCAAGGCTCGCGCTCCGCAAGAGCCGGCCGCCCGCATCGGGTTCCGGCCCCGTGGCGCTGGTCGAGTCACCTGTCCAGCTTTTGAACGTCCTGGAGTGGGCGCACGTGCGCCCGCCGGCCATACCGCCGATCCCCGCCCCGCGCGACGGCCGCGCCACCGAGGAGACCCCCTCGGTGGCGCAGCCGCTGACCGTAGTGGTGCTCTCGCCCGCCGACCCGATCAGCCGCGGGCAGCTGCGCCGGATGGCCGAACTCGCCCGCGAGGAGGGCGTGATCGTCCGCTGGTACGAGGCCCGGGGCGGTGAGGGCCGCCGCAACGGCCTGCTGCACACCGCCTTCGCCGTGGCCCCGCTGCTGCTGCGGGCCCGGCGGCTGGTCATCGGCGACCCGTTCTCCCGGCTGGTGCAGGTGCTGCTGCCGCTGTGCCGCGCCAAGGAGCTGACGGTCGTCGACGACGGCACGGCCACCATGGAGTTCACCGAGATCCTGTCCCGCGGCGGCCGCCTGGTGCGCTGGCACCGCAGCGGGCACCGCAGGTCGCCGGCCGATGCCGCGTTCGGCCTGTTCGCCTCGGCCGCCCGGCGCCGGCTCACCCCCGGCAAGCGGCGCAGCATCGAGCTGTTCAGCGCGATGCCCGCCACCCCGCCGGCCGGGATGGCGCTGCGCACCAACCGGTTCGCCTGGACCCGCAGCCGGTTCGGGCCGCCGCACATCCTGGACGGCACCGACCTGATCGGCACCTCGCTGGTCGAGACCGGGGTGGTGGATCCCGAGAGCTATCTCACGGTGGTCCGCTCGCTGGCCGAACAGCACGGCGCCCGCCGGTACTTCGCGCACCGGCGGGAGGCCGTCGACAAACTGCACCGGCTCGCCCAGGAGACCGGCCTGGAGATCGTCCGGCCGGACCTGCCGCTGGAACTGGTGGCCCGGCGCGGGCCGATCGGCAAGGCGATCTTGTCCTTCCCGTCCACCGTCGTGCACACGCTGCCGCTGGCGCTGGCCGGCACCGGGGTGGACATCCTGGTCGTGGACATCGACCAGGAATGGCTGTCCTCGGCGGCCTCGCCGCGGGCGCACACCTTCCTCACCGGGATCACGCACACGGCCCGCGACCTGCACGGGCTGCCGGCCGCCGACTCACCGAGCCCGGCGCAGCCGTAGCCGCCGCCGGACCGGGCCGGGCCGTTCGGGGCGGCCCGGCCCGGCGGCGGGGTGCCGGTTCGGGGCGCCGGTTCGGGCAGCGCGCACAAATCTCGTTCGCCCCCCGGCAAGGCGCACGTAACCCATAGATCATCCAGATGGGGTTGGGTGCGGGGATGGCGGGGAGTTTACGCGGATCAGCGCGCGTGGCAGTCGTGTCGGGCGGTGGTCTCGACGGTGACTCGCGCGCCCTCAGAGTGGCCGGCGCCGCCCGCGCGGCCGGATATCACGTCACCCTGATCGGCCGGGCACCGGCCACCGTCGCGCTGCCGGGTGTCGAGGTACGGCAGGTGACCGTGCGCGATGTGCTGCGCACCCACCGGGTGCTGCGGCCCCGCCCCGGCCTGCGCTGGCCGCTGGCCTACCGGAGCGCGGCCGCGCACGACCACCGCACCACCCTGCTCACCGCCCAGCGCTCGCTGCTGGCCACCCGCGGCGCCGAACTCGTCATCGTGCACCGGCCGTTGCCGCTGCTCGCCGTCGCCCGCTGCTGCCACGCACTGGCCTGGCTCCGGCACGGCGCCCGGGTCGGCTGGACCCGCACCCGCGCCGCCCAGTACCGGGCCGCCGTACGCCGCCGCAAGCGCCCGGACGGCCGGCTGGACAACCTGGTCACCGAACTGGCCCGGCTGCTGCTCGGCCGCCGTGCCTGGCGCCGCCTCGACCCCGGACTGCTGGACGAGGAAATCGCCTACGGGCCGGTCCTCGACGCGGTCCGCCCGCACCTCATCCACGCCCTCGGCCACCGCGCACTGGGCCTGGCGATCCGCGCCGCGCTGCGGGCCGAGGGCTCCGGCCACCGTATCGAGGTGGTCTGGGACGCGCCGCCGCGCGTCCCCGCGCAGACCCGGCGGGCCACGGTGGCCGGCGACGCGCTGCTGCGGACCTTCGCCCGCGAGGCCGACGGCGTGGTCACCGTCGGCGACCGGCTGGCCGGTGAACTCCGGCTCCGCCACGGCCTGTCCGCCACTCCCGCCGTGGTCCGCAACGCGCCGCCGCTGTCCGGCACCGGCCTCGACCATCCGCACGGCGTGCGCGACCGCTGCCATCTCGCCGCCGACGTACCGCTGCTAGTGCACACCGGCCCGATCACCCCCGACCGCGGCCCGGCCACCGTCATCGAGGCGCTCCCCAAGCTCTACGACCTGCACGCCGCCTTCGTCGTGCCCGACCCGGAGGCGTCCGAGGTCGGCGACTTGCGCGACCGGGCGGTCCAACTCGGCGTCCAGGGACGGCTCCACGTGCTGCCGTACGTCCCGGTCGACGAGATCCCCGCCTTCCTCTCCTCGGCGGACATCGGCGTCCTGCCGGTCCACCAACTCCCGCATCACCAGGCAGTGCTGGCGTCCCGTTACCTCGAATACGCCCACGCCCGGCTGCCGGTGGTCGTCAGTGACGTGCGCGCCATGGCCGCGGCCACCCTCGAACTCGGCAACGGCGAGGTCTTCCGGGCCCGCGACACCGCCGACTTCGTCCGCGCGGTCGGCGCGATCCTCACCAACCCGCGCCGCTACCGCAAGGCGTACGACCGCGTGGACGTCCTGCGCCAGTGGTCCTGGCAGACCGAGTCCACCGCGCTGCTGGACCTGTACGCCCGGCTGCTGGGACCCCGGGTCTGAGCCCCTGGCTCCGCGCTCCGGGCCGGCGGCTTCGCGGCGGCCGGAGCCGCGGCGACCCCCCTGGGGCGGGACCCGTCGCCGGCCCCGGAATGCAATCGCACTCCGGGGGGCCCAATAACCTTACCGTGGGACCGCCGCTGCAATGCGGCACGACACGCGGTAATTTCCGAGAAGGCCGAGATCGCACCGGATTCGTGACACGGCGTATGCGCGTACGGGTGCATAGGGTTTCGGCCGAATAAACGGCGGCGTGGCAAACGGACTAACCGAATGCCACGCCGTTCACCCGATTGCTGCGTCCCGGCCCAAACCCGGAGTCGTTGAACGTGGTGTGAATACGCCTTCCGGCCAGCCCCATTCAGCGGACACGGACCTGCGACGTGCCGGCTCGGTTCCGCGACCGCAGACGTTCGCTCCCGGGAACAGCCACGGGGAGGCGGCGCACGGCGCGGAATTCGGCCGCGCGCCGTCCGTCGGCCCGCCGTCGTGCGGCGTCCTGCTGGGCGAATTCCTCGCCCTGATGGGACGTATCGAAGCCGACTTCACACGCCGCTGGGACGCCGCGCATCTCGGCGCCCCGAGCGGCACCCACCAGCACGGCTCGCGACCGGGGCGGCGCCACCATGTATGAATACGACGAGTACCCGACGATCGCCCCCGAGATTTTCGTCCCCGAGCCGGGCCAGGCACCGGACTTCCCGCCCGCGGAGCAGGCGGACGACACCTTGAGCCAGTGGGACGTGGACGTCGAGTTCGAGCAGCTGTTCCGGCAGCCGGCCCGGGAGGAGCCGCCGGCCGCCACCCAGCGGTCCACCGCGCCCCGGGTGGACCGGCGGCGCCGGCGCCAGCGCACGGTCCCGCTGCGCTGGCCGCTGCTGCTCGGCGTCGCCATCGCCGGCACCACCGCGATCGTCTCCAGCACCGTCAGCGTGCTCGGCGCGCTGGTCTCCTACAACCCGCTGCGCGAACTGGCGTCCCCCACCGCCCACGACCTGGCCTCCGCGTGGCCGCTGCTGATCTACGGCCCGTGGTTCGTCGGCTGTCTGTCCATCCTGCACGCGGCCGCGCACCGGCGTCAGGTGCGGGCCGCCTGGATCACGGTGATCGTCTTCTCGCTGATCGCCATGGCCCTGTGCATCGACCACGCGCCCAGAACGCTGACCGCGATCGCCACCGCGGGCCTGCCGCCCGTCTCGGCCCTGGTCAGCTTCCATCTCCTCTTCCGCCAGATCACCCTCCTGCATCCCCGGCACGCCAAGATCCCGCACCAGCGCAAGCACTGACCTCCGGGGAAGAGGCCCACCATGCTCCTGAAAGAGAACGACCAGGTAATGATCGAAAGAAGCCAGCACGCAGAGGACTGGTTCGTGTGGGGAATGTACTGCGCCGACTCGCCCCACAGCCCCGGAGGGTCGCATTTCGTGGTCGAACTGCCCGCCGTGATGGAGATGATCGAGATGGTCGCGCAGGGGCACGTCACCGGAGGGGAACTCCGGCAGGCACTGGATGATTTCGCGCGGCGATTCCACGCCCCGGAGCAGCAGACCGGTTCCTTCGGACCGCTCGGCCGCTCCGCGTCTTTCGACGGCCGGACGATCGGCGAGGACTGCCCGCACGGCTGCCCGGTGTGCGCGGGCGCCCAGGCGGAGTTCGACGCGATCGCCGCCGAATCCCTCACCCACAAGGTGCGGCTCTCGGACCCGGACCAGCACCCGTACGCGGCCGGCAAACACACCCTGCACCGCAGCACCTGCCCCAAGGTGGCCCGCTTCGTCGGCCGCGTCGAACCCGTCGGCTCCCCCCGCTTCCTGGCCGGCCTGCCCGCGTTCGCCCACCAGGGCGTCTGCAGCACCGCCTGGGCGGCGGGCATGCAGGTCCTCACCACCGAGGAGGCCGCCGTCTGGATCCACCACCACTCGGGCCCCCAGGACGGCGACCCCGGTTACAAGATCTGCTGCCAGTGCCTCCCCCCACTCCCCGGCACCACCACGGCCCCACCCGCGGCGAGCACGTTCGGGGCGGGTTACTGGGGCTGGGAGACGCAAAGCGCGGTCACCTGGGGCTAGGCCGTGTCTGACAAATCCCGCCTGCCCCGCGACGTCTGGCACGCGCGCTCGCTGCGTTGTCGGGATCGTCCGAGTAGCCCACTACGAGGACGACCCTCCGCCTTGCGATCGCACGCACCAGACGCCGCGGGGCCCCGCCCTGCGGGCGGACGGCGCTATTTGTCAGACGCGGCCTAGCCCCGCCGACGAGTTCGCGTTCTCTCCATGTCAAGGACCGGGGCAGGCGGCGCCACCGCGCGCTTCCCCCGGTCCTTGTGGGGTGTCGGCCAGGGGCCGCCGCACCCGCACACACGGTTGTAACAACGTCACCGTAAGCTGTGACTCCTCGCCCGGCGGGCATCCGCATCGGTGAACCGAACAGACGTTGCCCCGTGGCGGGGGGCTCGTTGAGCGATCAGTTGCGCATCGACGAGCGACTATGGGTGTCATCCGGCCCGGACCCCAAAAGGGTGGGCATACCCCCGAGGAAGATCCGGTATGCGCCGATCGGGCGACTTCCCCTCCTCCCGCAGGACCGTAAATTCGCCGATCATGTAAGAGGAGCCGGTTGTGGGGCATACCCTGGCTGAGGTGAACGACGACTCACCCGGAGAGACATCCGTAGGGACGACCGCCGCGTTGTCGGGCCTGGTGTCCGAGGATCTGCGTGCCGAGCTGATCGCCTTCCGCCGCGATCTGCACCGTCATCCCGAGCTGGCGCGGCAGGAGGTCCGGACCACCGAGAAGGTGCGGGCCCGGCTGGCGCAGGCGGGCTTGGCGCCGAAGGTGCTGCCGAACGGCACCGGGGTGGTCTGCGACATCGGCCCGGCGGACCCGGCCCGCCCGCGGATCGCGTTCCGGGCGGATCTGGACGCGCTGCCGGTGCCGGACACCAAGGACGTGCCCTACCGCTCCACCGTGGACGGACGCGCGCACGCCTGCGGCCACGACGTGCACACCAGCGTCGTACTCGGCGCCGGCCTGGTGCTCGCGGCGATGAACGAACGCGGCCGGCTGCCGCGCCCGGTGCGGCTGGTGTTCCAGGCGGCCGAGGAAATCATGCCCGGCGGCGCGCTGGACGCGGTGAAGGCCGGCGTGCTGGACGGCGTGGAACGCATCCTGGCCGTGCACTGCGACCCCCGGGTGGAGGTCGGCCGGATCGGGCTGCGCCAGGGGCCGATCACCTCGGCCGCCGACAAGGTGAAGATCACCCTGGACGGCCCCGGCGGCCACAGCGCCCGGCCGCATCTGACCACCGACCTGGTGATGGCCGCCGCCAAGCTGGCCACCGAGCTGCCCGCGGCGCTGGGCCGCCGGGTCGACCCCCGCTCCGGGCTGAGCGTGGTGTGGGGCCGCATCGAGTCCGGGCACGCGGCGAACGTCATCCCGCAGCACGCCGAACTCGAAGGCACCCTGCGCTGCCTGGAGCTGGCCGCCTGGCACGACGCCCCGGACCTGGTGCACGAGGTGATCGACCAGATCGCGGCGATCTACCGGGCCAAGTGTGAGATCACCTACGTGCGCGGCGTCCCGCCGGTGGTCAACGAGGCCGCCTCGGTGGAGTTGCTGCGCGAGGCGATGACCGGGCGGTACGGCCTGTCGGCCGTCGAGGACACCGAGCAGAGCCTGGGCGGCGAGGACTTCTCCTGGTATCTGGAGCACGTCCACGGCGCGCTCGCCCGGCTCGGCACCCGGCCGGTCGGCGACACCACCAAGCGGGACCTGCACCAGGGCGACTTCGACGTGGACGAGGGCGCCATCGCGGTCGGCGTGGAACTCTTCACGGCGGCCGCGCTGCTGTCCTGAGGACCGGGCCCGGGGGGCCGCGCCGCGGGCCCGGCGCCGGACTCCCCGGGCCCGAAGACAGCCTCGCCGAGCCGGTGTCCTGCACTTCTGACAGGGGGTGAAGAATCCACTACGGGTGCTTCACCTGGCTGAAATGCGTCGATCCGATAACAGGTCTTCATTCGGTCTTTACCTGACATCTACGCGCGTTAAGCTCCGGCTTAGCCAGCGCCGGACGGGGCGCTTCCAACTGAAGGGGACCCTCTTGCGCCGGGTATCCAAGATCGCTGCCGCGGGTGTGGTTTCCGCGGCGCTCGCGCTGACCGCGACCGCGTGTGGCAGCAGTTCCACCTCGGACAGTGGCAAGGACAAGGGCGTCGGCATGGCCTACGACGTCGGCGGTCGTGGCGACCACTCCTTCAACGACTCCGCCGCCCGCGGTATGGACAAGGCTAACGCGGAATTCAAGCTCGGCACCAAGGAGCTGACCGCCAGTAATGGCGAGACCGAGTCGGACCGCGAGCAGCGGCTGGACTCGCTGGCCGCGGCCGGCTACAACCCCGTGGTCGCGGTGGGCTTCACCTACGGCGACGCGGTGACCGCGATATCCAAGAAGTACCCCAAGACCACCTTCGGCCTGGTCGACTCCGTGGTGAACTCGCCCAACGTCGACAGCATGGTGTTCTCCACCGAGCAGAGCTCCTACCTCGCCGGTGTCGCCGCGGCCCTGAAGACCAAGACCGGCAAGGTCGGCTTCATCGGCGGCGTGCACAACACCCTGATCGGCACCTTCGACGCCGGCTTCGCGCAGGGCGTCAAGGACACCAAGCCGTCGGTGACGGTGACCCGCCAGTACCTGTACGAGACCGACACCAAGGGCTTCGCCGACCCGACGTCGGCGCAGGGCAAGGCCCAGGGCATGCTCGACAGCGGCGTGGACGTCATCTACACCGCGGCCGGCCTGTCCGGTGACGGCTCCATCCAGGCGGTGGCCGCCAAGTCCGGTGCGTGGGCGATCGGTGTCGACTCCGACCAGTACCAGGACCCGGCGCTGGCCAAGTACAAGAACAGCATCCTCACCTCGGCCATCAAGAACGTCGACGTGGCGGTGTACGACCTCATCAAGTCGGTCCACGACGGCAAGCCGAAGACCGGCACCAACTCGTACAACCTCGCCAACAACGGTGTGTCGCTCGCGACGTCCGGCGGCTTCATCGGCGACATCCAGTCGCAGTTGGACACCGCCAAGCAGAAGATCGTCTCGGGTGCGATCAAGGTCAGCAGCACTCCGTGACCGCGAACCGATGACAGGTGCTTGACGACGAGGCTCGGCGGGGGTTGCTGAAGCGCCCCCGCCGGGCCTCGCTCACTGTCCGGCTCCTGTGCACGGGCCCGCGAACGGCCCTGCGGACGGTCCCGGCCGCCCCTGCCGGGTGACCGTCTGTGAATGCCCGGGGCTACGCGCGTAGTTTCATGTTCACGCGATACGTTCACCCCCCACCGCCAACACCGCCCCGGCTTTCCCCCGAGGAGAGTGCGTCATCAACGCGTCCACGAGTCCACCCACGCCGCCCGCGTCCGCGCCCCCGCCCGCGCCCGCCGCCGTCGAACTGCGCGGGATCACCAAGCGCTTCCCCGGCGTCGTCGCCAATCACGACATCGACATCACCGTGCGGGCCGGCACCGTGCACGCCCTGGTGGGCGAGAACGGCGCCGGCAAGTCCACCTTGATGAAGATCCTCTACGGCATGCAGAAGCCGGACGAGGGCACCATCGCCATCGACGGACAGCAGGTGGCCTTCGGCGACCCGGGCGACGCCATAGCCCGCGGGATCGGCATGGTGCACCAGCACTTCATGCTGGCCGACAACCTCACCGTGCTGGAGAACGTCGTCCTGGGCAGCGAGAAGCTGCACGGCATCGGCGGCCGGGCCCGGCAGCGGATCCGGGAGATCTCCGACGCGTACGGGCTCGGCGTCAAGCCGGACGCGCTGGTCGAGGACCTCGGCGTGGCCGACCGGCAGCGGGTGGAGATCCTCAAGGTGCTCTACCGGGGCGCCCGCATCCTCATCCTGGACGAGCCCACCGCGGTCCTGGTCCCGCAGGAGGTCGACGCGCTGTTCGACAACCTGCGCGGGCTGAAGTCCGAGGGCCTGACCGTCATCTTCATCTCGCACAAGCTGGGCGAGGTGCTGTCGGTGGCCGACGCGATCACCGTCGTCCGCCGCGGTACGACGGTCGGTGACGTGGACCCGGCGAACACCAGCACCAAGCAGCTCGCCGAGCTGATGGTGGGCAGCGAACTGCCGTCGCCGGAGACCCGCGACTCCACCGTCACCACCGAGCCGATGCTGACCGTCGACGGGCTGCGGCTGGCCGCGGTCGACCCGGACGGCATCGAGCGGATCGTGCTGGACGGCATCGGCTTCACCATCCACAAGGGCGAAGTACTGGGTATCGCGGGCGTGGAGGGCAACGGCCAGGCCGAACTGGTCGAGGCCATCATGGGGATGCGCATCCCGGACGGCGGCTCGCTGGTCCTGGACGGCAACGACATCTCGGTGGCGCCGACCCGCAAGCGGCGCGAGGACGGCATCGGCTACATCCCCGAGGACCGGCACCGGCACGGCCTGCTGCTGGAGGCGCCGCTGTGGGAGAACCGCATCCTCGGCCATGTCACCGAGCGCCCCAACAGCAGCGGCTTCCTGATCGAGCCCGGCGCGGCCCGCCGGGACACCGAGCGGATCGTGCGTGAATACGACGTGCGCACGCCCGGCATCGAGGTCACCGCGGCGTCGCTGTCCGGCGGCAACCAGCAGAAGCTGATCGTCGGCCGGGAGATGAGCCATCTGCCGAAGCTGCTGATCGCCGCGCACCCCACCCGGGGCGTGGACGTCGGCGCGCAGGCCCAGATCTGGGAGCAGATCAGCCAGGCGCGGCGCGAGGGACTGGCCGTGCTGCTGATCTCGGCGGACCTGGACGAGCTGATCGGGCTGTCCGACACGCTGCGGGTGATGTACCGGGGCCGGCTGGTCGCCGACGCCGACCCGGCGACCATCACCCCGGAGGAGCTGGGTTCCGCGATGACCGGCGCCGCGTCCGGCCACCTGGCCCGCGAGGAGGCCGCCGGCCGCGTTCCCGCGCCCCGCGCGGCCGATGAGCTTGATGAGCCTCGTGAGACCGATGGGCCTGACGAGGCCGAAGAGACCGGGGCGACCGAGCGGACCGCCGAGGGCGCCGGGACCGCCGAGGCCCGAGACGGGGGAGAGGACCGATGAAGAAGTTCGACAAGGACCGGCTGATCCTCGGGATCGCCGCGCCCGTGCTGGCCGTGGTCGGCGCGCTGATCGTCACCGCGCTGGTGCTGCTGGCCACCGGCAAGGAGCCGTTCCACGCGTTCAACGTGATGGTGAGTTACGGCAGCAAGTCCGACAGCCAGGTCTACATCCTCAACAAGGCCACCACGTACTACCTGGCCGGCCTGGCGGTCGCCGTCGGCTTCCGGATGAACCTGTTCAACATCGGTGTGGACGGCCAGTACCGGCTCGCGGCCTTCTTCGCCGCCGCGGTCGGCGGCGCGCTGTCCATCCCGGGCATCGTCGAGATCCCGGTCATCATCCTCACCGCGATGGTGGTGGGCGCGGTCTGGGCCGCGATCGCCGGCGTCCTGAAGGTCACCCGGGGCGTCAGCGAGGTCATCTCCACCATCATGCTCAACTCGATCGCGGGCATCGTGATCGGCTACTTCCTGCAGGACGGGCGGCTCGGCGTTCTCGACAAGAACGCCAACATGGTGTCCACCAAGCCGCTGCCGTCCTCCAGCCACCTGTTCAACTTCTCCACCGCCACCGGCCCGGTGGTCGGCTTCATCGTCTTCGCGGTGCTGGCCGGCGTCCTGTACTGGTTCGGGCTGTCCCGCACCCGCTTCGGCTTCGACCTGCGGGCGGTGGGCCGCTCCGAGTCGGCCGCGCAGGCCAGCGGCGTCAACGTCAAGCGGATGGTCATCACCAGCATGCTGATCTCCGGCGCCATGGCCGGCCTGGTCGGCATGCCCACCCTGCTCAACCAGTCCTACGACTACGGCACCGACTTCCCGACCGGCATCGGCTTCACCGGCATCGCGGTCGCCCTGCTCGGGCGCAACAACCCGATCGGCATCGGCATCGGCGCCCTGCTCTGGGCGTTCCTCGAACGCGCCTCCAACGGGCTGGAGTTCGAGGGATACGACAAGGAGATCGTCGGTGTCATCCAGGGCGTCATCGTGCTCGCGGTGGTCATCGCCTACGAACTCGTACGCCGCTACGGGCTGACCCGGCAGCAGCGCCAGGTCGGCGCGGAGCTCGCCGCGGCCGGCCGTCCCGCCGGCGACTCCGGCTCCGACGACAAGCTGGAGGTGCCGGCGTGACTGCCACCACAACCCAGACACCGCCGCCCGTCGCGCCCCGCGTGGGCGGTGGCCGCAGCGGACGCTTCAAGCTCACCCTGCCGGTGATCCTGCTGATCGTCGCCGCCGCGCTGATCCTGGTCTCGGCGGTGCGGGCCATCACCGGCGCCGAGGACGTGACCTCGGCCGGGCAGGTGGCCGGCGCGCTGTCCGGCGCGGTGCCGATCGGTCTGGCCGGACTGGCCGGCCTGTGGTCGGAGCGGGCCGGCGTGGTCAACATCGGCCTCGAAGGCATGATGATCCTGGGCACCTTCTTCGGCGCCTGGGCGGGCTGGCAGACCAACCCGTGGCTCGGCGTGCTGGCCGGCGTGGTCGGCGGCGCGCTCGGCGGCCTGGTGCACGCGATCGTCACCGTCACCTTCGGCGTCGACCACATCATCGCCGGTGTCGCCATGAACATCCTGGCCGCCGGAGTCACCGCCTACCTGGCCAAGCGCCTGTTCAACGTCGGCGAGGCGGCCCAGAAGGGCGGCACGCCCAAGCAGTCGCCACCGATCGCGGACATCAAGCACTTCACCGTGCCCGGGCTCTCGCACTGGCTGAGCACGCTGGAGAAACACCACTGGTTCCTGCTCTCCGACCTGGCCGGGATCCTCGGCGGGCTGGTCACCAACGTCTCCTCGCTGACGCTGATCGCGCTGGTGCTGTTCGTGGCCACCTTCTTCGTGCTGTGGCGCACGCCGTTCGGGCTGCGGCTGCGGTCCTGCGGCGAGAACCCGGTCGCGGCCGAGTCGCTGGGCGTGAACGTGTACACGTACAAGTACGTGGCGGTGATCATCTCCGGCGCGCTGGCCGGCCTGGGCGGTGTGTTCCTGGCCATCGGCACCCACTTCTACCTGGAGGGGCAGACCGGCGGGCGCGGCTACATCGGTCTGGCCGCGATGATCTTCGGCAACTGGCGGCCGGGCGGCCTGGCCATGGGCGCCGGGCTGTTCGGCTACGCGGACAGCCTCCAGCTGCGCAACGGCGGCCCCTCGGTGCACGCGCTGCTGCTCCTGCTGGCGCTGCTGCTGCTGGCCATGGCGGTGTGGAAGTTCTACCGCCGGGCGCGGCTCGGCGCGGCGATAGCGCTGGGCTTCGCGGTGCTGCTGGCACTGTGGTACATGCTGACCGACTCCGTGCCGGACGAGGTCGTGCAGGCCACGCCGTACGTCGCCACGCTGCTCGTGATGGGCCTGTCGGCGCAGCGGCTGCGGATGCCGAAGGCGGACGGGCTGCCGTACCGGAAGGGACAGGGCGGATGACGACTTCTCCACCGTCGGTGGAGTCCCGGATCGACTGGGACGCGCTGCGGGCCGCCGCCCGGGAAGCGATGGGGCGGGCCTACGCGCCCTACTCCGGCTTCCCGGTCGGCGCGGCCGCGCTCACCGCGGACGGCCGCACCGTCGTCGGCTGCAATGTCGAGAACGCGGCGTACGGAGTGGCGCTGTGCGCCGAGTGCGGCCTGGTCTCGGCGCTGCACGCCTCCGGGGGCGGCCGGCTGGTCGCCTTCACCTGCTCGGACCTGCGGGGCGACGTGCTGATGCCCTGCGGGCGGTGCCGGCAGCTGCTGTGGGAGCACGGCGGGCCGGAACTGCTGGTCGACACGGTCCGGGGGGTGCGGACGATGCGGGACGTGCTGCCGGACGCCTTCGGGCCGGAAGACCTGGACCGCTGACCGCTCTTCACCTCTTCACCGCTCCCACCGCGGGCCGTCCCGCGGTGGGTCGTCACGCATGTCGTACCGCAGATCGTTCTAGACGCTGGGAAGTTGTTGCCGTGGACGTCATTTCCGTCATCCGTACCAAGCGCGACCGCGGTCGGCTCAGCGACGAGCAGATCGACTGGGTGATCGACGCGTACACCCGCGGCCTGGTCGCCGACGAGCAGATGTCCGCGCTCGCCATGGCCATCCTGCTCAACGGGATGGACCGGGGCGAGATCGCCCGCTGGACCGCGGCGATGATCGACTCCGGGGAGCGGATGGACTTCTCGGCGCTGGCCCGCCCCACCGCGGACAAGCACTCCACCGGCGGCGTCGGCGACAAGATCACCTTGCCGCTGGCGCCGCTGGTCGCCGCCTGCGGGGCGGCGGTGCCGCAGCTGTCCGGGCGCGGCCTCGGCCACACCGGCGGCACGCTGGACAAGCTGGAGTCCATCCCCGGCTGGCGGGCCTCGCTGTCCAACGAGGAGATGCTGGCCGTCCTCGGCGACGTGGGCGCGGTCATCTGCGCCGCCGGGGACGGGCTCGCGCCCGCCGACAAGAAGCTGTACGCGCTGCGCGATGTCACCGGCACGGTCGAGGCGATCCCGCTGATCGCCTCCTCCATCATGTCCAAGAAGATCGCCGAGGGCACCGGCTCACTGGTGCTGGACGTGAAGGTCGGCTCCGGTGCCTTCATGAAGTCCCTTGCGGACGCCCGGGAGTTGGCGTCCACCATGGTGGGCCTCGGGACGGACCACGGGGTCCGGACCGTGGCCCTGCTCACCGACATGTCGGTGCCCCTGGGGCTCACCGCGGGCAACGCGCTCGAAGTCCGCGAATCCGTCGAGGTGTTGGCCGGCGGCGGGCCCGGCGACGTTGTCGAACTCACGCTGGCGCTGGCCCGCGAGATGCTGGACGCGGCCGGTCTGCCGGACGCCGACCCCGCCAAGGCGCTGGCCGACGGCTCGGCGATGGACGTCTGGCGCCGGATGATCCGCGCCCAGGGCGGCGACCCCGAGGCGCGGTTGCCGGTGGCCCGGGAGCAGCACGTGGTGACGGCGTCCGCCTCCGGGGTGCTGACCGGTCTGGACGCCTACGCGGTCGGTGTCGCCGCATGGCGCCTCGGCGCCGGGCGGGCCCGCAAGGAGGACACCGTGCAGGCGGGCGCGGGCGTGGAGTTGCACGCCAAGCCGGGCGACCGGGTGGTGGCCGGCCAGCCGCTGCTGACGCTGCACACCGACACCCCGGACAAGTTCGACTACGCGCGGGAGGCGTTGACGGACGCGGTCGCCATCTCGGCCCAGGACGGCGCCGGTTCGGGCCGCCCGTCGATCCTGCTGGACCGCATCGCCTGAGGTGCCGCCCGGGCTGCCCCGGGCCGCCGCGGCGAACTGGGCCCGGCGGCGGGGCGGTTGCCGTGACGGTGCTCGTCGGCATGTTCGGCCGCCGCACCCCGCCGGCCCTGGTCACCCGGCTCGCGGTACCGCCCCGGCCGCCCCGGCCGCCGGGCGGGGTTCACGAACCCAGGGACTGCCCGAAGCCCGCGGCCAGGGGCATCCGCAGGCCCAGGGGCGGGGGAGCGGCCAACGCGTCCGCGATGGGGCGGGCGTAGGGACGCTCCAGCAGCGAGCCCAGTACGAAGTCCGCGGTGAGGGCGAAGACTTCGGCGCGGTGCTGGTGCAGGGCGTGGCCGGCCGAGTGGACCTCGAAGCGGCAGACCTCGCGATTGACCTTCTTGGCCCGCTCGGCGAGCCGGAAGGAGAGTTCGGGATCGGTGGACTCGTCGTTGGTGCCGTGCGCGAGCAGCACCCGGCGGCCGATGAGCTGTTTGACCGGCTCGGGTTCGGGCTCCGGCTCGTCAGGCAGCCAGGGGGCCAGGGCCACGACCGAGGTCACCGCCGGATGCCCCGCCGCGTGCAGGGCCGCCCGCGCGCCCATGTCGAAGCCGACCAGGCACACCGGCACGTCCCCGTATCGGCGCACCGCCTCGCCGACCGCCCACTCGGCGTCCTCCGCCGGGTGCGCGTGGCCGCCGTTCCAGCCGCGGAAGCGGTAGTGCACCAGATGGGCGGCGATCCCCTCGGCGGCGCCGGCCCGCACCAGGTGGCGGGCCAGCGGCCACATGAGCGCCGCAGCCACGGGGGAGCGGCGCCGGGTGCTGAGCGCGTCGCCGCCGGGCAGCGCGAGCACGACGGCGCGCACCGTCGCACCCGGGTCCTGTTCGCGCCGCCCCGCCGCCGCCGGCGACCGCGGCACGCGCCCGGGCGCGACGGCGCGCCCCAGTCGCGCGCCACGTGCCGGTAATGCTTGCGAAGCCATGGCGCAACGATCGCAGACGAGGGGGTGTGCGCTGTATGGCCAGGCGGAAAAATAGTTGCTTTCTGACGGAGATCTACGCGCGTAGGGGCTAGAGTTTCCCCATGCCGACCCCCAAACCGGGCCTCCCGACCCGGGAACAGATCCGCCACGCCCCCAAGGCGCTGCTGCACGACCACCTCGACGGCGGCCTGCGTCCGGCCACGATCGTCGACATCGCGCTGGCCACCGGCTACGACGCGCTGCCCGAGACCGACCCGGACAAGCTGGGCACCTGGTTCCGCGAGGCGGCCGACTCCGGCTCCCTGGAGCGCTATCTGGAGACGTTCGCGCACACCTGCGCCGTCATGCAGACCCGGGACGCGCTGGTCCGGGTCGCCGCCGAGTGCGCGCAGGACCTGGCGGCGGACGGCGTGGTCTACGCCGAGGTCCGCTACGCGCCGGAGCAGCACCTGGAGGGCGGCCTGACCCTCCCGGAGGTCGTCGAAGCGGTCAACGAGGGCTTCCGGGAAGGCGAGCGCCTGGCCCGCGCGGACGGGCACCGCATCCGGGTCGGCGCGCTGCTCACCGCGATGCGGCACGCCGCCCGCTCCCTGGAGATCGCCGAACTCGCCAACAGCTACCGGGACTCGGGCGTCGTCGGCTTCGACATCGCGGGCGCCGAGGCCGGTTACCCGCCCACCCGCCACCTGGACGCCTTCGAGTACCTCAAGCGGGAGAACAACCACTTCACCATCCACGCCGGCGAGGCGTTCGGCCTGCCGTCGATCTGGCAGGCACTCCAGTGGTGCGGGGCCGACCGGCTCGGGCACGGCGTGCGCATCATCGACGACATCGAGCAGGACTCCGGCGGCCGCGTCACCCTCGGCCGGCTGGCCTCCTACGTCCGCGACAAGCGGGTGCCGCTGGAGATGTGCCCGACCTCCAACCTCCAGACCGGCGCGGCCAGCTCCTACGCCGAGCACCCGATCGGGCTGCTGCGCCGCCTGCACTTCCGGGTCACCGTCAACACCGACAACCGGCTGATGTCCGGCACCAGCATGAGTGCCGAGTTCGAGCACCTGGTCGACGCGTTCGGCTACACGCTCGATGACATGCAGTGGTTCACCGTCAACGCGCTGAAATCGGCGTTCATCCCTTTTGACGAACGTCTGGCCATGATCAACGAGGTCGTCAAGCCGGGGTACGCGGAGCTGAAGGCCGAGTGGCTCTTCGCGCCGGGCGCCACCGTAGCGCCGCTGGCCTGCGGTTCCGTGACCGAAGCGGGCTGATCGGGGCGGCGTCGGCCCATGCTTCGGGCGGCGGCGGGGGCCGCGCGGCGCCGGTTGCGAGCGCCGCGACCGGCTGACTACGTTCCGTGGTTATGCAGACCCGAACCAAGAAGACCCTGACCACCGCCGCGCTCGGCCTGGTCGCCGCGGCCGCCGCAGCGGGCACCGCCTCCGCCGCCGACCTGACGAGCGGCAGCCCCCTCAGCTCGCTGCCGCTCGGCCAGGCCGGCAATCTGCTCCCCGGCACCGCGTCCTCCGCCGCTGGCACCCAGCAGGCCCTCGCGGGCGGCTCCTCCGTCCTGGCCGGCAAATCCGCGAGCCTGCTCCCGTCCGGCAACCACCTCTCCGGCAACCAGATCGGCCCGGCCGGCCAACTCCTCGGCGGTCTCCCCGTGGGCAGCAGCGTCCTCAGCGGCTGACCCCGCCCCCCACCATCTCCCCGCGCCCGCCCCCGACGCGTCCCGCAGGGCCGCGGGGAACTGCGCGCCAAGCCACCCACCGGCGGGCACACGGCTAATGGTCGAAGGGACGACGGTGCGACCCCGCAGGGGCGCGGGGAACTGCGCGCCAAGCCACCCACCGGCCGGCAGACGGCTAATGGTCGAAGGGACGACGGTGCGACCCCGCAGGGGGGCGCGGGGAACTGCGCGATCAGCCACCCACCGGCCGGCGGACGGCCCACCGCCGAAGCAACCATGGCGCGGCCCCGCCGCAGAGCCCCGGGCCGTGCCCGGCTACAGCCCCGGGCCGTGCCCGGCTACGGCGCGAGCCCCGCCGTCGCCCGCTGCCGGGGCGGCAGCCCCGTCAAGGCGTCCTCGCGGCGCCGCAACCGGCGCCGGACCGGCGGCACCACCAGCAAGTGGGCCAGCGCCGCCCCGAGCGTATTGAGCAGCAGCGCGTCCACGTCGAAGAGCTGTCCCGGCACCAGGGTCTGGGTGAACTCCAGCGAGAGCGACACCATCAGCGCCGCGAAGACCGTACGGGCGAAGGAGGCGAATCCGGAGGCGCGAATCCGGCCGCCCGCCATCGGCAGCAGCACCCCGAGCGGCGCCAGCAGCGCGAGCCCCGCGCCGATGCGCCGGGCCGCCTCGGCGGCCCCCATGCCCAGGTCCGCCCGGATCGTGCCCAGCGGGCGCAGATTGGGCGCCGGCACCCAGGCGACGTAGTGCGGCCGGAGCAGCATCCAGCCGATGAACGCCAGATATGCGGCGGTCAGCAGCAGCCCGGCCGCGCGCACCCTGATCATGGAGCCATCGTGCCGCACGCTGTCAAGGACGCCACACCCCACCCCACGGTTCCCGCCCGAACGGAATCCACCCTTCCGCCGGGGGTCGGCTCAGCCGCCCGGCGCAATGGTTCCGCCCGCCGGGCGGTTCAGCGCACCACCGAGCCCGCGGTGTCCGCCGCTTCCGGCCGGGTGCGCAGGTCGTCGGTGCAGGTGTAGCGGCGCAGGGCGCCCGAGCCCGCCGAGCCCAGCACCACCGAGTGGTCGGGGGCGGTCGTCTTGTCGGCGGTGAGCGTGCAGACGATCTGCGCCAGCGCGAAGGAGGGCAGTTCGTCCACCGGCTCGTTGAGCCGCAACGCGCCCTTGGGGGATCCGGGCGGCGGCGGCAGCAGGTACAGACTGCCCGGCACCTCGGTGGAGAAGCCCGCCTTGGTCTCCTCGGCCGCCGGACCGATCTGCAGCTGCGCGATCAGTTCCTGCGCGAAGGTGTCCCGGCCGGCCCGCCCGTCGGGCAGTGCCACCGCGCGGGTGACCGCGGCGATCTGCGTACTGCACACCAGGTAGACCTGTTGCAGAACGGTCCCGGCCGAGGGCGCGGACGGCGCCTTGGGCGGGGCGCAGGCCACCCGGGAGGGCGCCGGCCCGGCGTCCACCGGCACGGAGGTGCTCCGGATCCCGCAGCCGCTCAGCAGCGCCGTGCCCACCAGCAGCAGCGCGACCGCCCACCGGCGCCCCGCGCGGCTCCGACCGAGCCCCGCGCCCGGGTTTCCGAGCGCCCGGCCCCTGTTTCGGCGGCCCGTGACCGTATACGGCCGCCCGGCGCCCGCTCGCCCCGTGCCACCCCCGGGTGGGCGCACCGCGGCCTTCATATCGCCTCCCCGGCCGGGCCGGCCGCCGGGTCGTCGTCGTCCGCGCCGTCGCCCTCGCTCGGCCGCACCGGCAGCCGCAGGGTGAAGACGGCGCCGCCCTCGGGAGCGTTGGCGGCGCTGATGTCACCGCCGTGGATGTGCGCGTTCTCCAGCGCGATCGACAGTCCCAGGCCGCTGCCCTCGGAGCGGGCCCGGGAGGCGTCGGCCTTGAAGAAGCGGTCGAAGACGTGGGGCAGGACGTCGTCGGGGATGCCCGGGCCGTGGTCGGAGACCGCGATGACGATCTGCCCGCCTTGCCGCTGCAGCGTGACGCGGACCGGGGAACCGCCGTGCTTGAGCGCGTTGCCGATCAGATTCGCCATGATCACATCGAGGCGGCGCGGGTCCAGGGTGGCCAGTACGCCCCGGGGCGCGTCCAGCTCCACCGAGTCCACCCAGGCCCGCGCGTCCATGCACGCGTAGATCATGTCGGCCACGTCGACCTCGTCCACCCGCAGCTTCGCGGTCCCCGCGTCGAAGCGGGTCACCTCCATCAGCGTCTCCACCAGTTCGTTCAGCCGTCGGGTCTCGCTGACCACCAGCCGTACGGCGGGCGCGATCATCGGATCGAGCGCGTCGGCCTCGTCCTCCAGCACGTCGGTGACCGCGGTGATCGCGGTCAGCGGGGTCCGCAGCTCGTGCGACATGTCGGCCACGAAGCGGCGACTGGCGGACTCGCGGGCGCTCAACTCCTCCACCCGGGACTCCAGCGCCTCGGCCGCGTTGTTGAAGGTCCGCGACATCTCGGCCAGCTCGTCGGTGCCGGACACCTTCAGCCGGGTGTCCAGATGCCCTTCGCCGAGCCGCTGCGCCGCCTCGCCCAGCCGCCGTACCGGCCGCAGCACCGCGGAGCCGGCCGCCTGCGCCAGCAGTGCCGCGCCGATCAGTGCCAGCAGTGTGGCGATCCCCAGCGACCAGGCCAGCGAGTTGAGGTCCTTGCGTTCCGCGTCGAGCGACTTGAGCATGTAGCCGGTCGCCCCGGCGCCGTTGATCCGCGCGCCCGCCACCAGGTAGGGGTGGCTCTGCAGCGAGATCCGCTCCCAGTGCAGGTGGTAGTCACCGTCCGTGTGCACGGTGTTGACCGCCCGCTGCAGCGACTTCGGCACGTCGTCGAGGGTGAACACGTCCCGGTCCGACGGCACCGCGCACTGGCCCTTGTCCGGCGTGGTGTCGATCAGCACCACCTGATACGTGTCCGGGCCGCCGATCCGGTTGGCCGCCGTGGCCAGCGACGCGCAGGTCGGCTGCACCGGCAGCGAGGCCGCGTTGCGCTGCAGCGAGTCGCTGAAGTCGGTGAGCGTGCTGTTCTGGGCCCGGGTCAGCACCGCGTCGCGGTTGAGCCAGTAGGCGATGCCCGACACCGCGACCGCGGCGGTCAGCGCCACCAGCGCGAACACCGCCACCAGCCGCAGCCGCAGGCTGGTCGTCCAGCGGAACAGCCCGGCCAGCCGGCGCAGACGATCAGCGGTCACTGAGGCGTGTCCAACCGGTATCCGACCCCGCGCACGGTCCGGATCAGGGTCGGCGACGACGGCACATCCTCGATCTTGGCGCGCAGCCGCTGCACGCAGGCGTCCACCAGCCGGGAGTCGCCCAGGTAGTCGTGCTCCCAGACCAGCCGCAGCAGCTGCTGCCGGGACAGCGCCTGGCCGGGTCGCCGGCTCAGCTCCAGCAGCAGCTTCAGCTCGGTGGGCGTCAGCTGCAGGTCTTCGCCGTCCTTCGTCACGGTCATCGCGTTGCGGTCGATGACGATCGCCCCGAACGCCGAGGAGTCGGTGCTGTCCCGCTCGCCGCGCCGCAGCACCGCGCGGATCCGGGCGTCGAGCACCCGCGGCTGCACCGGCTTGATGACGTAGTCGTCGGCGCCCGACTCCAGGCCGACCACCACGTCGATGTCGTCGCTGCGCGCGGTCAGCAGGATGATCGGCAGCTGGTCGGTGCGGCGGATGCGCCGGCACACCTCGAAGCCGTCGATGCCGGGCAGCATCACATCGAGCACGATCAGGTCGGGGCGCTGCTCCTTGAGCAGGAGCAGGCCGTCCTCGCCGGTCGCCGCCGACACCACACGGTGACCCTGACGCGACAGGCCGAGTTCAAGTCCGGTGCGGATGGCGTCGTCATCCTCGATCAGCAACAGGAAAGGCACGCTCGCCATTGTTGCCTACCCCTGGAGGCGGATGAACCCTGCGCCCGTCGCGGGTCCGTCCCGGGAGCTCACGGGCGTCCCGAGCCGGGACGCCGGTCCGCACCGGGCTGCTCTGTGACGTGTCTGTGACACTCGGCGGACAGTGCGATGAAACTGGCCCGGCAGTCTTGTGCCCATCGAAGCGCCGCCCACCGCACAACGGTTGCGACGCCGAGGAAGACGCTGAAGGTTCCATGACGGGGGCGGGAAAATGAGCACACTGCACAGCACCACCGATTCCGCGGTCCACCCCGTGCCTTCCTGCCCCCCCGGCAGGACCGCCGAGATGTCCGGTGCCGCGAGCGGACGGGGGTACGTTCGCGGCACCGGACGCACCACGACCCCGCACCTGGTGCCGCGCCAGCGGATGGCCTACATCACACCGGTGGCCACGCCGGCCGACGACACCGCGGACCGCGCGCTGCCGGCCGACGGCACCGACCTGACCGGGCGCGACCGCGAGCAGGCCGAAGCCAAGCGCGCCGAGGCCGAGGCGGCCTTCACCGCCTACGTCCAGGAGCGCCGGGCCTCTCTCTACGCGACCGCCTACCACCTGACCGGTGACCGGTTCGCGGCCGAGGACCTGCTGCAGAGCGCGCTGTTCTCCACCTACCGGGCATGGGACCGGATCAGCGACAAGGCGGCGGTCGGCGGCTACCTGCGCCGGACCATGACGAATCTGCACATCAGCGCCTGGCGTCGGCGCAAGCTCAGCGAGTACCCGACCGAGGAGCTGCCCGAGACGGTGGGGGACACCGACGAGATGGGCGGCACCGAACTGCGCGCGGTGCTCTGGCAGGCGCTGGCCCGGCTGCCCGAACAGCAGCGGACGATGCTGGTGCTGCGCTACTACGAGGGCCGTACCGACCCGGAGATCGCCGAGATACTCGGGATCAGCGTCGGCACCGTGAAGAGCAGCATCTGGCGCTCGCTGCGCCGGATGCGCGAGGACCAGGCGCTGAGCTTCGGCCGCGACGAGGAAGCGGCGTTCGGCGAGCTGGTCGCGTAACAGAGACTTTCCGGCCGGGGGTGCGAGTGGGGGAAGGGGGGAGCGGGGCCGGACGGCGAGGGGGAAACCGTCCGGCCCCGCTTTTGTGGCTTTTGTGCCCGCGGCCCCGTCGGCGCAGCCCGTTCACCACCGGCGTTCAGCGCCCGGGCGTTGAGGCCTTCAGGCGTCCACGGGCACCGGATCCGCGGCCGCCGCGCGGGCCGGCCGCGTCGTCGCCAGCGCGGCGATACGGTCCCGGGCCTCGCCCTGACCGCACGGGCGGCAGCCGAGCGCCACCTGCCGGGCCACGATGCCGCGTTCGGCCCGCAGCAGGTGCCAGCCGCGCCGGATCAGGAACGGCACCGACTTGCGGCCCTCGCGCAGATCACGCACGAAGCGGCGCCAGGCGGTGGTGGTGGGCCGGCCGCGCAGGCACAGCGCGTCGGCGAGCAGACCCAGCTCCCGGCAGCGGCCGGCGATCTCGGCGGCGAAGATGCCCTCGGCGACGAACAGCGGCGCCCCGCCCAGATCGAGGCGGGCGCGGCCGGTCGCGGCGCTGGCCGCGATGTCGTAGACCGGGGTGTCGGCGGCGCCCTGGGCGCACAGCTCGGCGAGTGCCGCGACGGCTGCCTCGGCGTTCCACGACGCGGGTGCGTCCCAGTCCACCGCGCCGGAGCCGGGCAGGGTCGGCAGCGTCGGATCGCCCGCGTCCTTGTAGAAGTCGTCGAGGACGAGCACGGGCAGACCGCAGCGCGCGGCGAGCGACGACTTACCGGAGCCGGACGGACCGGCCAGCAGGACCACGTGGGCAAAGGATGAACTCACGGAAAACCATTCTCCCGCACGACCCGCCCCCGGCACGACCCGCGGGTGCAACTACCCCACGTGATCATTACGTTACTCTGTGCTGCATGCCTTCGCTCCGTACACGCACCGCACTCGTCCTGACCGCCACCGCGGCGGTGGCCGCCCTCCCGGCCGTCGCCGCCGTCGCCGCGTCGTCCGGCCCGCTGCCCGCTGCCGCCGACGCGCTGCCGACCTCCACGGTGACCGACGCGCTGCCCGCCCAGGCGCTCCCCACCCAGTACGTCACCGGCGCCCTCGGCTACGGCATCGCCGCGGTCCGCGACCTGCGCATCGATCCCCTGTCGAACACCGGCGTCGACCCGCTGACCAACGGAGTCGGCTCCCAGATCGCGGACTTCCGCCCGGTCTCCACCACCGCGGCCACCGCCCCGATCACCAACGGCGGCTCCCTGGGCACGCTCCCGCTGGTGGGACCGCTGACGGGGCTGCTGCCGCACTGACCGGGGGCCGGTCGCCCCCGGCGGTCCGCTGTCCCCGGCGCTACACCCCGATCGGGTGCCACACCGTCTTCGTCTCCAGCCACGCCGTCAGCCGGCCCGTGCCGGGATCGGCGGTCCAGTCCTCGGCGGGGGACGGGCGGCGGACGCGTTTGAGGTTGTCCGCGGCGGCCCGCTCCAGCTCCACGGCCAGCTCGCCGGCCGCCCCCGTGAGGTCGAGGGCGTTGACGTCCTGGTGGGCGGCCAGCGGGGCGGCGAGCTCGGCGGTACGGCCGGACAGGATGTTGACCACGCCGGCCGGGACGTCGGAGGTGGCCAGTACCTCACCGAGGGACAGGGCGGGCAGCGGCGCGCGCTCGGCGGCCACCAGGACGGCGGTGTTGCCGGTGGCGATCACCGGGGCCAGCACCGAGATCAGCCCGAGGAACGACGAGTCCTGCGGGGCCAGGACGGCGACGACGCCGGTCGGCTCGGGCGTGGACAAGTTGAAGTAGGGGCCGGCCACCGGATTGGCGCCGCCCGCCACTTGGGCGATCTTGTCGGTCCAGCCCGCGTACCAGACCCAGCGGTCCACCGCCGCGTCCACCAGGGCCGACGCCTTGCCCTTGGACAGCCCCTCCGCGCCGGCGACCTCGCGGGCGAACTGCTCGCGGCGCCCCTCCAGCATCTCCGCGACCCGGTAGAGGACCTGGCCGCGGTTGTAGGCGGTGGCGCCCGACCAGCCCGGCACCGCCTTGCGGGCGGCCACCACCGCGTCCCGTGCGTCCTTGCGCGACGACAGCGGGGCGTTGGCCAGCCAGTCACCGCTCTTGGAGTCCGTCACCTCGTACACCCGGCCGCTCTCGGAGCGGGGGAACTTTCCCCCGACGTACAGCTTGTAGGTCTTGAACACGCTCAGCCGCGTGACGTCCTGCTTGGCGCCGTCGTGCTTGGCGCTGTCGTGCTTGGCGCTGTCGTGCTTGGCGTTGTCAGACATCGAGGTACCCCTCCAGGCCGTGCCGGCCGCCCTCCCGGCCGTAACCGGACTCCTTGTAACCGCCGAACGGCGAGGTCGGGTCGAACTTGTTGAACGTGTTGGCCCACACCACCCCGGCCCGCAGCTTGTTCGCCATCGACAAGATGCGCGAGCCCTTCTCCGTCCAGATGCCGGCCGACAGGCCGTACGGGGTGTTGTTGGCCTTCTCCACCGCCTCGGCCGGGGTGCGGAAGGTCAGCACCGACAGCACCGGGCCGAAGATCTCCTCGCGGGCGATCCGGTGCGCCTGGGTGACACCGGTGAACAGGGTGGGCGGGAACCAGTAGCCGGCCGACGGCAGTTCGCACGGCGGCGCCCAGCGCTCGGCGCCCTCCTCCTCGCCGGCCTGGGCCAGCGCGGTGATCCGGGCCAGTTGCTCGGCGGAGTTGATGGCGCCGATGTCGGTGTTCTTGTCCAGCGGGTCACCGACCCGGAGCGTGGCCATCCGGCGCTTGAGCGCGTCCAGCACCTCGTCGCGCACCGACTCCTGGACCAGCAGCCGGGAGCCCGCGCAGCAGACATGGCCCTGGTTGAAGAAGATGCCGTTGACGATGCCCTCGACGGCCTGGTCGATCGGGGCGTCGTCGAAGACGATGTTCGCCGCCTTGCCGCCCAGCTCCAGGGTGACCTTCTTGCCGGTGCCGGCGACCTGCCGGGCGATGGCCCGGCCGACCTCGGTCGAACCGGTGAACGCCACCTTGTCCACGTCCGGGTGCGCGACCAGCGCGGCGCCCGCGTCCCCGTACCCGGTCAGGATGTTGACGACGCCGCGGGGCAGGCCGGCCTGGCGGCACACATCGGCGAAGAACAGCGCCGACAGCGGCGTCGTCTCGGCCGGCTTCAGCACCACTGTGTTGCCCGCGGCCAGCGCGGGCGCGATCTTCCAGGAGAGCATCAGCAGCGGGAAGTTCCACGGGATGACCTGGCCGGCCACACCCAGCGGGCGCGGATCGGGGCCGTAGCCCGCGTAGGGCAGCTTGTCGGCCCAGCCCGCGTAGTAGAAGAAGTGCGCGGCCACCAGCGGCAGATCGACGTCGCGGGTCTCGCGGATCGGCTTGCCGTTGTCCAGTGACTCCAGCACGGCCAGCTCGCGGGCCCGCTCCTGCAGGATGCGGGCGATCCGGAACAGGTACTTGCCGCGTTCGGCGCCGGGCAGCGCGGACCAGGTGGCGAACGCCTTGCGGGCGGCAGCCACCGCCCGGTCCACGTCCGCCTCCCCGGCCCGGGCGACCTCGGCGAGCACTTCCTCACTGGCCGGCGAGACGGTCTTGAAAACGGTGCCGTCGGCGGCCTCGGTGAACTCGCCGTCGATGAACAGCCCGTAGGAGGGCGCGAGATCGAGGATCGCGCGGGACTCGGGCGCGGGTGCGTACTCGAAAGCCATGATCAATCCACCGTGACGTAATCGGGACCGGAGTACCGGCCGGTGCTGAGCTTCTGACGCTGCATCAGCAGATCGTTGAGCAGGCTGGAGGCGCCGAAGCGGAACCAGCCGGGGGAGAGCCAGTCGTCGCCGGCTGTCTCGTTGACCGTCACCAGGTACTTGATCGCGTCCTTCGCGGTGCGGATGCCGCCGGCCGGCTTGACCCCGACCTGCACCCCGGTCGCGTCCTGGAAGTCGCGCACCGCCTCCAGCATCAGCAAGGTGTTGGCCAAAGTGGCGTTCACGGCCACCTTGCCGGTGGAGGTCTTGATGAAGTCGGCGCCGGCCAGCATCGCCAGCCAGGAGCAGCGGCGGATGTTGTCGTACGTGGACAGCTCGCCGTTCTCGAAGATCACCTTGAGGTGGGCGCGGCTGCCGTCGGCCCGCAGGCACCCCTCCTTGATCGCCCGGATCTCCTCGAAGACGTCGAGGTAGCGGCCGGACAGGAAGGCGCCACGGTCGATCACCATGTCGATCTCGTCGGCCCCGGCGGCGACCGCGT
The DNA here is from genome assembly GCF_900091855.1 of Streptomyces sp. DvalAA-14. Classification (GTDB taxonomy): domain Bacteria; phylum Actinomycetota; class Actinomycetes; order Streptomycetales; family Streptomycetaceae; genus Actinacidiphila. Next base: position 33,432 of record NZ_FMCH01000140.1, read on the forward strand.
CCGCGGTGTCGGCCAGCTTCACCCGGCGCGCGGCCCGCCCGGACGGGAAGGCGGTGGCCACCGAGGCCACCTGGACCCCGCTGCCGGCCAGCGCCTCCTTGGCCGTGGCCACCATGTCCGGGTAGACGCAGATCGCGGCGACCTGGGGCGTACCGCGGTCAGTCGGGTCGGGGCGCATGCCCTTGGCGCACAGGCCGCGCACCTTGCCGGCGGTATCCGCGCCCTCCAGCGTGGTCAGGTCGATCATGGAGATGGCCAGGTCGATGGCGTAGGCCTTCGCCGTGGTCTTGATCGACCGGGTACCGAGGCCGGCCGCCCGGGCTTCGAGCCCGACGGCGTCGACCCCGGGCAGCCCGTGCAGGAAGCGGCGCAGCGCGCTGTCGGACGCCGTGGCGTCCGCGAAGCCGGCCAGCCTGCCCGGGGCATCGGGAGCGTATGCGGGAACAACGGAGGGCATGGTCACCACATCACCATATCTACGCGCGTAGGAGTGCCGCCACCCCCGGGGTGCGGTCGGAGCCGGCGGGAGCCGGGGGCGGTGATCGCGGTCCCGGCGGTGGTCGCCGGGGCTGTGACGGACTCGTCCCGGACCTGCCCGGACCCGCTCGGGAGCGCGTCCGGCACCGGAAGATACCTGGTCGGGTGGGGTGCGCGGGCGCCGGGGGCGGAAAACGGAATGGGACCGCAACCAGGCGGGGGCGGGCACTGTCGTAGGTGTCAGGCAGAATCGAAGGCATGAGGAGCATCCAGCAGACACTCTCGGGCAAGCGGTCCGGCGCCGAGTCCGGCCGGCCGCAGTACGCCGACCGCGCCTACCGGTCGGCGGCGGGCTTCGCCGGCGGTGTGCTGCTGCTCGTGCTGGCCGGATGGCTGGGCGGGGACGCGGTCATCAGCGGCAGCGGCCACGCGCCGTGGCTGGCGCTGGCGGCGCTGCTGCTCGCCGTGCCGCTGATCGTGGCCTTCACGATCCGCCCGGTGGTCTTCGCCGGCGCCGAGCGGATCCGGATCCGCAACCCGTTCCGCACCGTCACACTGCCGTGGTCCGCGGTGGACCAGGTGCGCTCCTCGTACTCCACCGAGTTGTTCTCCGGCGACCGGAAATTCCAGCTGTGGGCGATCCCGGTGTCCATGCGGGCCCGCAAGCGGGCGGTCCGGCAGACCTCGCGGGCCGAGCGGGCGGCGGCCAACGAGCCGTTCGGCGGCGGCAGCCTGCGGCGCGGCCGGGGCTCCCGGGGTGCGGCCGGCGGCGCCGACGGCGAGCCGATACGCGCGTGGTCGGACCAGGCGGTGGCGGAATTGCGCGATCTCGCCGAGCGGCACAGCGGCGAGGAGGGCGCAGCCCGTACCGAGCCGGTCATCCGCTGGTGCTACGAGATCATCGCCCCGGCGGTGGCCGGCGCGGTGGTCCTGGTCGTCCTGCTGGCGATCGGCGGCTGAGCCCTGGCATGCGGCCGGGCGGGATGCTTTCCGCGCGGTTCCTCCTGCGGGTCCTCCACCCCGGCCACTGCGGGGCCGCACCGCCCGGGTCCGGGCCCCGCGCCCCTGCCGAAGTGCGGCTCCACCGGCCCGGGCGGCCTCCGAGCCCCAACGGGACCCGGCGCGCCTGCGGTGTCGTCGATCACGGGCAGCGCCGCCGACAACGGGAGCCTTCCGACGCGACAGCACTTCACCAGGGGCGCGGGGAACCGCGCGAACAACCCCCACCGGCCCGCAGCCCGGAGACCAGCGCAGCGACCCCCCGGCCGGCACCGCCCGCCGCCGGCACCGGCGGCGGCACCGGCGGCGGGGTCAGATGCCCGCCGCCTCGGCGATGTCCGCCTTGAGCTCGGTCAGTACCTTGGCCGCGGTCTCGCGGGCCGCGGGCAGCGCCGCCGCGTCGGCCACCGGCAGTACGACTTCGAGATAGCACTTGAGTTTCGGCTCGGTGCCGCTCGGCCGGACCACGACGCGGGCCGCGTCGACCCCGCGGACGTCGTCGCCGGACAGCCGGTAGCGCAGCCCGTCGGTCGCGGGGAGGGCCGGGGAGCCGGCCGCCAGGTCCTCGGCGGCGGTGACCGCCAGGCCCGCCAGGGCGGACGGCGGGCGCTCGCGCAGGCGGGCCATGGCGGTGGTGATCAGCGAGAGGTCGGCCACCCGGGCGGAAAGCTGGTCGGTGGCGTGCAGGCCGTGCGTGAGGGCGAGTTCGTCCAGCAGGTCCGCCAGGGTCCGGGACTGCGTTTTCAGCCCGGCCGCGAGCTCGGCGACCAGCAGGGCCGCGGTGATGCCGTCCTTGTCGCGGACACCGGCCGGGTCGACGCAGTAGCCGAGCGCCTCCTCGTAGCCGTAGCGCAGGCCCGGCACCCGGGCGATCCACTTGAAGCCGGTCAGCGTGTCCTGGTAGGCGAGTCCGGCCCGTGCGGCGATCTTCGCCAGCAGCGACGAGGAGACGATGCTCGCCGCGAAGACGTCCTGCCCCGGGCCTCCCGTGTCGCCGCCCGCACCCGCACCCGTGGCCCCGCCCGCTCCCCCGGCCGCGCCGCTGCGGACGAGGTGGGCGGCCAGCAGCGCACCCAGCTCGTCACCGCGCAGCATGCGCCAGCCGGAGGCTGCGGCCGGATCCGGTACGGCGACGGCGCAGCGGTCCGCGTCCGGGTCGTTGGCGATCACGATGTCCGGTCCGGCGCCAGGTCCACCCCGCCCGGCCGTCGCGAAGGCGAGATCCATCGCCCCCGGCTCCTCCGGGTTGGGGAAGGCGACGGTGGGGAAGTCGGGGTCGGGCGCGGCCTGTTCGGGCACGACGACGGGCGCGGGAAAACCGGCCCGGGCGAAGGCCGCCTCCAGCGTCTCCAGGCCCACGCCGTGCATCGGGGTGTACACCACGGACAACTCCCGCGCGCCGCCCGGCTGCACGACCCCGGCCGCCCGGGTCAGATACGCCTCCAGTACGTCCTCGCCCAGCAGTTCCCAGCCCTCGTCGGCCAACGGCACCCGCGCCAGCGGGCCGACCGCCGCGATCTCGGCCGAGATCTCCGCGTCGGCGGGCGGCACGATCTGCGACCCGTCGCCCAGATAGACCTTGTAGCCGTTGTCCTGCGGCGGGTTGTGGCTCGCGGTCACCATCACGCCGGCCGCGGCGCCCAGGTGCCGGATGGCGTACGCGAGTACGGGGGTCGGCAGCGGACGCGGCAGCAGCGCGGCCCGCAGCCCGGCGCCCACCATGACGGCCGCGGTGTCCCGCGCGAAGTCGTACGACTTGTGGCGCGCGTCGTAGCCGATGACCACCAACCCGCCCCGGCGCGCGCGCAGATACCCGGCCAGGCCGGCCGCGGCCCGGATCACCACGACGCGGTTCATCCGCATCGGCCCGCCGCCCAGCTCGCCGCGCAGCCCCGCGGTTCCGAACTCCAGCGTGCCGCCGAAGCGTTCGGCGAGGTCCGTCAGTGCTTCCGGGGCGCCGGCCTCCGCCGCCCGCAGCAGCGTGTCCAGTTGCCCGCGGGTGTCCGGGTCCGGGTCCTCGGCGATCCACGCCCGCACCTGGGCGAGTAGGTCGGCCATGTGTTCCTCCAGCTCTCCGTGATCGAACATGCCCGGGCGGGTGCCCTACAGCCGGCCCAGTACCTGGGCCAGCAGCGAGCCCATCCGGGTCGCCGACTCGCGGCCCGCCTCCAGGACTTCCTCGTGGTTGAGCGGCTCGCCCGTCATCCCCGCGGCCAGATTGGTGACCAGGGAGATGCCCAGCACCTCGGCGCCGGCCTCGCGGGCGGCGATCGCTTCCAGCGCGGTGGACATGCCCACCAGATCCCCGCCTATCGCCCGGACCATGCCGATCTCGGCCGGGGTCTCGTAGTGCGGGCCGGGCAGCTGGACGTAGACGCCCTCTTCCAGGGTCGGGTCCACCTCACGGCACAAGGTGCGCAGCCGCGGCGAGTACAGGTCGGTGAGGTCCACGAAGTTCGCGCCGACGATCGGGGAGGTCGCCGTCATGTTGATGTGGTCGCTGATCAGGACGGGCTGGCCCGGGCGGAAGCCGGGGCGCAGGCCGCCGCAGCCGTTGGTCAGCACGACGGTCTTGCAGCCCGCGGCGATCGCGGTCCGCACCCCGTGCACGACGGTGGCGACGCCGCGGCCCTCGTACAGGTGGGTGCGCCCCAGGAAGACGAGGGCGCGGATCGCGCCGATCCGCACCGAGCGCACGGTGCCGGCGTGGCCGGCCACCGCGGGCGCCGGGAACCCCGGCAGTTCGGTCACCGCGAACTCGTGGTCGGCGGTCCCGAGACCGTCGGCGGCGGGCACCCAGCCCGAGCCCATCACCAGGACCACGTCGTGCGTTTCGGCGCCGGTCAGCCGGCGCAGGGCCGCGGCGGCTGCGTCGGCGGCGGTATAGGGGTCGGAGTTCACGGAAGCGTTCACGCGCATGAGGGTAACCTGTCACGGCCTACGCGCGTAGACGGCCATCCGTCTCCCCGTGTTTCGCCGGACCACGGCCCTTCCGAGCACGAGCGCAGTCCCCTGCGGGGGGCTTCGGGGTGCTGCGGGGCGGGTGCCTGTGTGCGGGTTGGTGGTGGACTGGTCGCGCAGTTCCCCGCGCCCCTGCGGGGGTGCGTCGTGCTTGTTCGGGTGGCGTGGCCGTCTGCGGGTCGTGGTGGGCTGGTCGCGCAGTTCCCCGCGCCCCTGCGGGGGCGCGTCGTGCTTGGTCGGGTGGCGTTGCCGTCTGTCACCCGGTGGTGGGCTGGTCGCGCAGTTCCCCGCGCCCCTGCGGGGTCTGCGGGTCGTGGTGGGCTGGTCGCGCGGTTCCGCGCGCCCCTGCGGGGGCGGGAGGGTCGCGGCTAGCAGGGGCGCTTGCGGAGCTCCATCACGTAGTCGTACGGCGCACCCGCCGACTCCGCCGCGTCCGCCAGCTCGCCCAGGTACCGCGCCGACGGCAGCCCGCCCTCGTAATCGTTCAGCACGTAGATCCAGGCCGCCGCCTCGCCCTCCAGCGTGTGGACGCGGACCGTCGTGCGCCGGTAGATGGCCAGGGGGACGCCCTCCCACCGGTCCATCGACTCCTCGTCGATCGGTGCGACGTCGTACAGGCCGACGAACACCTGGCTGGCCGGCGCCTCGACCAGGGTGGCCAGCGCGCCCTCCCAGCCCATCTGCTCACCGCCGAAGGTCAGCCGCCAGCCGTCGAGCCACCCGGTGCCGCGCAGCGGGGAGTGCGGGGCGCGGCGCGTCATCAGCCGCGCGTCGAGGTTGCTTCCGTAGGCGGCGTAGAGCGACATGGAAATGAGGGTACGGGAGCGGGCTGCGCCCGGCGTAAGGAGCGGGTCCGCGGCCCCGGACGCGTCGGGAGCGCGACCGGCCGCCCGGGGCCGACCCGCCCCCTGGCGGGACATGCTTGGCGCGTGCGGGACAATGGGGTACGTGACTCGGATCGTGATCATTGGTGGCGGACCCGGCGGCTACGAGGCGGCGCTCGTCGCGGCGCAGCTCGGCGCCGAGGTGACCGTCGTGGACCGCGACGGCCTGGGCGGCGCGTCGGTGCTGACCGACTGCGTGCCGTCCAAGACGCTGATCGCCACCGCTGAGGTGATGACCACCTTCGACTCCTCCTACGAGGAGCTGGGCATCATCGTGGCGGACGACACCCCGCCGCTGGAGCGGTCGGCCCGGGTGGTGGGCGTGGACCTCGGCAAGGTGAACCGCCGGGTCAAGCGCCTGGCGCTGGCCCAGTCGCACGACATCGCCGCCTCCGTGACCCGGGCCGGCGCCACGGTTCTGCGCGGCCACGGGCGGCTGACCGGCCCGCAGACCGCCGAGGGCACGCGCACCGTCCGGGTGGAGGGCCCCGACGGCGTCGTCCAGGAGCTGACCGCCGACGCGGTCCTGGTCGCCACCGGCGCCCGCCCGCGCGAGCTGGAGGACGCCCTGCCCGACGGCGAGCGCATCCTCACCTGGACACAGGTCTACGACCTCGACGAGCTGCCCGAGGAACTGATCGTGGTCGGCTCCGGAGTCACCGGCGCCGAGTTCGCCGGGGCCTACCAGGCGCTCGGCTCCACCGTGACCTTGGTCTCATCGCGCGACCGGGTGCTGCCCGGCGAGGACCCGGACGCCGCGGCCGTACTGGAGGACGTCTTCCGCCGCCGCGGCATGAATGTGATGGCCCGCTCCCGCGCCCAGTCCGTCAAGCGCGTCGGTGACCGGGTGGAAGTCGCGCTCGCCGACGGCCGGGTGATCACCGGCACGCACTGCCTGATGGCGGTGGGCGCGATCCCCAACAGCTCGGGCATGGGCCTGGAGGAGAGCGGCGTCAAGCTCACCGGCTCCGGGCACATCTGGACCGACAAGGTGTCCCGCACCAGCGCCCCCGGCGTCTACGCGGCCGGTGACGTCACCGGCGTCTTCGCCCTCGCCTCGGTCGCGGCCATGCAGGGCCGGATCGCGATGTACCACTTCCTCGGCGACGCGGTGGGCCCGCTCAACCTCAAGACCGTCTCGTCCAACGTCTTCACCGACCCGGAGATCGCCACCGTCGGCTACACGCAGGCCGACGTGGACAGCAAGCGGATCGAGGCGAATGTCGTCAAGCTGCCGCTGCTGCGCAATCCGCGGGCCAAGATGCAGGGCATCAGGGACGGCTTCGTCAAGCTCTTCTGCCGTCCCGGCACGGGGATCGTGGTCGGCGGTGTCGTGGTGGCGCCCAAGGCGAGCGAGCTGATCCACCCGATCTCGATAGCGGTCGACAACAGCCTGACGGTGGAGCAGATCGCCAACGCCTTCACGGTGTACCCGTCGCTGTCCGGGTCGATCGCCGAGGTGGCCCGGCAGCTGTACAACCGCAAGACGGCCGACGGAAGCTGAGCGCGGAAACCGCGTACCGCCCTTTCCCTTTCAAACGCTTTCAAACACTTTCGGGGTGCGAACGCACGGTCGGTGCATAGCACTTCCTGGTCTGTTTGACGCACGACTTCCGTCATCCGGCGCAAAACGCTGAAACCAGACGGTCGTTGGGGTTACTGTCGGTTTCGTGTTCGCTGCAGAACGTCGCCAATTGATCCTGGAAATGGTGCGGGCCAACGGAGCGGTATCGCTCCGCGAGCTCGCCCGGGTCGTCCAGACCTCCGAAGTGACCGTGCGCCGTGACGTACGCGCGTTGGAGGCCGAAGGGCTGCTCGACCGCCGGCATGGCGGTGCCGTGCTGCCGGGTGGCTTCACCCGGGAGTCCGGCTTCCCGCAGAAATCCCATCTGGCGACCGCCGAGAAGACGGCCATCGCCGATCTCGCCGCGGGGCTGGTCGCCGAGGGTGATGCCATCGTGGTCGGCGCCGGCACCACCACGCAGGAGCTGGCCAGACGGCTGGCCCGGGTGCCCGGCCTGACGGTGGTGACCAACTCGCTGCTGGTGGCCCAGGCGCTCGCGCACGCCAACCGGGTCGAGGTGGTGATGACCGGCGGCACCCTGCGCGGCTCCAACTACGGCCTGGTGGGCAGTGGCGCCGAGCAGTCCCTGCAGGGGCTGCGGGTCTCCCGCGCCTTCCTGTCCGGGGCCGGGCTGACCGCCGAGCGCGGGCTTTCCACCTCCAACATGCTCGCCGCGAGCGTCGACCGGGCCCTGGTGCAGGCCGCCGCCGAGGTCGTGGTGCTCGCCGACCACACCAAACTCGGCGCCGACACCATGTTCCAGACCGTGCCGACCGAGGTGATCACCCATCTGGTGAGCGACGAGCCGCCCGCCGAGGACGAGCGGGCCGGCACCGAACTGCAGGCGCTGGCCGACCGGGGGGTGCAGATCGTCGTCGCTCC
>NZ_FMCH01000080.1 GCF_900091855.1 Streptomyces sp. DvalAA-14
CGGCCGGGCGGGCCGGGTTGAGGGTGCCGACGGAGGTGGTGCGGCCGGCCGCGGCGAAGCCCCAGTCCAGCAGCCGCGCCGCCTCGTGGTAGACGGCCTGCGGCAGCCCGGACTGCGGGTTCATCACCGTGACGATGAGGGTCCGGCCGCCCCGCCGCGCGGCGGCCACCAGCGTGTTGCCGGCGTTGGTCGTGTAACCGTTCTTCACCCCGATGATCCCCGGGTACGGCGTCACGCCGTCGGCCCCGGTCAGCAGCCGGTTGGTGTTGCGGATGCCGAAGGACTTCACGTACTCCCCGTGCGCGTCGTAGCCGCCGGGGAACTGCGCGGTCGCGGTCGCCACGTAGTCGGCGAAGTCGTGGTCGGCCAGTCCGGCCCGGCCGAACACCGCCAGGTCGAAGGCGGAGGACACCTGGCCGGGCTCGTCGTAGCCGTCGGGGGTCACCACATGGGTGTCGTCGGCGCCCAGCATCTTCGCCTTGGCCTGCATCTGGGTCACCGTGCGGGCCACCGAGCCGTTCATGTGCGCCAGCACGTGCACCGCGTCGTTGCCCGAGCTCAGGAAGACGCCGCGCCACAGGTCGGCGACGGTGTAGGTCTGCCCGGTCTGGACCCCGACCAGGCTGCTGCCCTCGCCCAAATCGGCCAGGTCGGCGTCGGTGACCTTGTGGGTGGTCTCGCGCGGCAGCCGGGGCAGCACGGTGTCGGCGAACAGCGTCTTGAGGGTGGAGGCGGGCGGCAGCCGGCGGTGCGCGTCCTTCGCCGCCAGCACCTCCCCGGTGCGGACATCGCAGACCGTCCAGGACAGTGCCGACAGGCCGGACGGCAGCGCGGGCACCCCCGCGTTCGGCCGCACCTGCACACCGGGTTCGGACAGCAGCGAGCCGCTGCTCGCCGCCGGGGCGGCGGGGCCGGCCGAGCCGTGCCCGTCACCGGAGGAGGCCGCGGCGGGGAGCGCGGCCACGGCGGTGAGGCAGCAGGCCGCGGCGACCGCGCCGGCTGCCCGGAGGGGGGTACGGACCCGGCGGGGACGCGGGAGCGGGGGACGGAAGGCAGTCATGTCGCCCACGGTGGATCGTCCCCGCCGGACCGGCACGGCGGAAAGGCCCATCCGGATGAGCGCGCGGTGCCTCCGGGTGACGGGGACGGCCGCTGTCCGACGGGCCGTCATCGGCCGGGCCGACGCGCCGTCACTCCTCGATGTGCAGCAGGAAGTCGGCATGGCGGTGGATGCCGGGCCGGCCCGCCGCGTCGGTCAGGGCCCGGCGCAGCGCGCGCAGATGCCCCGGGTCCATCTCCAGCGGCGGTTCGTCCGGCTGGTAGGTGGTGCCGCGCGGATAGTCGTCCCCGGGCGTCGTGGTCATCTCGATGTGGCAGCCCAGCAGCTGGGTCACCGGGTGGCGCTCGCAGAAGGCCAGCAGCCGGTCCACCGTCGCGGTGTACGCCGCCAGGTCGCGGACGTAGAGGTGTCCGGGGTAGAGGGTGTCGCCGGTGAAGAGCATCCCGGTGCGGCGGTCGTGGAAGACCGCGGCGGCCGGCTCGTGCCCGGGGCCGGGGATGACGTCCAGCACCCGGCCGCCCAGATCCAGCGAGGCGATGCCCTCCGGCCAGTGCGGCAGCCCGAAGAAGGAGGCGACCGCCTCCGGACCGGTGCCGACCGTCACCGTGTGCGGCCGGTCGGCGAACTGCCCGTCGCCCGCCGTGTGGTCGCCGTGCCCGTGGGTGTGCGCCACCACCAGGCCGTAGGAAGGGCGCGGGTGCAGTTCCAGCCACCGCGCCACCTGCTCGTCGACCACCCGGCGCAGCGGGAAGTACGACCGGTCGGCGGTGGCGCCGGTGTCCAGCAGCAGCGCCCGCTCCTCTCCCAGCAGCAGGAAGAGGAACGGCGCCTCGAAGTGCACCGACATGTTCTGCCGCAGGATCACGGTGCTCTCGTCGTAGGCGTGCACCTGGATGTCCGGCGCCGGGTCGTGCTTGGCCGACGGCCATCCCGCGTGCCAGCGCACATCGAGCCCGCCGCGCTGTCGTTGGCTCATCCGACGACCCTACCCGCCGTCCCACCCACCGCTTCAGCCGCGCATCCGGGCCAGCAACCGGTACGATTCCAGCAGCTCAGCGCGGTCGTAGCTGCTGGTCGTCACCAGGAACTCGTCGGCCGCGCTGCGGGTCAGCAGCGACTCGAGCGCCTTGCCGACATCCTCGGGCGTTCCGTGCACCTGCCCGGTCATCGCCTGCTCGAAGCGCTCGCGCTCCGGTCCGGTCATGGCGCGCCCGGCGATCGACGCGTACGACTCCAGCGGCGGGAAGACCCCGTGGGTGCGCGAGTACGCCGTCGACCACGCCTCCGAAGCCAGCAGCCGGCGCGCCCGCTCCCCGTCCGCGGCCACCGCGACCGTCCCGGAGAGCACCACGTACGGCCGCGCGGCCCAGGGCGACGGGCGGAAGGCGGACCGGTAGCGGTCCACCGCCCGCAGCAGCGCCTCCTCGCCGCGCACCCCGCCGATCACCAGCGGCAGACCCTTGGCGGCGGCCAGGTCCGCGCCGCTGCCGACCGCCAGCAGGAACGGCGCCGGCCGGAGCCCCTCGGCGGGCAGCGCGTGCACCTGCGGATACGTCCGCTGCTCGCCGGTGAACCAGCCGAGCAGCTCGGTGAGCTGCTCGTCGAAGACGTCCGCGGCCTCCTTGCCGTGCCCCAGTGCCTTGCGGATGCCGTCGGTGAAGCCCACCGAGCGGCCCAGGCCCATGTCGATGCGCCCCGGATGGAGGGCCTCCAGCACGCCGAACTGCTCGGCCACCACCAGCGGCCGGTGGTTCGGCAGCATCACCCCGCCGGTGCCGACCCGGATCGTGCCGGTGGCGGTGGCGATCGCGGCGGCCAGCACGGTGGGGGCGGACCCGGCGACCCCGGGCACGCTGTGGTGCTCGGACACCCAGAAGCGCCGGTAGCCGAGCGTCTCGGCCTCCCGCGCGAACGCCACGGTGTCCCGCAGCGCGCGCGAGGGCTCCTCGCCCGCACGGACCCGGGAGCGGTCGAGGACGGAGAACGGGGTGTCGCGCAGCACGGAACTCACCTCTTTTTCAACGCCGCGCGCGCCCGGGGATTCCCCGGATCCGGGCCGCGGCCCCGCCAGCAGGGCCTTTTCCGGGCCGCGCCCGGACCCGAGTCCCAGGGCCCGCCACTGTCCGACCTGTGCCGGTGCGGGCACTCTTGTGGCGCGGTCGGCGGGGGGCCTATCTTTGGCGCGCCCGGCCACCGGAGAGGACTGCTGCCATGCCCTTACGCGGACGCCACCGCCGTTACCGCCCGAACCGGGTCTCCCAAGCGTCGCTGACCGTCACCGCGGGCGGCGCCGGGCTGGCCCTCCCGCTGATCGGACTGACAAGTGCCCACGCGGCCGGCGCCGGCGTCTGGGACAAGGTCGCCAGCTGCGAGTCCTCGGGCAACTGGAACACCAACACCGGCAACGGCTACTACGGCGGCCTGCAGTTCGCGGCCAGCACCTGGAAGTCCTTCGGCGGCAGCGCCTACGCGCCGCGCGCCGACCTCGCCACCAAGAACCAGCAGATCGCGGTCGCCGAGAAGGTGCTGCGCAGCCAGGGCCCGGGCGCCTGGCCGGTCTGCTCGGTGTCGGCCGGGCTCACCCGGCAGGCGGCGTCCGCGTCGCACATCGTGCGGGTGCCCGTCCAGAAGGCGAAGGCCAAGCCCGAGCCGGCGGTCGCGCACCGTCCCGCGAAGCCCGCTCCCGCCGCCCAGCACCCCGCGAAGACGCCCGCCGCGAAAGCCGGCAAGGGCGCGCACCCCGCCGGGCACGAGCACTACACGGTCGCCAGCGGCGACACGCTGTCCCAGATCGCCGCCGACGAACAGGTCCGCGGCGGCTGGCCGCAGCTCTACGCCGACAACCGCGCCGTCGTCGGCGGGGATCCCGATCTGATCTTCCCCGGCCAGCACTTGGCGCTGACCGCCCCGGCCAAGAGCGCGCCGGCCAAGAGCGCGCCGACCCCGAAGGCCGCCCCGAAGAGCGCGCCGAAAGCCACCCCGAAGCCGAAGCCCGCGGTGAAGCAGGCCGGCGGCACCCGCACCCTGGAACGGCAGACCAAGCCGGTCGCCGCCCCGAAGCACAGCGGCTGGACGCTGCCGGTCGAGCACGCGCCGATCGGCACCCCTTACGACGCGGCGGGCAGCAGCTGGGCCAGCGGCCTGCACACCGGCGTGGACTTCCTGGTCTCCACCGGCACCGCCGTGCACTCGGTGGCGGCCGGCAAGGTCGTCACCGCCGGCTGGGGCGGCTCCTACGGCTACCAGGTCGTCATCAAGCACGCCGACGGCCACTACAGCCAGTACGGGCACCTGTCGCAGATCTCGGTGAAGGCCGGCCAGCAGGTCACCGAGGGCCAGCGGATAGGCCGTTCCGGCGCCACCGGCAACGCCACCGGCCCGCACCTGCACTTCGAGATGCGCACCGGACCCGTCTACGGCGACGACATCGACCCGCTGCGCTTCCTGCGGGCGCACGGAGTGTCCGTCTGACGGGGTGTCCGTCCGTCCTTCCGGGGCCCCGGTCGTCCTTCCGGGGCCCTACGGCTGTTCGCCGGCCGCCACG
>NZ_FMCH01000272.1 GCF_900091855.1 Streptomyces sp. DvalAA-14
CTCAGGGGCGCACGGCCGATTCCCGGACCGATCGCGTGCACGACACGATGGAGGACAGGTGACCGACGACATCGCGCCCCCGGACGGCGGCTCCCCGCCCGGCGGACCGCCGACCCCCGCGCAGGCCGTAGTCGCGGCCCCGCCGCCGACCGCGCGGCGCGGCTTCTCGCTGGCGGTGTACCTCACCTCGGCCACCTTGATCCGCTCGGCGAGCGGCGGCGCCCCCGTGGGCCTGGTGTCCCTCACCCTCAGCCTGCACAGCCACGGCGGCGCCGCGCTCGGCGGCGTCCTGGCCGCCCTGCTCACCGCGCCCAACGTGGCCGGCCCGTGGATGGCGCGCTGGCTGGAGAGCGCCCGGGACACCCGGCTGCGCCTGGCCCCGGCCTTCGCCCTGTACGGTCTGGCCCTGGCCGGCGGCGCGCTGATGCTCGGTCACGCGGCGACAGCCCTGGTGGCCCTGGTCATCACGGTGGGCGGCCTGTGCGATCCGCTCATGACCGGCGGCCTGAGCAGCCGGCTGGCCCTCATCGTCGGCGGCGACGAGCGCACCCAGCGCCGCGCCGAGGGCTGGGACTCCGCGACGTACGGCATCAGCAACATCGCCGGGCCGGCGGTGGTGGCCGCGCTCGCCACCACCCTCGGACCCCTCCCGGCCGTGGTCATCCTGGGCGCGTCGGGAGTGCTGTCGGGCCTGCTGCTGTTGCTGCTCCCCCGGGGGCAGGCCGTCGCCGCCGGCGGGGCGTCGATGCCGGTCCGCGACGCGCTGCGGGTGGTGGTGCACGTCGGGCCGCTGCGCCGGGTCATGGTGGCCACCATGATCACCTCGATCAGCACCGGCGGCGTCATGGTCGTCGCGGTGGTCTTCGGCAGGTCGCTGGAACACTCGGCGGGCGCGGGCGCCGCCCTCGGCGCGGTCTACGGTGCCGGGAACCTCTGCGGTGCGATCCTGACCGGTGTCTTCCCGCTGTCCGGCGAGCCCGAACGGCTCGCCATCCGGCTGATCGCCGCGAACGCGGTCGCCATCGGGCTGTGCGCCCTGGCGCCCGGTTATCTGATCGCGCTGCTCACCTTCGCCCTGGCGGGCGCCACCAGCGCGGTGCTGTTCACCGCGACACTCGCGGTGCGCTCGGTGTACTCGCCGCCGGCCGCCCGCGCGCACGTCTTCGTCACCATGGCCGGCTTCAAGATGGCCGCGGCCGCGGCCGGCACCGCGCTGGCCGGCACGCTCGCGGGCATCGGACCGCGCGTCGTGCTGGCGGTGGACTCGGTGGTGGTGGCATCCGCCGTCCTGGTGGCCCTGACCGA
>NZ_FMCH01000135.1 GCF_900091855.1 Streptomyces sp. DvalAA-14
TCCCACCTGACCGGCGCCACCTCCGTCCTCTCGGAAGCACCCCCGCCGCCTCACCGCGCTCTCGGACACCCAACTCACCGCCACCGCCCCCTCCGGCCCGGCCGGCCCGGTCACCGTCACCGTCCTCACCCCGGGCGGCACCACCTCCGGCCTCCCCTACACCCGCCTTTCCCCACCGAGCATCTGACCGCCGCCCCCACCGCCGCGGGTGTGCCCCTGCCGCCGACCACCGCCCCGGCCCCGCACGGGCCGGGGCGGTGTCCGCAGCGGGTCGGCAACTGACGTCACACGGGGCAAGGGGATGTCCGCGACCCTCGACGGATTCCCCTCGCGCCCGCTGGGGACGGTCGGCCCGGAGGAACGGCCGCGGCGAATGCATCCGGCTGCGGAAGTGGAAGCCGGCCAGCGGATCACCGCCGAGGTGAGATCCTGACCGGCACATTTCTGTCCCTACGACAGGCATCCCCCGACTGCCGGTAACGCCGCTGAGCGCCGTGCCCGGCCGGTAAAGGTTCAAGGCCCTGTCAAGCGCCCTGCCGACGGCTCCCGATGGCACCAGGTACCCGCACCGGCCGACCGCTGATATCTTCCGCTAGGCATCCGACCCTCCCGGCAACCTGCGCGATCGCGTCGACGGGAGGCAGGACGTAGGGGGAAACACCGTGGCCGGATCCCGCCGAGCGGGTTTTGTCGTGCTGTCCTTGCTCACCGCGGGGTTGGTCCTGCCCGCCGTCATGGCGGAGGCGGACGGTTCGACCCTGTACGTCGGCATCACGGCGGCCTCCTGCTCCGACACCGGGCCGGGGACGCAGGCGCAGCCGTACTGCACGCTCCAGGCCGCGACGGACGGCGCGCGGCCCGGCGACACGATCCTTGTCGGCTCCGGAGCCGATTATCCGGCCACCGAGATCACCACCTCGGGGGAGCCCGGACAACCCATCACCATCACCAGCCAAAGCTCCGCCGATATCGACGGGTTGACCCTCGCGGGCGTCCACGACGTTGTGCTGCGCGGGGTCCGGGTGGAGGAGCCCGGGGCCGGCCTCCAGGTGCGCGACGCGCACGACATCACCCTGGACCGCCTCGGCATAACCCCCTGGGCCGGCAGTGCGGGTGTCGAGATCTCCGGTGCGAGCAGCGATGTGACCGTGAGCCGCAGCCGTATCGAGAGCGTCGACGCCACCGGAATCGAGGTGGGCGCCGGAGTACGGGGCACGGTCATCACGACCAACGACATCGACGCCACCAACGCGTCGGGCGTCGCCCTCGACGGAACGGTGGACACCGCGGTCACCAGCAACACTCTCAGCTCTGCGCCCCACGCGTTGTCGGTGTCCGCCGGCTCGGTCGGCACCACCGCGGAGAACAACGTCCTGTACGACAACGACATCGTGGTCGACGACGACTCCGCCACAGGGACGACAGCCGGCTACAACTACTTCGTCGAGCCGGCGGGCGCCGACCTCTACCGGTGGGCCGGCACGCCGTATCCCGGCACCGCGTCCTTCGAAGCGGCCACCGGCCAGGGCAGGTCGGACATCCTCGCCGTCGGGAGCAACGCCAGTCACACCTTTCCGCCGCCGCGCGACGGATCGCCCGCCATTGACTCGGCGGACGCCGGTGCGCCCGGGGAACTGGCCACGGACCTGACCGGTGCTCCCCGGGTGGACGATCCGCTGACCCCCGACACAGGAACCGGCATCGGGTACGCGGACCGCGGCGCGTTGGAGCTGCAGGACCCGTACGAGGCGTACAGTCCACGGCTGTCCCCGACCTCGACCGCGGTGGGCTACCCGGTGACGGTCACCGCCGAGGACGACAACCCGTGGGGCCGGACCGTCACGCGCACGTACGACTTCGGGGACGGCACCCCAGCCGTGACCTCTGCTGCCGGCTCCGTCGAGCACACCTACACCAAGCTTCCCGGCGGGAAGAGCACGTACGACGTCATCACCGTCCAGGAGCCGGGCCACACCGACCGGCTGACGGTCTCCGTCAACCCGGCCGGGCCACTGACCGCCGCTCTCGGCGCGAATGGGCAGGACGCGACCTCGCCGCTGACCACCACCTTCCATGACACGTCCACCAGCCCGTTCGCACTCGCGTCCTGCACGTTGTCCTTCGGGGACGGGACGCCGGCGGTGAGCCAGGCCGGCGCGTGCGACGGACTCACTCACACCTATGCCAGAGCCGGGACCTACACCGCCACTGGCAGGGAAACCGACTTCGGCGGACGCTCGGCGAGCGCCTCCACGAAGGTCGTCGTCGGTCCGGTGTTCGTCCCCGACGGTCCGCTGCGGATCCTCAACACCCTGACCGGTCTCGGCGCGCCCAAGGCGAAGGTCGGGCCGAAGAAGGTCGTCTACTTCAAGGTGAACGGCGTCGGAGGCGTCAAGGGGGCCAGTTCCGTCCTGCTCAACGTCACTGTGCTCCACCCGACGGCCGGCGGCACCGTCACCGCCTACGCGTCGGGCGCGAAGCTGCCCACGTCGCCCGGCTTCACGTACCGGGCCGGCCAGACCACCGGGAACCTGCTGGACGTGCCCGTGGGACCGGACGGATCGGTGAACCTGGTGAACCTGGGCGGAACCGTCGACCTGACCGCGGATGTGGAGGGTTACACCACGCTCACCCCGGGTCCGGCGGGCGGCACCGTGCTGAGGAACGACGTCAACATCTGGGGGGAGTTCCGGCCGGTCCTGAGCACAAGCGGGGGATCGGGACTGCCGAAATTCGGCAAACTCGGCGCGGGTAAGTCCCTCACCTTCACGGCGCTGCTGCCGGACACCCACAACATCAACTCGTACGAGTACCAGGCGACCGCGGTGTTGCTCGACGTCACCGCGACCCACGCCACGGCGGGCAGCTACGTCAACGCCTTTAAGCCGGGCACCACCGCGCCGAACGCGTCGGAACTGAACTTCGCCGCCGGAGAGACCCGTTCGGCCACGGTCGTCGCACCGGTGGACAGCAAGGGACGGGTCTCCCTCTACAACCACTCCGGGACGGTCGACCTCACCGCCTCGGTGGAGGGCTTCTACCTGCCGTACAGCCCGTCGATCGACCCCGTAAACAAGCCGATGAACGCGATCGCCCCGGCGCGGGTCCTTGACACGCGGTCGGGCACCGGTGCCCCCAAGAAGGCGATCCCGGCAACCGGCATCCTCCACTTCAAAGCCTCGGGTATGGCCGGCGTCCCAGCCGGCGCCACCGGCGTGCTGCTGAACCTGACCGCCGTCGGCTCCACGGCCAACGGCTCGCTGACCGTCTGGGGCGACGGCTCGCCGTACGAGCCCGCCGAGCCGGCGCTCAGCTTCATGCGGGGCCAGACCACGTCCGTCCTGGTCTACCTCCCGCTGACGCACGGCTCTGTCGGCCTCTACAGCCCGTACGGCTCGGTAAACGTCGTCGCGGAAGTGCAGGGGTACTCCACCAACTGAATGCAGGGGACCGCGAGAACGCGTTGATCGATTCCCGATCGATCAGGATTCGACCAGGATCCGATCAGGATTCGATCAGCGGGCAGCTCCGCTGCCACAGGAGCTGGCGCCCGTAGATCGGCATCAGACCCCTTCCGCTGCCGGCGCTGCGTAAGCAGCAGGCCAGAGCCGAAAAGCACACGGTCTAACGAGGGTGTTCATGAGCGGAGCGTCGGATGATCGGGCGCGGGAGTTTCTGGCAGGGCTCCGCGTGGGCGAGGTCTACATGGGGACGGCTACTGATGTGACACGGCGCCAAGGGGTGTCCGTGACCCTCGACGGATTCCCCTCGCGCCCGCTGGGGACGGTCGGGCCCCTGGAACTGTCCTGGCGCATGCATCCGGCTGCGGCGGTGGAAGTCGGCCAGCGGGTCGCCGCCGAGGTGATCGCCATTGATCTGGACCAGGGACAGGCACAGCTGTCGATGGCCGCCGCTGAGAACCCTGAGCTCTGGGCGTTCCTGAAACCGCTCCGCCGAGGCGAGATCCTCACCGGCACCATCGCGGCGATCGAGCGGTTCGGCGTGTTCGTCGCACTGGACGAGGGCCCCGCGCACCCGGTCTTCCCCGGCGTCGGGTTCATCACCTACCCCGAACTGTCCTGGCGGCGGTTCGAAGCAGCCTCGGACGTCGTCCGGGTCGGACAGCGCGTCTCGTGCGAGTTCCTCCAGTTCGACACCTGGAACGGGGAGGCCAGGCTCTCCTTGCGCGCGACGCAGCCGGACCCCTTCGTGGCGCTCGCAGACTCCATCACCGTCGGCCGGACACTGCGCGGACCGGTCACCTCGCTGATCTCCTTCGGCGCCTTCGTCGAAGTCACCGATGGGATCGAGGGACTCGTCCATCTCCGGGAGCTCAGCTGGGAGCCGGTGGAAGCACCGGAAGAGGTCGTGCGGGTCGGAGACCAGATCACGGTGGTCGTCATCGAGATCGACCGACGGCGGCGCCAGCTGTTTCTGTCCCTACGACAGGCCTCACCCGACTGCCGGTGACGCGGCCGGGCGCTGGAGCCGGGCTCCGGCCTGATGTGCACAGCATGCGTACCGCACGCCAGTGGCCCTCCCACCCGGCTCGGGTGGGAGGGCCACTGATCTGCGCAAAGGGTTGTGGAGCCTAGGGGATTCGAACCCCTGACATCTGCCTTGCAAATTCCCTCGGGGCGGGTTCGCGAGCTGGGCGGATGCGGCGATCAGGGGGCTGACCTGGGGAAACTCTCATCACTGGTTTCCACTGGTGGTGGGGGTTTTCGGGGGGCATGTGTACTGGATGCGTACTAACCCGCCTTCGGCGATCGGTACCGCATGCTCCTCTTGCAGACCTTCGGTTGGCCTTCCCCGTGTAGGGAGTCCCTACCAGGCCGTGGTAGTCACGAAGGGCGCAGGTACATCGGCAGGACGGTGCGCATGAGCTGCTCGCCACGGGTCGTGATGGCATCGAGATCACTGCGGGCCATGGCGGCGAAATTGGTTGGATAGGTGGCGACCGCGCTGCGCGGGACGAGGTCGTGGGGTGGCGCGGGGAGGCGGTCGTCCTTCATGCCGAGATAGGCCAGGGCGAATCCGTCGATGCGCCCACTCGCGGCCCACTCGTGCAGGCGGGCCCGGGCGGAGTCCTGTGCCTTGCGGTGCACGGTGTCGAAGGAGCGGCGCAGACGGCCGATCATGAAGTGTGGTGCCTTCACCGTCAGTTCGCCCATGCCCGCGTCGCACGAGATGATGAAGGGCACGTCGTAGACGTGCTGGGTGTGCTGCGGTGACCGGCCGGGCTCGAGGACCGACAGGCCGAGATTGTCGTACACGCCGCCGTCGGTGAGCAGCACGGTGTGCTGCTGGTGGTGCCCGTTGCGGTGCTGGAAGGTGAAGGTGCGCTCCAGCGCCGGCAGGAGGGCCGGGTAGGCGGCCGAGGCGGCGACGGCGGTTGCGACGTGGACGGGTTCGGCGATGGTGCCGTAGCGCGAGCAGCCGCTGCGGGCGCTGCCGAAGCGGACGGCATTGGTGGTGGCCAGGTCGGTGGCGGTGAGGACGACGTCGAGGCCGGGGTGGGTGACGTCGTCCATGGTCCGGGTGCCGAAGGCTTGGTGGGCCAGGACGGTGGCCAAGGCGTCGGTGCGGTTGGCGGGGCGGGCGACGCCGATGGCGCCCCTGTCGGAGAACAGCCCGCGGGCAGCCGCGCGGGCGGCCGCGGTGAGGTTGCGCACCACCGCGGAGGGCGTGAACGCCTGGCGTGCGATGGCCCGTTGCAGGCCGGAGCACAGCACATCGGTGGTGCGGGCGTCGAAGTCGGTGAAGTCCGCGGGGCCGTAGGCCCACAGGGAGGCCAGGAGAGCGCCGCCGGAGATGCCGGAGACGACCTGGACGCGGTCCAGGAGGTCGCGGTCGTACAGGGCGCGCAGGCAGCCGAGGTGGAAAGCCGCGGCGCGGGAGCCGCCTCCGGACAGGGCCAAGCCGATGGTGCGGGTCACTGGCGGGATGCCTTACGTGGGGAGGGGACGGGGCCGAAGGGCGGGTGGTCGGGGTGGGGGTGGGTGGCATAGCCGCCGGGCCACCAGGTCACCGGGCCGGTCCCCGGGCCCGGCTGGACCGGGGTGGGTGCCTCGGACGCAGCGGAGGCGGTACGGGTGGCGAGGTGCGTGTACAGGTGAAGGTCGCCACCGGTGGCGAGCCACTGGTGCCAGACGCAGGTGGGCCCGCCGGCGATGAGGACCAGGGCCCGGGCGGGGGCGTCGTGAAGGGGCAGGGTGAGGAGCGTCATCGCCGCGCGGTCGGTGGGGCTGGGTTGTGCGGGCGCGTGGGGGTGGGTGTGCCACATGCCCAGGAAGCGGCTGATGTTGCCGGTTGCCGTCCGGCGGGCCGCCAGGTGGCCGCTGACGCCGTCCAGGCCGTGCAGGAAGTAGGTCTCGGTGAGCAGGGAGTCCGGGGGCGGGCCGGTGGCCTCGTCGACGAAGATCACGCCGGTGGCGTCGTCGACGGCGCCCAGCAGGCTGCCGCCGGTTTCTACGCGGGGGCCGCGGACGCGGGCGCCGCGGCGGGCTTCGGCGCGCATCTCGGCCAGGGCCGCAGGCATGATGCGGACCTCGTAGCCGGTGGCCGGGTCGGTGGTGACGGTGTCGTTAGGCCAGGTCAACCAGCACGGACCGGCGGGTTGAAGGCCGGTGGGGCCGGTGGGCATGCGCACGGCGAGTGTGGCCATGGTGTGCTGGTCGGCGGGGGCGGTCAGGGCGTGGAGGATGCCGCTCATCAGTTGTCCGGCCAGTGCGGTGACGTCGGCCGCTGATCCGGTGAAGGTGGCGTCCGAGCAGCCGGGTTCGGGTTGGAAGAGGTCGGTGCGGGGCTGGGTGGGGAAGAAGTCCTCGATGAGGTCGTCGTAGGCGTGCCGGGGATCGGTGTGCGCGGCCAGCGCGGTACGGCGCAGGACATCGGCGCCGCCGCCGGTGGCGCCGCGGGGTGAGAAGGCGGCCAGCCCTCGGGTGGCGTGGTGGCCGATCATCAGTGTGGCGAGGTGCGGCCAGGAGGAGGGGTCTGTGCGGCGGGCGCCTTCGAGGCGAGCGCGGACGATGCGGTTGGCGGTGCAGTCCAGGATCAGGTCGAAGGAGTGCAGGTTGAGGTCGTCCAGGCGGGTGGTGATGTCGCCGACGAAGGGCTCGATACGGGTGTGGCGGGCGTCGATCCTATTCAGGCGGCGGGCCAGGACACGACACTTGGAGCGACCGATGTCGGCGTCGGTGTAGGGCTGGCGGGCCAGGATGCCCGGATGGACGAGCCCCTTGTCGGCGACGGTCAGGTGCGCGGCACCGGCACGGACGCACATGTCGGCGACGGGCGCGCCGAGCGCTCCGGCGCCCAGGACCAGGATGCGTTTGCCGCGCAGCCAGGCGGCAGGGGTGGCGTGATCGCGGCGTACGGTGACCTCCGGGCGGGCTTCGTACACGCGCATCCACGCGGTCGGCTGGCGGTCGAGCCACCGGGTGCCGAAGTCCATGACCTTGTCGCCGATTGCGGCCAGGCCCGGACTGTCGCTGAAAGCGTCGACGGACAGGCGCGCGAGTCCGTCGGCGAAGTCGGGCAGGTGCCAGGCCACCAGGTGGGTCTGGCGCAGCCCTCCGTCGCCGGCAACGCCCCTGGACGGGGTACCCAGCAACAGGTGCACCGGCGCGGCCGGGACGTCGTCATCGCCGTCGGGCTCGTCGTCAGGGCGGAGCAGGGCGCGATTGTGGTCCGCGACGAAGCCGGTCAGACCCAGCAGCAGGCGGGTGGTGACGTGGTCGCGGGCCAGTGCCTGGACCAGTTCCCGCGCGGTGCGGGGGTATTCGAACGTCAGGTGCTTCGTGGTGATGACGGTGGGCGCGAGGAACACGCGTGCACCGTCCGGGAGCGCGGCGGCATCCCGCAGTTGCTCCACGGTGGCGGGCCAGGGCTCCCCTCCGGCGAGCCAGCCCACCACATCGCACCGAGTGTCGGTGACCTGGTGCAGCACAGCAGAACCCAGCCACAGCTGATCCGTGGCCACCGGAGCGTTGCTGCGGACCACCAGCAGCCCTGCGTTGCGGTCGACCGCCGCGTTCGGCGGATGCAGGGGCTCGCCGGGCCGGTCCAGTTCACCCGCTGCGGCTGCAACAAACCAGTCCAGGAGACGCCCGATGAACCCGTACATGCCGTCGGCCGGATCCCACTCGGTGGCGGTCGAGCGGTACAGGCACAGGTGCCGGCCCCAATTGACGTGCGGCGCGTCCGCGAAGCGGGTGTGCCGGGTCAGGACGCTGGGCGTGGCGAAGGGGAACATCTCGGGGATCAGCACCGTGACGGCTTCCACGCTACGCAGTCGCAGCCCTGCCGGTGTGCGGGGCAGGTTGCCGCATCCGATGCTGACGCGGACCTCAACGTGGCCGGTCCAGTCGGCGGAGGCGGCCACGTGCGTGACGTTCACCGATCCGCCGGAGGCACTGGCGATCCGGTCGAGTTGGTCGAGAGCGAGCTGCTGACCGACCGTGAGCTCCACGGTGATGCTGCGGTTCACGCGGCACCGAATCCGATCTGTACCGCCGGCTCCGCCTGGTCGCCCCGGGCGCGCTGCACGCCCGCGCGGGCAGCGTCCGTGCCGCGCGGGGCCGCCAGTTCCGTCCCGGCGGTGACGGCGGAGAAGCGGGTGGTGCCCAGGTCGGCCAGCAGCCGCCGTCCGCCGCCTGCGGACGTCAGCCCCCGGGACTTGCTCTCCACGTGCTCCAGTTCGGCGAGGTCGACGAGTTCGAACCCGAGGGAGGGCTCCAGGGCGAAGACCACCGGCCGGGGCTCCTCCGCGGTGGGGTACTCCCCCGTGCACAGCACCGGGTAGGCGGTGATCGCCTCGTAGGCGTCGCGGGCCAGCAGGTGCGGCGGGTTGTGGCCCTTCTCGTCCTTGTCCCGGAAGGGCCGCGAGCTGGCGATCACCCGGGCGTCCGGGCTGGCGTGCGCTGCCAGCTGGTCGAGGATGTCCTGCTTCAGCTCCTCCGTGCCGTCCTCGCCGGGCGCGTACATGACCTTCTTGGAGCAGTGGTGCGGGGAGAGCAGCACGTCCCACTCGACCCGGTCGGTGCGGTTGTGGAACTCGCTGAAGTCGAAGATCTTCTTGATGGTGACGTACGCGAGGTCGCCCAGGAGCAACAGCCGGCCGGTGGTGCCGCCGGTGTGCATCTGGATCTGCAGGGCCAGCGAGGTGTCGTTGCGGTCGCCGGCGCAGTCGCCCTTGAACGGGGCGTGGACGAACGCCTCGAACCTGTCGGCGACGTTATTCCCGTCGACCATCGTGATCGACTTGCCGGGGAAGGTGAAGTACTTGTCGGGCAGTTGCGCGTAGGAGTGCTCGGTACGGTCCTCGTCGTAGCCGATGATCCGCACCCGGTCCCCGCTGTCCGGCTCCTGGCCGTTCTTGAGGGCCTTGAGGGTGGCCTGCACCCGCCGTTCGACCTCGTCCTGGAAGCGGCGCGCGTCCTCGCACATGTCCCCGTCCTCGGAGATCTCCCGCCACAGCCGCGGCGTCGCCCAGATCTCCCCGATCACGATGGAGCTGTCCAGCAGATCACCGAACCCGCAGCAGTGGTCCAAGTCGGCGTGGGTAAGAGCGAACACCGCCAGGTAGGGCGTGGTGCCGTCCGGGCGCGGCAGCGTGTCCTCCAGGCGGTCGACGACCGCCGCGACTACCGCGCCGTCCCCGTCTGCCGCCGCCATGTCCCGCAGGTCCACCTGCACCACCAGGTTGTCGCCCAGCACCAGCGTGGTGGAATCGCCCGTGCCCACCGGCCAGAACACCACCCCCTGCTCGGGAAGTTTCGCCTCAACCATGTCGTACCTCTTTACTCGATAATGATCAACTAGTGTGAAAAACGGATAAGTTAACTCATTGTCAGGTTCTACCACGCGCCACTGACAACACCGCCCCCGCACGGGAACCGCCACACTGGAGAGCCCCGTGGCAATCGGACCGACCCGAACTCCGGGGCGCGGGCCGCAGGTCGCTGAACTGACTTGCCTGCGCCCGTCCTGTCACCGACGGGAGGCAGCCTGGTTCCTGCCGGGCCGCCGCTCTCGCCGTCCTTGCCCTGCCAGCAGCACGGTGCTGGAGTGCGGCGCCCGGTCGTCACCGACGGGGCAGGGCCAGAAGGTTGTCGGTCCACACGCCGTCGGCGTGAGTGCGCAGGTACTTCACGCTGTGCGGCGGAGTCACCACGGCGACCGCTGCCTGACGGCCGCCTGCGTCGCGGGTGAAGGCCTGGCCTCCCTCGTCCTCGATCCAGGTGATGATCTGCGCCCGGGTGTTGTCACCGGTGGCGCCGGTGGCCGGGTTGGTCCACCACGGGTGGACGATGTGCTCATGGGCGGTGCCGCCGGACAGGCGGACAGCGGTGATCTGGATGGGCACGGTGTTTCTCGGTTCTTGCTTCTGCCGGCCTTGCACGACGGGCGCCCCGGAGCCAGCGTCGGGTTCCCCGCCACCCCGCGAGGGGTGCTGTCGCCCCGGACGGACGACGTAACTCGCCGGTAGGGGAACAGATGCGGCTGACAGCGTGGTGTACGAGATGGAGGTTCAGGAGCAGTCGAGGCAACGCTCGGCGCCGTCGGCGAACATCTTCGGCGGGTGCAGGGTGAAACATCCGGGGCACTGCCGTTCCGCCATACGCGGTGCGCATCCGCAGCGTCCGCACTCGGGGCACTTGGGGATGCGGCAGGAGGGGCAGGCGGCCTCGAAGGAGCCGTACTCCTGGCTGCAGTGCTCGCAGATGTACTCGCCCGCCTGGGGTCCGGTGTCCAGTATGAAGGGCGCCAAGGCGCGCCAGGGGGCTAGGTGTATTGCCCGGTGAGGTTGGGGACGCGGGTGGCGGGTGGTTGGCCGCCCAGGGCGGTGTGTCCGCGGTGGTGATTGTAGGTGTGGAGCCATTGCGGGAAGGCTGCGCGTCGTTCGGTCTCTGAGCGGTAGGGCTTGGCGTAGGCCCATTCGTCGAGGAGGGTGCGGTTGAGGCGTTCGACTTTCCCGTTGGTCTGGGGCCGGTAGGGCCGGGTGCGTTTGTGGGTGATCCCGGCCGCGGTGAGGGTGTCGCGCCAGAGCCGTGATTTGTAGCAGGAGCCGTTGTCGGTCAGGACGCGTTCGACGGTGATGCCGACCGAGGCGAAGTAGGCCTGTGCGCGCGTCCAGAAGCTGGTGGCGGTCGCCTGCTTCTCGTCGGGGTGGATCTCGCTGTAGGCCAGGCGGGAGTGGTCGTCGACGGCGGTGTGGATGAAGGAGTAGCCGGCGCCCGAGCGGTTCTTGCGGCCGGCCTGTCGGCCCAGGGCCTTGTGGCCTCCGCCGTCGGGGATGTTGCCGAGTTTCTTGATGTCGACGTGTACCAGTTCGCCGGGCCGCTGGCGTTCGTAGCGGCGGATGACGCGGCCGGTGGCGCGGTCGAGGTGGGTCAGGCGGGCCAGGCCGAAGCGGGTCAGGACCCGGTGGACGGTGGACGGGTTCAGGTGCAACAGGTGCGCGATGCGGGCCGGGCCCCAGCGGCGCAGCACGCGGACCTTGATGATCCGGCGTTCGGTGCGCGTAGGAGTCCGTCGCGGGCTGTGGTGCGGGCGGCTGGAGCGGTCGGTCATGCCCGCCTCGCCGTCGCGGCGGTAGCGGCTCGCCCACCGCTGGGCCGTGGTCGGTGAGACCTGGAAGCGTTCCGCAGCACGCCGCAGTGGCCACCCGTCGTCCACGACGCAGCGGGCCAGACGCAGACGACCGGTCTCGGTCAGGGGTGCATTACGGTGAGGCATGAGGGCCTTCTGTCGGGTCGGTCGGACGTCGCAATCCACACCGAACCCGGAAGGCCCTCACCCATTCAAGATCCCAACACCGTGATCATGACCACTGTCCACAACCTCCCCGGACAGAACAGCTAGGTCAGTGACTAGGACGGCGAGCAGGTAACCGTCCATCGGTGCGGTCTGGGCATAAAGTTCCTGGCCCAGGATGCCGTCGCGGTAGCGGGCCTGCGCGCGCCCGTTGGCGGCCCGGGCCCGGTCGATAACCGGGATGTCGCCCTGGAAGTTGCCGCGCCGCAGCGGCGGCAAGCCGTGTGAGGCCGCGAAGGCGATCCGGCCGTCGGCGCCGAGCAGCAGGACGTGCCCGGGGCGGGCAGGTGCTGAACGGTACGGACGCATACCGCCATGCGGGAGGCGCCGCTGGCCCGCCACAGGTCCACTACGTCGCCGGCGGTGGGACCTGCCGGGGACAGATGGCGCTCGACTAGTGCCGCGGGCGGCAGGATCTCGGCGGCGAACGCGTCGCAGGCCGCCTCTTCCAATAGGAGTCCGCCGTCCGGCTGCTGCTCGAATTCCCTCGGGGCGGGTTCGCGAGCTGGGTGGATGCGGGCATCAGTGGACTGACCTGGGAAAACTCTCATCACGGTTTCCACTGGTGGTGGGGGTTTTCGGGGGGCATGTGTACTGAATGCGTACTCCCCGCGGCGAGCGGAACAACGGGACCGGCTCGCGCTGAACGGTGGGCCGCACTCCGGGGACCCGGTCCGGGACCTGAGGAAATGGCGGTGGGCGGTCGCGCTGCTGCTCCGGCCTGTACTGCAGACCGTGGCACGTCCAGCCCCGGTATGCCGCTGCCGTGCCGATCCCCTCAGTCCGCATCGAACGAGCCGGGCCAGCCTGCCCCAACACAGCGTCGGTTCTTCCGTCTCACTTGATCTGGTCCGGTGACCTCCGCTCTTCTGGCTAGTCTGCGGGCATGGAGCGCTCCGGGTTCGGCGAGATACTCGCGTGTTTGCTGGACCACAGAGAGCTCAGCGCACTGGAGTTGGCCGAACGTGCTGGGTTGACGGCAGACGAGGTCCGGGCGCTGCTGGCGGGGGAGAGTCCCAGAGAAGTGCTGCTCCGACGGCTTGCGACCGCGCTGGGTTTCCCCGCTGTCGATCTCTTCATCCTCGCAGGATGGGCGGTCCCCGAGGACCTGGCGCCGTTGGATGCCACGGCCGCGAAATGGGCGGCGAGCACGGTGACGGATGCAGTGCGCCTTCCCGCAGCGGGGCGCCGTGAACTTCTGCAGCTGATCAGGTCACTGCCGCAGGAGGAACGGCGTTCCCGATTCGCCCCGAAGCCGCTTATGCCCCTCGCCGACGGCCCGGGCGCTTGCATCATCGGCATGCTCCAGTACCGCAACTTGAATTGGATGGGCATAGCGAGGGTGCTTGCGTTCGTGACGCCCACGTACCTGTCGGCGGCCACCTACGGCGTGATCGGCTCCGCCCGCAAAGAGCTGACCCCGCGCTTGGTCACGGACTTCGCTGCCCTGTTGGGGATCGACGCCCGCGAACTGGCCGCGCTCACGGGCGTTTTCTTGCCTGAGGTGCCGCCCCCTCCGTCCGCGGAGGCCGTGGACGCCGCAGCGCTGCTGTGGGAGACGCGACGGCTGTCCGCAGTCCAGGCGCGACACGTCTCCGAGCTGGCACGTTCGCTGCGCGAGGACTCCGAGGACGGGTAGATAGCTCGTCGGCCTGGCCGGACTCTGATACTAGCGGCCGCGTAGCTCCCGCCTTGCTGCGCGAGGTCCGGACATAGAGACAAACTCGGGCGGCATTGCACCACCGCGTGTGAATGCTGCGCTTGTGCTCGCCAGTTGCCAGTCGGACAGACCAGTTTTAATCGTCATATTTCGACCCGTTATGACCGATCGGACAGAGGCGTACTTTTGTTCTATTAGAAGAGTTCGGCCGCAACTCGTGTAGGCCGGTGGTTGGATGTCGGTGTCCGGCCATGTGACGGTTCGTTGGACACGCAGCAGACCGTGGGCGCGGGCATGAGCGGCTGCGGCATACGGAGGGGTGCCCGGTGAGTGACCGCAGTGCGATCGAGTGGACCGAGGCGACGTGGAATCCGACGACCGGCTGCGACCGCGTGTCGTCTGGCTGCGATAACTGTTACGCGCTGACACTGGCCAAGCGTCTAAAGGCAATGGGTGCGGCGAAATATCAGCAGGACGGCGACCTGCGGACCTCAGGCCCGGGCTTCGGTTTGACGCTGCATCCGGATGCTCTGACGGTGCCGTACGGGTGGAAGAGCCCCCGGACGGTGTTCGTGAACTCGATGTCCGACTTGTTCCATGCGCGGGTGCCGGTTGACTTCGTTCGCCAGGTCTTCCAGGTCATGGCGGACACCCCGCAGCACACCTATCAGGTGCTGACGAAGCGCGCGCGGCGCCTACGGCAGATTGCTGAAAGCCTGGACTGGCCGCCGAACGTGTGGGTGGGGACGTCGGTGGAGACCGCCAAGGAACTTCCCCGCATCGACGACCTGCGGCGGATCCCAGCCGCGGTTCGGTTCCTGTCCTGCGAACCGCTGTTGGCCCCGCTCGACGGCCTGGATCTGTCCGGCATCCAATGGGTGATCGCCGGCGGTGAGTCGGGTCCTGGCCACCGGCGGATGGAAGAGGCGTGGGCGACCCAAATCCGTGACGCCTGCGAAGAAGAGGGAGTCGCCTTCTTCTTCAAACAGTGGGGTGGCCACACCCCCAAGGCGGGTGGCCGCCTTCTGCAAGGCCGCACCTGGGATCAGATGCCACTGCCAGCCGCGGCGATGTGACTCAGCGCTGCGGTTCGACAATCAGGTCTCGGGTCTTCTCCTTGTTCTTGCTGATTCCAGTGCTCGGGGTCCTGCCCTGCTCGTGCAGCAGCTTGACGGCTGCTCGCGCCGCCCCCTCGGTGACCTGTCCGTAGTAGTCGCCGAAGACATCCAGCGTGTGGTCGACCAGCTTGAACGCCCGGCCGCGCCGCAGCAGACCCTCGATGTTCTGGGCCATGGCCGGCACTGCCGCTGCCAACACCACCTTCGGGTCGGGACGAGTCACAGAGGTGGCGGAGAACAACGCATCTGGCTCGTTCTCCTCCTCCGCAAACTCCAGTTTCTTCCACCATTCGTCGCGGGCCCGGGCGGCTGAGTCGCCGAAGACCCACAGGCCGTGCTGGCGCCACGTGCCGTAGACGAGGTGGTAGACCGGCTTGAGGTGGGGAGCCTTAGCCACTGGCACTGACCGAACCAGCATTCCCGTGGCGGCTTCCAGACGGCGTGCGTACTCTGCGGCCACTGCCTCATCCGCATCCAGCGCTGGCTCCTTTCCGGTCGGGAAGAAGTCCCGCCACCACCGTCCGCCGCACACCTCGTCGAACCGCTCCGACGATCGCTCCACGCCCTTGGCGGACCGCGCGTTGCCGCCAAGGCGCCGGACCGCGACCATGCTGAAGTTCATCAAGAACTCCGTCGGCGGCCATAGTTTCGGCGACCGGCGTAGTGCCATAGCTTCTGTCAGGCGGTCCCACGGCAGACCCAGCCCACACGGGTCCAGGAACAAGAACAACGGCAGGTTGGTGGCTGTAACCAGCACCTCGTTCAGGACGCCGTCGACATCGCCATGATGTACCCGTGCATCCACACCCTGCGCACGGTAAATCCCGGCAATCTTCTCCAACTTCGTGAACGACTTCAGCTCCCGCTCGGTGAAGAAACACGTCCAGCGCAGTCCATGCTGCTTGAGGTGCTTCGACGCCACCCGCATCGCGATCTCGGCCGAACCGGCCTCGCCGCTTTCGTAGCGGCCCTCCCCGGCATACCCGTCCAGATAGACCACGCGGCCGTCACGCGAGCCGGTCATACCACCGAACTGCGGGATGTACCTTCCGAGCAGGTTGTGTTTGAGGACGCTCGGAAGTTCCCGATCATTCCAGTATGTCGTCTTCGTTCCTGTAGCCATAACAAGCCCCCCTTGGCCGCCAATGTCCCGGTCACCGATGGTGAACCCGTCCACGTGCCCCGTAAAGAGTGCGTGGTGTTTTCTCCGCATCTCGCAGTAGCTGCTCCCCGCGCAGGTGGAGTAGACCGGCGAGGGGGAGGTTGGCGCCGCGGGTGGTGCTGTGGAGGAGTTCGGTGATGGCGACGAGTTCGGCGAAGCGGCCTGCAGGGGTGTCGAGGAGGTAGGCGAACTCGGCGCGGATGCGGGCGGCGGTGGGTAGGACGAGAAGGCTGTAGCTGTGGAGGATGGCCACGTCGTAGCCGGTGGGGGCCAGGCCCCAGCCCTCCCAGTCGAGGATTTGGAGGTCGGGGGCGCAGAGGTTCGCCCAGTGCAGGTCGCCGTGGGCGGTGGTCCACGTGGGGACGCGGGTGTCGAGGGAGGTGCCGAGGAACTTCGGCATGGCCCAGTCCAGGTACTGCTGTTTGGTCGTGTAGCGGTCGGTGGGCACTGTCGCGATGTCGTCGAGGGCGATGCGCAGGCCCGTCCACCACACGGGTGGAAGGTCGCGCTCAACCGTCAGAGCAGGTGACGACGCGATGGGGCGCACAGCGACGTAGTCGTACAGCTCTGCGCGGTACTCCCATCCCTGGTCCCTGAAATCGTGGACGGTCCGCAGGCGGGGTCGCGGCACCGTCGCCGGGATCGCGCCTGATGCCTCGCAAGACCCGTTCCAGAAGATGTGGTCGGTCTCGCCGGCGGGAGCACTGGCCAGTCGCAACCACCCAGGGCCGTCGGCCGAGCTGATCGACCGGCCGAGAGTCCGACCGCGCCATCCCCACGCCTCGTCTTCGAGCTGGGTTGGGTCCAAGTCCAGGGCACTGCGGGCCCAGTGATGGGCAGCACGCATCCTGCCGACGACCTCGGGGTCCTCCGGTCCGGGGTACATCAGCTCACCGAGCCGTCGAGGTTCAGCAAGGTGTTGCGGGCGGCACGGGCCAGCACGGCCTGGGCGGCTGCGGGGACGCCGATGCGGTTCCAGTGGAAGATCACGTGGTGGGCGAGGACGTCGCGGAGACCGCGTTCCAGGGCGCCGTCGCGGGCGCTGTCGGCCAACTGCCGGCCTGCGGTCTTGAACGCGGCCGCCCAGGGCCCAGCGTGCGGCAGCGGGCCACCGGTGGCGAACAGCGGGCTGGTGGCGGACGTGTCCAGGCTCATCAGCCGATCAAGGCTCGGTGCCATGCCCCGCAACCGACCGGTGGGAGGAGCCTCGGCCAGGGGACGCATCTGGGCGACGCGGTGCCAGATGTCGCCCTGCTCGTGGCTGTCCTGGCCGGCGCCACGGAACAGCGAGGCGCAGAGCAGTACAGCCAGTTCGCGACGACCGACGGCGGGTTGACCGGGGGCAGCGGGGGCTTGGCGCAGGTGCGTCAGGATGCCGTCACTGTCAGCATGGAAGAGGTCGTGCGCGATCTCCATACCCCGCTTTCCGCCGAAGGCCAGGGACTCGGGCTCGTAGCGGGATTCCCACCACCGCTGGACCGCGCCCGCCGCCACGAGGCCGTCCAGCACCGGAGCGAGAAGTGTCCTCGTAGCGACGGTGGCGTGCGAGCCGGGACGGCAGCGCAGCCGCCAGCACGGATGCTTGCGAAGAAACCACCAGTCGGCGAACGTCCCGGTCTCCCGGGCCTGCTGCAGGAAGGGACCGAGGTGGGTGGCGGCGGTCCGCTCGGCCCCGGCCCAGTCGGTGAAGTGGATGCGGACCTGGTACCAGCCGCGATCAAGCGCGGGCGTGTTGAGAGCCGCGCGACCAGCGGCACGGTAGGTGGCGACAGCGTCGGAGAGGTCGGCGGGGTCCATCGGGACCTGGGCTGCTGCCGGGTGGAGATCGGTGCCGGCCAGAACAGCCAGTACCGCGTTCTCCACCTCGTGGGGGTCAGGGGTCATGGCAATCAGCCCGTCAGAAGGCAGGTGTCCCAGCCCGATGCCGTGGTGCCGTCGGCGGAAGTCAGAACCAGCGCGGGACCGGTCGTACCGTCGAGGAACCCGTCTCCCCCGGCGACTGGTTGAGACGCCAGCAGCGCCTGCAGGCGCGGCAGGTGGGCAGCGAAGGCATCGCTGCGGGCATCGCGAGCGACGCGGCGAGTGGTGTGCAGCAGTCCGGCAGCCCCGTGGCAGATGCCTCCGTCGCGGATCCGGCCGAGCTGTCCGGGATCGGCAAGGCAGGCGAGCAGAGCTTCCTCCGCCATGCGTTGCCGGTCGGAGTCCCCGAGGGCCATGCCGGCAAGTTGCTGGGCGCGGACCAAACCCGGGGTGCCGTAGCACCAGCTCGGCCGCGACGGCCCGGCCTGCGTGAGGATGCCGGTGCGGTGCTCGGCCAGTGTGATCCAGTACGGCCACCAGGGTCCGGTATCCGATTCCTGGCGCCAGGTGTCCAGCCAGGCGCAGATCCGTCTCATCGCGCCGGTCTGACCTTCGACAACGGCTCCGCGGCGGGTGGCGATTGCCAGCACGGACAGTACGCCGGCGATCCCGTGGGCCATACCGAGGTTGCCGTGGCCGCCGGGGAACTCGGCGGAGATAGAGCCCGACGGGCTCAGAAGGGTCCACCAGCCGGGTAACTGATCGTCGTCGCCGGACAGCGGCCATGTCAGACGCACCAGGTAGGACAGGACGTCCCGCAGCACTTTGGTCTGGGGATCACGGCACAGCAGGTAGGCGCCGAGACCCGTCAGCCCGTAAAAGAGGTCGAATTCACCGACACGGGGTCGTTCGCCGCGGTCGATCCGGGCGTCTGCCGAGGCGAGACGCCGTCGGGTGAGCTGGGTGATCTGGGCGTCGAGGGTGTCCAACGCTCCGACGTAGCGGCCGGTGCTGACGTGGGCGGTGTGCAGGGCGAAGGCGACGGCGGGTGCGCCGAAGTAGAGCGAGGCCTGCTCGTCGGCGACCAGGTCGCTGGTGCAGGCTGCCAGGCGAGTGTGTACTTCGGCCCAGGAGTCGGTGCCGCGTTGTGCGCGTTCGATCGGCAGCAGGGCAGTGCCGGCGGCGCCTGTCGCCAGTGACTGAGCCTCCGCGGTCGTCTCGAATGGGTCCGCTTCCTTGGAGGCGAAGGGTGCGCCGCCCGTCCTGGAGATCACTTCGCGGCTCCTTGTGATTGGGCCGTCCAGGCCAGGGCGGCTGCGCGGGCGAGTCGGTAGCAGGTCTGTTCGTGGGTCTGGTCGATCCCGACCGACCGGAGGTGGTGCATGTGCATGAGGGACGGCAGTACCGCCTCGGGCGACAACCGGCCGTCCGCCGCGAGCGCGACGCGGTAGGCGGTCAGGGCCTCGCGCCGTGCGTCCCAAGCCGCGGTGAGCCGGTCGCCGCCCGGCAGGCTGTGTAGGGCTTCACGGCTCTGGCGGGGGCTCGCCAGACGCATCGCCTCCTGGTGGACGACGCGGGAGGGGTGCGGGGCGGCGTCGGTGGTGATGTGCTCGATCAGCCACCGCATCGCAGCGTCGGCGTCGGCCATGGCCCCGATCGCCAGATCCACCAGGCTGGCTGCTGTGACTGCCTGTGCGGACATCTCTCCGCCGGCGGCCAGCATCATCTGGGCGACGGCGGCCCCGGAGTCCGCAGCGAAGAACGCCTCGGCAGCGTCAAGTGCCGGGCCGCTGCCGTAGCGGCCGGTCTCGGGATAGTAGGTATCCCACTGGACCGTACCGAGCAGCCCGTCTTGGCGAAGGTCCGAGGCCCAGGCTCCGACCCGGGCGGCCACCGCCCCGAAGCCGTCGGGGTGGGGTAGGCGGAAGCGCAGCCGTACGTGGTCGTGCGGGTCCCGGTAGCGCACCAACCACCACTGCGGTGGGTCCTCCCAGCCCTCCCACAGGCGGGGCAAGCGGCGGGTAAGGAGTTCGGGGACCCAGTCGGGATGGCCGTAGAGCTTGACGTAGGCACACGTGGAAGCACCGGGCGACTGACCGTGCTCCCGGCCGACGGGCGCTGATCTCTTCCGCTGGGATGTCGATGGCTGGATGGGGGAAGCGGTGGAGGCGAGCGCGAGGGTGATCTCGTGGGGTCGCCCGTCGCACCACCCGTACGCGGCTTCCTCGGGGGCTTCCCTCAGCGTGACGTGACCGACGCGGTCCACTTCGGCGCGCAGGAGCGCCGCATCCGCTCCGTGCTCCAGGATCAGGCGCAGTCGCTTGTCGTCGTCGCCGAGCTGGACGGCTTCGGGGACGCCCAGTCGTCGGCGCCAGCCCGACAGCGCCTGCCTCCACTCGGCGGGCGGGGTCCTGGGGCCTGGTAAGTCGGCGGCTTCGATCCGCCACGTGGCTGGGGCGAGGACGGCGCGGCCGTAGCGAACGCGGGGCAGAAATGGAAGGCCGGCCGCCGCGCCCCATGCGAACGGGCCGAAGGCGGCACAGCGGGCGCGGGGCAGCTCGATGAGCAGCCGGGCCAGGGGATGCGTGAACTGCTTGAGGTCCACGGCGTTGAGCATGGCGGGCTCGACGGTCCGGCCGGTGGAGAGCTGGACCAGCACCAGCCGACTGGCATCCGCGGTGACCGCCAGATCCCTCAGCGGCAGTATCGGACTGCCGTGCTGAGGATGGTCGGCAACAGGAATGACCTTCGGCGAGACGATTGGGGCACGCCCTACATTCTCGGTCCGCACGGACAGCGGTGGGCTGGAGACCTGTGCCCGCAGGGCGCCGCGCTCCACAGTGGGGAGGCTGGCATAGGCGGCGGTCATCCGGACGCGGTCGTCAGCGTCGAGAAGGTCGAGGAAGCGGCCGGCTGTCGCTCCGGCCGCGGGAGCTACCCCACTGACGACGAGAAGGAAGTCACCGTCCCGCAGCGCCGCGCTGGTTGCCGCGTGGAGGCTGAACCGCAGGTCGAGATGAGGGAGCGGGATACCGGACCCCACCTCCCATGCGGCGAGATCGGCGTCGCTCAGGACGATCTCGCGGGCGCCGTCAAGCGCGGCGTGCTGGGCCAGCGCGAGGAGTTGGTGGTCCCGGGGCGTCAGGGCCGGAGTCGACGGCGTGCCGAGGGAGCCGCGATATCCGGCGGGGAGATCGATGCCGGTATCCGGGTCGGTGAGGTCGCTGATGGGGACCAAGGCACCGGGTCCGTAGCGTTCCAGGAAGCGTGTGTGGAACTCCCGCCATGCTGTCGAGCCGGACGGGAAGGGCGTCAGCCGGGCCAGTGCCTCCGCCGCTTTCTCGGCCTCGGTGGCCACTTGCTCGGGGAGGGTGAGCGAGCAGTCCAGGCGGA
Source organism: Streptomyces sp. DvalAA-14 (assembly GCF_900091855.1). Classification (GTDB taxonomy): domain Bacteria; phylum Actinomycetota; class Actinomycetes; order Streptomycetales; family Streptomycetaceae; genus Actinacidiphila. The sequence goes on from NZ_FMCH01000135.1 coordinate 20,954, forward strand.
GGTCAACGGCAAGCGGCGTCTCCGTGACGCTGGTCGCGGCCCGCATCTTTACCGCCGCCTCAGTCCGCAAGCGCCGGCGGATGGCGGGCTCGGCGGTGGTGTAGTGGGTCAACGTCGCGTGAAGCCGGTAAAGCATTCGCACGGTAGGTGCGATCGGAGCAATGCCGACCGCGTTCACCCCGTCGAGTCGGTTGATCAGGTGGCCGAGGGTGTCCGTCACGGTCATCGGTGGGCGCAGGTCGGTCAGCAGGAAACGGCGGGCCACGAGTTCTGTCAGCAGGCCTGCCCTGGTGTCGGAGGGCACGTCGGGGTACTCGGCGGCGAGTTTCCCGGTCAGAGCAGCGACCGCGACAGGGGAGGCGGCCGCGGCCAGCACGAGATCCACCGCCGGGGTACGCCGTATACCGACCTCGCCGGGACCTCTGTCCTCGTCCTGATCGGGACGCTGGCATGGCAGTACCCACCGCCCGCCGCGCGCGAAGCTCGTCCCGTCCGCCACGACGGTCAACCGGCGAAGCAAATCGGGGCACGCCTCCAAACGGCCGATGATCTCCGACAGCCATACGGCGTCCACGCGCACGAAGGGCCGGTGTTCTTCGCCCCATCGCCACGCCAGGACGGGCCCGATGCGGGCAGGAGCTATCCCGGCGAACAGCCCGAACGGCGTGGCACGGTGCTGCAAGCGCAGCAGATAGCGGTGCAGCGAAGTCGTGGTCCGCCGCACGCGCTTGGGCGAGAGGGTCTGTCCGGCACAGATCTGGCGGACGCGATGGGCCAGGACAGGGCTGGCCAGTTCGACGGCTTCGGCGACCGACTGGAGTCGCCAGACCGATTCGAGCCACAACCGCCACGCGGCGGTGTCGGTGCCCTCGTCACCGGACGGTTCCGACAGGTCCGGCAGGTCCGGCAGCACGAGTCCGCTGGGGTATGCCGCGGCTCGGATCAGGGCCGCGTCCACGTAGCGATACATCTCTGCCCTCCCCGTTTCGGGTGGCTGCGGTGGCCGGGCTCGGGACCCGGCCACCGGAGCGCGCGTTGTGATCAGTCGGTGATGCAGCCGGCGCAGGCACTCTCGTTGGTGCTGCCGCAGTTGTCGCTGGTCGTGTTCATCAGCTCGCTGATGGCTGTGCCCTTCTCGGCGAAGGTCACGTCCAGGTCGAAGTCGGTCGCGGTCGTGCTCTGGTCCATCGGGTCTCCTTGGGCTAACGGTCATGGATGGGGCACGTGCACCTGGCCGCCGGGCTCAACGCCCGGCCGGCCAGGAGATGGTGAGGCGGAAGGCACCCGCTTCCAGCAGCCGCCCTGCCGGCAGTTGTTCGGCAGGGGTGGCCTTCGGATAGGCGGCCAGTTCGGCCCGTTGGCCACGGTGGTTGCGGTCCCAGGTCTGGAACTGGGCGATCAGGCGGTCGGCGGTCTTGCCGGCCTCGGGGCCGTGGGCGACGGCGCCGAACTCGAAGGCCTCCCGCTCAGGGGTGGTGGGCCGCATCGTCAGGTAGGCGAAGGAGTCGCCGCCTTCCCCAAGGAGCGTGGAGACGCCCATCGGGGAGGCGGAAGCCACCAGGCCGCGGTCGCGTGCGGCGCGCGTGGCGGCAAGCAACGCGTACTCGTCCAGGGTGGTCGCCAGCCACAGGTCCAGGTCGTCGTACGGCAGTCCCCGTTCCATGGTCACTCCGGACCAGGCCTCGGTGCGCGGCTGTCGGAAGGCACCCCGCAGCTTGTCGGCGTCGAGGCGGCCGGCATCCTCCAACCGCAGCCCAACGTGGTCGTCCTCGCCGTCATGCAGCACGATCAGCTGCTGATCGCGGGCCCCGGCACCTCGCATGGGCACGAAGCCGCACACCTCGTAGTCCAGCCCCACCAGATGGCCGTTCTCCCGCTGGAAGGCGACGGACCGGGTCAAGCCCCGCATCCGCAGGGGAACTACGATTCGACCGGCCTCGGTGAGCTGATCGACCCAGGCCGCCGCAAGACCGGCTGCCTCGACCGTGACCACGATCCGGTCGTAAGGGGCGTGGTCTGGTTCGCCATGATCGCCGTCCACGACGAGGGCATTCACATGGCCGTATCCGGCGGCAGGCAGCAGGCGCCGTGCCCGGTCGATGACGTCCGGATCGATGTCGATGGTGGTGACCTGGCCGCTGGAACCCACCAGTTCGGCGATGAGCGACGCGTTGTAGCCCCCGGAACCGATCTCCAGCACCCGCATGCCGGGCCGGATGTCGGCCTGCTCCAGCATGAACGCCTGAATGCGTGCGGCGCTGACCGAGGAAAGGGCGACGCCGCGCTCGTCCCTCTTGGTGACCAGAGCCCGCTCGGCGGCGTACGCCTTCTCCAGGCTGTCCTCGGGGACGAACAGGTGCCGGGGTACCGCGCGCAAGGCGTCTTCAACCGCTTGGCTCCGCAGCGCGTTCAGCCCGCGCAGCTCGGCGATCAGCCCCTCGCGCAGCGCGTTGACGCGGGCGGGATCGGGGGATTCGGTGGTCACGTCATTACTCCTAGGGTCTTCTTGCGGGTCGTGCGGATGCGCTTGTTGTGGAGGGCGAAGCTCCTGCGGTCCAGCCTGGTGACCTCTTGGCCATAGCTGGTGGTGAGCGGCCCAGTCGGCACGGGCGGCTATCAGGGCCGGGCGTATCTCGTGGTCGAGACGGTCTGCCTGAGCGCGGAGCTTCGCGGCTACCTCGGCCACGCCTCCTGGGTCGAGGCCGAGGACCCAATGTTCTGGGTACGCGCTGATGTTGACCACAGGCACCCGTAGGCCCGCGTCGGCGGCGTAGGGGTTGCAGTCGATGCTTCCCTCGAAGACGACTTCCTCCTCCGCCTCGCCTCTCGCGTCCGGAGCTACGACATTCAGCACCTGGCCCTCGAAGAAACTCCGGTGACTGACGTCGGCCAGCCGAACGCCCAGCATCTCCAGCCTCACGTCGACTTCGCTGGGGTCGTCCTCCGCCCACTCGGGCAGATAGCCGGAGGTCCGAACGCCGTTGACCGTGGTGATCGTCCACCTCCCCGGCGTGCTCCATGGCGACGGCTGCCCGGGGTGGCTTCCAGACTCCGTCATCGCGGAGCTGTGCTGCTGCGTAGTGATGGCTGTTCCCTCGCCGTCTGCAGAACAAGGTCGTGGGCGCGCTCTGACTCCGGAGGGGGCCGATCACCAGAAGGGGGGTACCTCTGCCCGTCGGAGTGATGGAGGACGGGGATCTTCGCCCAGACCGACTTCCCTGGCTGTGGACTCAGCGGGCGCCATCCCCATGCGCCACCGGTGAGACCAGCGATCAATTGAAGACCTCGGCCGTTCTCTTCGAGCCCTGATCCGTGACGAAGGACCGGGGGCTGATCGCTCTCGTCGCAGAAGGAGATACGCAGAAGACCAGGTACGAGGTCCAGAACGAGGGCGCAACGACGAGCCTCGGGCCGGCCCTGCCCCGCGTCGTACGACGCGGCCGGACGGCCGGAATGTCGCACGGCATTCGTTGCCAACTCGGCGACGATGAGTAGAGCGTCGTCCAGTACCTCGGGAGGCATGGCCCAGTGCAGAAACACGTCCCTCGCGTGGGCGCGGGCCAAGCGCATCGCAGAAGGCTCGCACGCTAAATCCAGCCTGCTGAGCAGTGACTCCAAGCCTGCGGTCATCGTCACACCTCCAAGCGTCATAGTCATGTGAGACGGGACGAACGCTCGGCAGCGCTGCCCCGCGGTTGCACGCACTACGCAACCGCACCGTCACGCACAGCGGTACGGTGTGAGCAGTGGCTGAACTTGAAAGCCTTGAAAGTCCTTCAGCACGCGGGGGGTTGACCGATGGCGAAAGGCCAGCCGAACGAGGGCCTTATTCGGCTGCTCGGCGAGACCGGATGGACCTACGGCGCGTTCGCACGGCAGATCAACCGGCTGGGTACGGAGCAGGGCACACCGCTGCGCTACGACGAATCGGCGGTCAGCCACTGGCTCGCCGGCACCATCCCTCGGAAGGACGCCCGAGCCCTGATCCTTGAAGCTCTGGCCCGCAAGCTCGGCCGGCCCGTCACCCACGCCGAGGCCGGCTTCCCCGCGCCCGTCGGCCAGTCGAAACAACGGTCGTCTACCGTTGAAGGACTGATGGAGCTCGGACGGCAGGACATGGACCCTTCGCGGCGCAGCGTGCTCGGGACCGCGCTGTTCTCGGCTGCGCTGACCATTCCCGCGTGGCCGGAGGTCGTCGGCCGCCTCGAAGCCGTGCAGACCGGCCGGACCACGCGGATCGGCCACGCCGAAGTGGATGCCGTCCGCGCCATGACCGAGAAGGTCTCGGAGCTGGACGACATGTTCGGCGGACGCCACGCCCGCCCGATGGCGGCCGCGTTTCTGGTCAACACCGTGGCACCTCACCTTCGGGCCGACGGACCGCCCGAAGTACGCCAGGCCATGCTCTCCGCCGCCTCCGACCTGCTGTACCTGACCGGGTACATGGCCGTCGACGAGGGCCTGCACGGTCTGGCCCAGCGCTACTACCTCAAGGCCCTCGAACTCGCCGGGGCCGCCGACGACCACCTGACGTACTGCACGACGCTACGCGGGATGAGCGTTCAGGCGGTCGACCTCGGGCACGGCTCCGACGCGATACGGCTGGCCGACGCAGCCGCCGCGGCTTCGCCTCAAGCAGGCCCCCGCATGCTGGCCTTCCTCACCGGGCAGCAGGCACACTCAGCGGCGCAACAGGGCGATCGGCGTACCGCGCTTCTCTACATGAGGCAGGCGGAGGCCGCTATGGACCGGGCCGAGAGCCGCTCCAAGGCCTTCGGCTCCTACGACCCCGCCGCGCTGAACTACCACATCGCCCAGGTGCGCTACGAACTCGGCGATGTGGCGGGATCGATCGAGGCGCTCCAGGAAAGCAACAAGCTCCGGTACTCGGTGTATCGGCGCGGGAACGTCCGGATGCGCGCGCTCCTGGCCGAGCGGCAGCTCCAGATCGGGCACTTGGAAGAAGCGGTCAAGACCTGGCACGACGCGTTGGACGACTACCCGTTCGTCCAATCGGGCCGGGCGGACCAGCGCATGTTCACCATGCGCTCCCTCATCACGCCGTACCGCCGCAACCCCAAGGCGGCGGAGCTGTACGAACGGGCCAGCACGCTGGTACCCACGGCCACCTGAGCGAGGCGTCCAGTACCGCCCTGGTAACGTCGCCCTCTTCTCCGGGAAGCCGGAAGAAGTCCTTACCGGCAGGCAGCCATGACCGATCCGAACCGCCAACTCCGGCACGCACTCGACACGCTGGACGCCGCGTTCGCGCCGCTCTCGGATCGGTCCCTCACCGTGGAGGGCTGCACCCACTGCTACGCCGAGGCCGACCTCGAAGCCCTCGCCGGTCCCGTCCATCGGATACCGGAGGATCTCATCGCCTCGGCCGCAGCAAGGACCCCCGGCCACTGGAGCGACTTCCCCGCCCTGTACCGACGGATGACGCCCAGGATCATACGGCTGCTCGTCCGCGACCGGCTCCACGTCGACCACGGCCTGATCGCCTCCCGGCTGCTCGCCGCCGACTGGCGCGGCTGGACGGCACCCGAGCGGGAAGCGCTGGAGGAAGTCTGGCGCACCTGGTGGCATTCGGCCCTGCAGGCATACCCCGCGCCTGTCACCGACGTCTTGGAGATCCTCTCGGTCAGCACGGGAAGCCTCGAACCGTGGCTGGCCGTCTGGGCACAGACCCGCACCGACTCGGCGGACCGCCACCTCCACGACGCGATCGACGGATGGCTCTTCGAAGACCAACTCGCCGACCTCAGACTTGGCTTCTACGACGAGTTGCACGCCACCCCGGAACTCCCGCCCTGGCTACTCGCCCTGGGGGACAGCCGCATCGGCGACGCCCGGCTCTCCGAGGTCAAGCGCATCGCATCCGGCTGAGGCTGGCTCCGCCGATGCCCACCAAACTGACCCACCTTCGCGTTTCGGATGCCGTTGAGGAGAGATCGTGCCGGGCAGACCACCGATGGACGACGCCCTCCCCTTGCTTCGGGCCGAGTTGGAGGTCACGGGTGCGACGGCCGACCTGGGCGCGGAAGAGGCGTGGCTTGCGTTCGTCCGGTTCGGTCGCATGCGGTTCAGGACGCCGGATACATTCGATGCCGACGGCCTGCTCTTCCAGTACGGGACACACACGTTTGACGGTCCGGCGACGTTCCTACTGGACTTCACTCGACAGTTCGTGGTCACCGACGCGGACGGCAACCACAATCACTACGTGCAGGTCCACTGCGAGCTGCGGTACAGCGCCGTCTCTGCGTTGCATGACCTGGGAAGCTTCGCCTCTTGGTTCTTCCACGACGGCGAAGACGACCTCGATCGGTGGTCCACAGCAATGAGCAGTCGAGCGGCGGAGGGAGCCCTCCGCGAGTTCAAGCCGACGGGACTCCGGGTCTACCGGGAGCAGGTGTAGCCGGTCGGCCGCGCAAGTCTGTTCAGGCCGTTTCGTGGGCGAACTACCATCTCGCTGCGGACGCGGCCCGGAGACCGGCTTACAGCACGAATAGGCCGCCCCGGGGGGTAGGGACGGCCCATCCAGTGGTGCTGTTCAGGCTTCGGTGCCGCGGTGGTGGCCCGTCAGCCCGTGAAGCCTGCTGTCAGGTCGGCCTGCGGTGGTCTGGCTCACGCGGCCCGCGGCACAGTTGGCCGCTTCGCTTGCCCGTGAGAACTGGGCCGCCGAGGGGGCAGGCCTGGCGCTCGGCAGCGTGCCACGCCTCTGACGGTGCTCGGCTGCTGCCTGGCCGACCGGTGTTCGTACTAGTTGTCGCCGGGGGCGTAGAGGTAGCCGTCGGGGGCGACGATGTCGCAGAGCCTCTCGAATGCGGTGCGCTCTTCGTCGGTCATCCGGGGGATGACGTCGCTGACGGTGGAACCGTCCGGTACCTGGGCGAAGTACGGGAGCAGCAGCTTGAGGAAGGCGTGGACGGCTTCCTGGTACTCGCGCCGGTAGTCGCCTTCGCGCTGGATCTGGGCGGCGGCGATCTCGAACTCCTCGCGGGTGGAGCTGAGGGCGAGTGTCTGCTCGGCCTGGGTGAAGGGCCGGCCGTCGAGGTGCGACCACCTGTTGGTGTCGGGCCGGCGCTTGAAGTCGGTGTCGCACAGCAGGGTGACGACGTCGAGGCGGATGTTGGAGAGGGTCAAGGAACTCCTCGGGAGTGGGTTGGAACGCGTGATGGATACGGGATGTTGCTGAGGGGGTGAGCGGCGCGGCGGACGCTTGGCGTCGCTCGGACGACACGGGTCGCTTCGCGGGCTCTCGAACAGGGGTTGGTCAGGAATGGCTGGTCCAGGGGATCCCCGGGGATCCGGTCCCGCCGACCCC
>NZ_FMCH01000405.1 GCF_900091855.1 Streptomyces sp. DvalAA-14
CCGCCGGGCAGACCGGCACGCGGCCCGCCGCCGTGGCCGCCGCGCCGGGGCGGGCCACGCGGCGCCGGAGGTTCGCCGCGACCTGCCGCAGGGCCGCGCCCAGTACCCGCCGTGGCCGTCGTGTTCGGGCTCGCGCTGACCCTCGCCTTCCCGCCGTACGACATCTGGCCGCTGTCGATCGTCGCGGTCGCCGCGCTGTCGCTGCTGATGCGCGGCCGGACCGTCGGCCAGGGCGCCTGGCTCGGTTTCGCCTTCGGGCTGCCGTTCTTCATCTGGCTGCTGTCCTGGCTGAACGTGGTCGGCTGGGACGCCGTGGTGGGCCTGTCCGCCATCGAGGCGGCGTTCCTGGCCGCGCTGGGCGCCTGCCTGGTGCTCAGCCAGAAGCTGCCCTGGTGGCCGCTGTGGGCCGCCTGCCTGTGGGTGACCGAGGAACTCGCCCGGGACCGGCTGCCGTTCGGCGGCTTCCCCTGGGGGCGGCTTGCCTTCGCCAACACCGGCTCGCCCTACACCCCGCTCGCCGCGCTCGGCGGCGCCCCGCTGGTCACCTTCGCGGTGGCCCTCAGCGGCACGCTGCTGGCCGCGGCGGCCCTCGCCGCCCTCGACCTGCGCCGGCGGCCCCGCGGGCGCCGTGGCGTCCTCACAGCGGTCGGCGCGCTCGCCCTGTCCGCGGCGGTCCTGCTGGGCGGACTGCTGGTGCCGGTGCCCACCAATGCCACCGACCACGTCCGCATCGCCGTGGTCCAGGGCAATGTGCAGCAGCCCGGGCTGCACTTCCTCGGCCGCCCGATGATGATCCTCGACAACCACGTCAAGGCCACCCTCAAGCTCGCCGCCGACATCAAGGCCGGCCGGGTGCCCAAGCCGGACCTGGTGCTGTGGCCGGAGAACTCCTCCGACCTCGACCCGTTCACCAACCCGGCCGCGTACGACAAGATCACCCAGGCCGTCCAGGCGGTCGGCGTCCCCGTCCTGGTGGGCGCGCTGGTGGACGGCCCGGACAAGGACCACGTCCAGAACGAGGGCATCGTCTGGGACCCGGTCACCGGCCCCGGCGCCCACTACACCAAGCAACACCCGGTGCCCTTCGGCGAGTACGTGCCCTACCGCAAGGAACTCACCAAGGTCATCAGCCGGCTGAACGAGATCCCGCGTGACTTCTACCCCGGCAAGGGCACCGGCGTGCTGCAGATCGGCCCGGCCAAACTGGGCGACGTGATCTGCTTCGAGGTGGCCTACGACGGCATCGTCCGCGACACGGTCAACGCCGGCGCCCGCGCCATCGTCGTGCAGACCAACAACGCCACCTACGGCCGCACCGGCCAGCCGGAACAGCAACTGGCCATGTCCCGGCTGCGCGCGGTCGAGCACGGCCGGGCCGTGGTGACCGCCGCGACGAGCGGGATCAGCGCGATCGTGGCGCCCGACGGAAAGGTCGAGCAGCGCAGCGCCGAGTTCACCCAGCAGGTCCTCAGCGCCGACATTCCGCTGCGCGACGAGAAGACCGTGGCGGATCGGGTCGGTGCGGCTCCGGAGTGGACTCTCGCTATGGTTGGGCTCCTGTCCTGCGCGGCCGCGGTCGCGATCGGCAGGCGCGAGCGGACACGCATGACAAAGGGGCAGAGGCAGCAGTGACAGCGAACGACGGCGAGCAGCGGAGTTACGGTCCGCTCGGCAAGGTCCTCGTCATCATCCCGACCTACAACGAGGCCGAGAACATCAGGCCGATCGTCCAGCGGGTCCGGGAGTCGGTGCCGGACGCCCACGTCCTGGTCGCGGACGACAACAGCCCGGACGGCACCGGCAAACTGGCCGACGAACTGGCCCATGGCGACGAGCACGTGCACGTCCTGCACCGGCAGGGCAAGGAGGGCCTCGGCGCCGCCTATCTGGCCGGCTTCCGGTGGGGCATCGACGAGGGGTACGGCGTCCTGGTCGAGATGGACGCCGACGGCTCGCATCAGCCGGAGGAACTGCCGCGGCTGCTCACCGCCCTCAAGAGCGCCGACCTGGTGCTGGGCTCGCGCTGGATCTCCGGCGGCCGGGTGGTCAACTGGCCCAAGTCCCGCGAGATCCTCTCCCGCGGCGGCAGCACGTACTCGCGTTTCATGCTCGACGTGCCGATACGCGACGTCACCGGCGGCTACCGGGCCTTCCGCAAGGAGACCCTGGAGGGCCTGGGCATGGCCGAGGTCGCCTCGGCCGGCTACTGCTTCCAGGTCGACCTGGCCTGGCGCGCGGTCAAGGCGGGCTTCCACGTGGTCGAGGTGCCCATCACCTTCGTGGAGCGGGAGCGCGGCGACAGCAAGATGAGCCGCAACATCGTGGTCGAGGCGCTGTGGCGGGTCACGGCGTGGGGCGTGGGAGCCCGCGCCGCGAAGATGACCGGCCGCAAGGACTGAGCGGCGCCCGCACCGGACACGTACGGGGCCGGGCCGTCATCACTTCAGGATGTTGACGGCCCGCGCCACCACCAGCACGACGGTGAGCAGCGACACCGCCGCCTGCACCAGCATCAGCGCCTTGACGGTGCGCGTCACCGGCATCACATCGGTGGGGCTGAAGGCCGTGGAATTGGTGAAGGACAGGTAGAAGTAGTCCAGGAAGGCCGGCTCCCACTGCGGCGGGGCCAGTTCGGGCGACTGCATCTGCACGAAGAGGAAGTCCGGCACCGGATGCTCCCCGTGGGCGCGCGCCGCCGGGCCGCCCCGGTCCAGCTCCCAGTAGAGCAGCGCGAAGATCACCGTGTTGACCAGCCAGATCCCGCCGCCGGTCAGCAGCAGGCTCCGCGCCGAATCCCCCTCGGTGCCGCCGACCAGGCCGGAGATCAGCCGGACCGCGGAGTACGCGTTGGCGCCGCCGATGGTCAAGGTCAGCGTCAGACTCAGCATCCGGTAGACGGGCGAGCGGCGCTCGATGCGGTGCGGATTGAGCACCGTCAGGCAGATCAGCAGCGCGAACTCGACGACGGGCATCAGCAGCCGCGGCTGTACCGACACCCGGGCGGGCAGCGTCAGCTGGATCGCCAGCACCGCCAGTACGGCGCAGGTGGCCGCCCACCGCGGTTCACCCCGGGTGACCCGCCGCCAGGCCGGGAACAGCCGCTGCTCGGCCCCGGCGAACTCGTGGCCGCGGCCCGCGCCGAGCAGCAGCGCCTCGATCCGGGCCAGGCGGTCGGCGATCTGCTGGCGCGGGCTGTCGGACGGGCCCGCGGGTGGGACGGGCCCACCGCCGTCGCCCGCCGGATCCGGGCCCGGGTTGGGGCCCGGCGTGGCGGGGCGGTGCGCGAAGGGCTGGTCCTGGCCGTCGGAAGGGTGTGTCACGTCGGTCATCGTGACGTCCGGTGACCGTCCGCGTCCACCCGCGGGCCGCGCGCACCCACCCTCCCTTTACCGTGTCTTGGCAGGCTGCGGCACACTTGTCGTATGACGATGAGCACACCGCCCCCCGGGGGCCCGCAGTCGGCCGACCGGCCCAAACGGCGGCGTCCGCGCGCCCGGACCGTGGTGCCGCTGGCGGTCGCGGTCTGGGCGGTGCTGGAGATCTGGCTGCTCGTCGTGGTGGCCGAGGCGACCAACGGATTCGTCGTCCTGCTGTGCCTGCTGGCCGGCCTGGTCCTGGGCGCGTCGGCGGTGAAGCGGGCCGGGCGCAGCGCCTGGCGGAATCTGACCGCGACGGTGCAGCGGCAGCAGCGGGCCGCGGGCGGGGCCGGGACCGCGGAGGGCGAGGAGCAGGCCGCCGCGCCGGGAGGCAGCCGTAACGGACTGCACATGCTCGGCGGCCTGCTGCTGATCATCCCCGGCTTCCTCTCGGACGCGCTGGCCCTGCCGCTGCTCTTCCCGCCCACCCGCAAGCTGATCGGCAGGGGACTGGACCGCTCGATCGCCCGCCGGGTCGCGGCGCCGGCCGCGCCGGGCTCGCTGGGTGACGTCTTCCAGCAGGCCCGCGAGGCCGACGAGCAGGCCCGGATGCACCGCCCGGACGGCAAAGTCATCCGCGGCGAGGTGGTCGACCCCGACAAGCGGCACGACGGCCCGCAGGACGGGCGCGACGACCGGCGGGACTGAGCGGCGCGCGGCCGGCGGGCGGGGCCGGGCGCCGCGCGGCCGGCTGG
>NZ_FMCH01000130.1 GCF_900091855.1 Streptomyces sp. DvalAA-14
GCGGCGGGGAGCGCGGCGCCCAGGGCCAGGCCGAGACCAAGACCGAGTGCGGGCACGGTCAAGGCGGTGGTGAGACGTCTGTTCATCACGGTCACTGATCCTCATCCTTGGTGGGGGGACACGCTCACGGCTCGCTCAGCCGGCCGCGTTGAGGAGGTCGAGGACGCTCTGCTGGCAGCCGTAGTCGGTGGTGCCGTTGCCGCCGGCCCAGTGCGGGCCGTACTGGTCGAGGCTGTTGCGGTCGTGGGCGTACGCCGAGTTCGCCCAGGCGGAGATCGTCGCGGTGTAGGGGTGGTCGCTCAACTGGGCGTTGAGCCGGCCGAGTCCGCGGACGTAGGCGCCCTTGAAGGAGGGGCCGTCGCCGGTGCAGCTGTCGCCCTCCCCGGGCTCGCGCAGCACGCCGTTGGTCGCGAGTTTCACCGTGGAGGCGCCGGCCAGGGTGCGCGCGGTGGTGAGCAGGCCGGCGTCACCGGTGGCCCGGTACAGCTCCGTCAACCCGCCCAGCACGACACCCTGGTTGTACGTCCAGGTGGGCTGGCCATTGTTGGCGCAGGAGGCGCTGAGGCCGTCGTTGATCAGGTGGTCGCCGTTGATCATCCCACTGCGCTGGAACCAGCTCCACTCGTTCTGAGCCCGGCTCAAGTAGGCGGTGTCGCCGGGGATACGGTTGTGCAGGGCCGCGGTGAGCTGGAGGAACAGCTCATTGGTGACGGCGTTCTTGTAGGTGTTGTTCTCGGCCCACTGGACGCCGCCGCCGCATGTGCCGTTCCAGTAGGCGAACATGTGGTCCGCATCGGTCCGCGCGGTGGCGAGGTAGCGGCTGTCCCCGGTCAGGTCGTAGGCGTCGACCCAGGCCAGGCCCCACCAACCGGTGTCGTCCAGGTAGTTGTTGGTGAAATTGCCTTCCTGCGCGCCGAGGTTGGCGTCGTAGGTCTGGGCGATGGCGTACTCGTAGCTGCCCATACCGCTGGTCCGCGCGTTGTCGATGACGGCGGTCAGCGCGTTGGCGCCGGTCCACCAGCCGTTGCCGCCGAAGAGCTTGGTGCCGCGGTCGAACGACATCATCAGGGCGGTGGCGGCGGCCGTCGAGCGGCTGCCGGCGTTCCAGGTGGTACGGGCCCAGGACGTACAGGCGATGTCGGTGCGGTCCCCGGCCCTGCCGCAGGCCCGCAGCGCGCCGACGCCCAAGGCGTTCCAGTCGTCGACGTTGAACATCTGGGTGCGCCAGCCGCGTTGCCCGGTGGGCACGGTGGTGTCGCCGAGCTTGCTGCCGTCCGACCAGGTCCGGCCGCCGTCCATCGAGCGGTCGAGCCATACCTCGTCGGTGGGGCTGCCGTTGTCGATGGACGCCCAGCCCATCGCGTCGGTGTCGTCGAAGTGGAGCACGATCGAGCGGGAGAAGAGCGTGGCGGTGACCGGCTGCCGATCCTGGGGGCTCAGGGACGGGTCCCGCGCGTCGCAGTACTTGTTGCAGATGGCGGCGGCAGCGGCGGCCGAGGCTGAGGCCGAAGCCCGGGCGGGGGCCGGGGACGGGGACGGAGCGCCGGAGGCGGCGCCGATAGACATCGTTGTCAGACCGAGCGCGAGAAGGACCGCGCCGATCAGTCCGGAGATTCGCATGGGGGGACTCCCGGGGGGTCGGACGCGTGGGGACGCCGAGGACAGGAGGAGAGCGCTCTCCGCGAAGTTAGCCAGCCACCCCGGGCGCGTCAATGCTCCGCACCACCAGTCGGACCAATGTCGCGTTCGGGAGGGGAACCGAACGGACACCGCACCAGATCTGCCGGTCTGTCATCCGATGTCTGTCGCCTGTCTGTTCGCCGCTGTCGAGGTCTGTTCGCCGCTGTCGGCGTGTGTTCGCCGCTGTCCCCCGGTCCGTCCGTCGCGCCGGCTCCCGATGCGGTCTCAGGTGAGGGCGCTGCGCCGGGTCTCGATGGCCAGGACGTGCTCGACCGCGTGGATCAGGATCTCCTTGGCGGACTCGCGCACCCGGGCGTCGCACAGGAGGACCGGGACCTGCGGCCCGAGGCTCAGTGCCGCCCGGACCGTCTCGGTGGGGTAGGTGCGGGCGCCCTCGAAGCAGTTGACGGCGACGACGAAGGGCAGCCCGCGCCGCTCGAAGTAGTCGACAGCGGGGAACGACGAGGCCAGCCGTCGGGTGTCGGCCAGCACGACCGCGCACAGGGCGCCGGCCGCCAGTTCGTCCCACATGAACCAGAAGCGGTCCTGCCCCGGCGTCCCGAAGAGGAACAGCGCGAGCCGGTTGTGGATGGTGACCCTGCCGAAGTCCATGGCGACGGTCGTGGTCCCCTTGCGCTCGACCCCGGCCAGGTCGTCGACACCGATGCCGGAGCGGGTGAGGATCTCCTCGGTGTGGAAGGGCACGATCTCGCTCACCGCCGCCACCAGCGTGCTCTTTCCCGCGCCGAAGCCGCCGGCGACGAGGATCTTCACCGCCTCCGGCATATCGTCACCGGGGGTGGCGGGGCCACCGTCCCGTAGCACCTCTGACATTGCGAACACGCCTTTCAACCCGTTGTCCTGTGCCTCCGGCCGCCCCGCTCGGGGAGCCGCCCGACCGCTTGTTCCGCGTTTTCCGGTCCCCGTCCCGCAGCCGGCCACGCGCGCGGCACGCGCCGCGCGACGGTCCGCCTCACAGCGCGCGAAGCCCTTCGAGCACCTCTCTGATGACCTGGACGCTCGGCCGCCCGACCGGATCGGCGGGCTCGCGGACCCGGATGGCCCGCGCGTCGAGCAGATCGCTGAGCAGGACCCGGACCACCCCGACCGGCAGGTTCATCCGGGCCGCCACTTCGGTCACCGACCGGGGGCGGCGGCACATGGTGAGGATGGCCTGGTGCTCGGGCTGCATCTCCACCCAGTGCTGCAGGTTGTCGACCACCGCGACCACGAAGGCCACCAGGTCGAACAGGTAGCGCTCGCTGCGGGTCCGCCCCCGCACCATCGCGTACGGGCGGACGACCGGGCCGGCCGCGTCGTCCACCCATTCGGCCGGTGTCACATCACCATCCTGGGGCCCGGGGCCGGTTCGAGGCGGGAGTCCACCGACAGGTGGCGGCCGAGCCGCTTGACCAGCATGGCCATCTCGTACGCCACCACACCGATGTCGGCGCCCTCGGGCGTCAGCGCGGTCAGGCAGGCGTTGTCCCCGGCGGCGCAGACGAAGAGGAATCCCGCCTCCATCTCCACCATCGTCTGGCGCACCGCGCCGCCGCCGAAGTGCCGGCCCGCGCCCTTGGCCAGGCTGTGGAAGCCGGAGGCGACCGCGGACAGCCGCTCGGCCTGGTCGCGGTTCATCTCGCCGGAGGCACCGAGCAGCAGACCGTCCGTCGACAGCAGGACGGCATGGCCGATCTCCGGCACCTGCCGGACCATGTCGCTCAGGAGCCAGTCGAGATTGGGGCTCATCTCGGAGACGTTGGACTGCGTCATTGCTCGCCGTGCCTTCCCTGGTCGGAGTACTGGTTGTGCGAGGGGAACGGAGCCTGGGCGGCGCCGGCCCGATGACCGCCGGCCGGGACCTGGCCACTGGCGTGGCCGCTGCCGAAGCTGTAGCCGCCGCCGTTGCTGTTGCCGTCCCCCGGCGGAGAGCCGTGGCCGACCCGTGCGCGTGCGGCTCCCGCCTGCAGGGCCGACATGATCGAGCGCACCTGCTCGGGCCGCCCGGCCGGACTCTCGTAGCCCGGCAGCCCGTAGCCCGCCCGCTCCGGACGTCTCCCGCCCGGCCACTGCCCGGCGTACGAGCCGGGGTCCTGGGACGGCCCCGGGCCGTGGAACGACCCGGTGCCGTGGGACGGGCCGGTGTCCCGGAAGTCGCCGGTCTCCTCGTACGGTGCCCAGGACGAGGGGGATCCGGCCGACTGGTGGTCGGGGGCGGCGCCGGAGCCGCCCCAGTCCATCAGCCGCCCCGCGTCCATCTCCTCGGACTCGTTGAGCAGTTCACGGGCCAGGCTGGCCTGCGGCACCCGGCGCGGCAAGCCGTCGATCATGTCCGCCTCGTCGTACTCCGCCACCGGCGGGAAGGACGATGCCGGTACGTAACCGCCGCCCGGGCCGGGCGAGGTGGGCCAGCCGGCCGCGGGCGCGCTGTGGGCCTGGGCGGAATAGCCCTGGGCGGTGTGTGCCTGGGCGGCATGTGCCTGGGCGGGATACGCCTGGGCGGCGTGCACGGGACCCGAGGGCGCGGGACCGCCGGCCGCCTGGCCGGCGTACGGCGCGGACATCGGCATCGGCTCGGCGCTGTCGCCGAGCACCTCGCCGTCACCGCCGGGCCGCATCCAGGGATGCCGCTGGCCGGGCGCGGGCGCCGGCCGGGCGGGCCCGGGCGGCGGGATGGCGGCCGGCTCCCACTCCAGCAGGTCCTGCGGGATCAGCACCACCGCGTTGACCCCGCCGTACGGGGACTGCCGCAACGACACGCTGATGGCGTGCCGCTGGGCCAGCCGGCCGACCGTCACCAGGCCGAGCCGCGTGCTGTCCAGCGTGCTCACGTCGAGCGAGGAGCCGATCCGGGCGTTGGCGGCGGCCAGTTCCTCGCTGGGCATGCCCAGACCGCGGTCGTCGATCTCGATGATCAGTCCGCCGGCCGCGGTGCCCAGGCTGACCCGCACCTCACTGTCCGACGGCGAGAACACCTCGGCATTCTCGATGAGTTCGGCGAGCAGGTGGATCACGTCGGCGGCGGCGCGCCCGCGGATGCCCACCGACGGCACCGGCAGCACCACCACCCGGGCGTAGTCCTCGGTCTCGGCGATCGCGCCGCGCACCACGTCCACGGCAGGCACCGCGTGCCGCCAGAAGCGCCCGGGCGGCGCGCCCGAGACGATGATCAGGCCTTCCGCGTAGCGGCGCATCCGGGTGGCGAGCTGGTCGAGCCGGAACAGCTCCTCCAGCGTCCTGGGGTTCTCCTCGTGCCGCTCCATCGCGTCGAGCATGCTGAGCTGGCGGTGGACCAGGGTCTGGCTGCGGCGGGCGAGGTTCACGAAGACGTCGCTGATCCCGCGGTGCAACCGGATGTCCTCCTGGGCGAGTTCGACGGCGGTGAGCTGCAGGGCGTCGAAGGCGGCGCCCAGTTCGGCCATCTCACGGTTGACGAAGACCGGGCGGGCCATGTCGCCGCGCACATCGACGCTCTCGCCGCGCCGCAACCGGCCCACCACGTCGCGCAGTTGCTTGTCGGTGAGATTGCGCGCCGAGCTGTGCAGGCGGCCGACGTCACCGATCAGCGAGCGTGCCATGCGGATCGACATGAAGACGGAGACGATCAGCGCGATCAGACCCAGCAGCCCGGCGAGCACGAGTTCGATGAACGCCCGGCGGGCGGGCGGGCCGGTACGGGTGAAGACCAGCGAGATGTCGTCCAGCGCGGTGGAGGAGGCCGCCTTGTCCTCCGCGTCGTAGGCGCCGCGCCAGCTCTCGATGGGGAACGGCAGGCTCTTGGCGGCCGGTCCGGCCGCGATGAGCTGGTCCTCCATGGCCGTGATCCGGCCCAGCGAGCCGTCGGGCGCCGCGAGTTTCAGGAACGGGGTGCGCTGCGGGGCGGGGAAGCGCGCGACCGCCTGGGCGGTGAGCGTCCGCTGCGTCCCGATGTCCTGGACGACGGCGCTGTAGCCGGCCGGGTCCAGCCGGTGGGCCGGGCTCGCGGCCGCGGCCGAGATGAGCGCGTCCTCCTGGGACAGCACGTCGCCGGCGGGCACCAGGGTGTACAGCGCCTGGCCGAAGTCCTGGGCGTCCTGGTTCGGCAGGATCGTCATGGCGCGCAGCGCCTCGGAGATGCTGTTGTCGACGGCGGTGTAGGCCGCCAGGACGGCGTCACCGGTCAGCTTGCCGGCGTCGACGCCCTGCCGGGTCGCCGGGAGCGTGCCCAGCGCCCGCTCGGCGCCGTCGACGCCCCTGCGCACGGCGGCGCTCTCGTCACCGCGGACGCTGCCGTTGTGCGCCTGCTTGAGGAAGGCCGCCACCGCGGCGTCCGACAGCTTGCGACTGCGGTTCAGCCCGGCCGGATCCGCGCCCGGCGCCACCGCGGCGATCACCGAACTGCGCCGCTCGCCCTGCAGCACGACGATGGCGCGCCCGAGCGGGGCCGCCAGCCGGTTGCCGATGGTGTTCTCGTGTTCCAGGGTGAGCGCGTTGCCGAGGGAGAGGTTGGCCGCATAGGCCCACAAGGCCGCCAGTGACAGCAGGGGAAGCAACAGCAATGCCGTGAATTTGCGACGGATGGACCAACTGCGTCTTTTCATTGAGGCCCTGTCAACTCTAAGGGTAGCCCACAGCCGCCGACGATTAAAAAGGTAGGAGCTCAAGCAGAAGGATGCGGAACACTCTCCCGCACAAGTAATTCGAGGAGCCGATGCGCGACACGGACGTACGGCAGCAACTCCCCTTTGGCGGTGCGGGAGTTGCTGTCGCGATCAGCGTAAGAGAAGCGACAGAACGGCGCCGCCGTCGAAGGTGACACCTTGGTTAACGCGAAGCGTCGGAAACCTAAACCACTCCGACCTGTCCGGTATTGTCAGGCAATCACCCGCTGCGGCCTGGGTGCATACAGAATTTACCGGCGCGGGGCGCCGAGGTCCGGATCCGGACCTCGGATCCCGGCCGCGGATCCCGGCCGCGGATCCCGGCCGCGGATCCCGGCCGGCTTCCCGTGCCCGGCCGGTCTCAGTGGTCGTCGCTGTCCGTCGCCTCGATGCTGAGGTTGGGCACCACGCGTTCCAGCCGGGCGGGCAGCGCCCAGTTCGCGGGGCCCATCAGGTGCATGAGGGCGGGGACGAGCAGACCGCGGATCACCAGGGCGTCGACGAGGACCGCGAAGGCCAGGCCGAAGCCGAACTCCTTGAGGACGCGCTGGTCGCCGAGCAGGAAGGAGCCGAAGACCAGGATCATGATGCCGGCCGCCGCGGCGATGATCCGCCCGCTCTTGGCCTGGCCGACCGTCACCGCCCGGTGGTTGCGCGCGACGGCGTCGCGTGCGGCGCCGTGCCGGTGGTGCCATTCCTCCTGCATCCGGCTGACCAGGTAGACCTCGTAGTCCATCGAGAGTCCGAAGAGCACCGAGAACAGCAGCACCGGGATGAAGGCGTCGACCGGGCCGGTGCCGGTCAGGCCGAGGGCCGAACTGCCCCAGCCCCAGGTGAACACCGCGTTCAGCGCGCCGAGGGCGGCGCCGACCGACAGCAGGTTCATGACCGCCGCCACCAGCGGGATCAGCAGGCTGCGGAAGACCGCCATCAGCAGCAGGAACGCCAGGACGACCACCACCGCGACGAACAGCGGCAGTTTGCCGCTCAGCACCCGGGAGAAGTCGATGTTGGTGGGCGTGACGCCGCCGACGTGCACGACCAGGCCGGTCCCGTCCTCGGCCGCGGGGACCAGGTCGTGGCGGATGGTGTTGACCAGGGTGACGGTCCGGCTCGCGCCCGGATCGGTGGTCGGGTAGAGGATCGCCAGCTCGACCTCGCCGTTCGGTGAGGTCACCGCCGGGGTCACCGAGGCCACTCCCGGCGTCCGCGCGGCCGTGCGCAGCAAGTCCGCGAAAGCCGTGGTCGCCGCCGGTCCCGGGACCCGGCCGACGAGTTGGAACGGGCCGTTGAATCCCGGGCCGAAACCCTTGGCCAGGGCGGTGAAGGCCTGGTGGGTGGTGGACGAGGCCGGGTCGTTGCCGGCGCCGGCGGACCCCAGGCGCAGGCTGAAGATGGGCAGCGCGACCACCACGACCACGGCCAGCGAGGAGATCCCGACGAACAGCCGGTGTGTCTCGATCGCGCGCGCCCAGCCCAGCCAGAAGCCGCTCGCGTCGGTCGAGATCGGGCCCTTGGCGGCCAGGGCGGCGCGCTCCCGCCGGGACAGCACCTTCGGGCCGAGGAAGCCGAGCATGGCGGGCAGGAAGGTCAGCGAGGTGGCCATGGTCAGCGCGACGGTGATCGCCGAGGAGGCCGACAGGCCGTAGAGGAAGTTGACCCCCAGGGCGAACTGCCCCAGCAGCGCGATGCACACCGTGATGCCGGCGAACAGCACGGTCCGGCCGGAGGTGTTCACCGCCTCGTCGGAGGCGGCGGCGTAGGACTGGCCGGCCCGTACCGCGGTGCGGTGCCTGCTGATGATGAACAGGCCGTAGTCGACCCCGACGCCGAGGCCGATGAGGACGGCGAGGTCGGTGGAGACGCTCGGGGTGTCCATCGCGTGGGACAGCAGGCTGATCACCGAGGTGCCGAGCACCAGGGCGACCGCCGCGGTCAGCAGGGGCATCAGCGACGAGAAGACGGCCCCGCCGAAGACGATCAGCAAGATGATCAGCGCGGCCACCACGCCGACGGTGACCGACACCCCCGGGCCGGTGCTCTCCTCGTTGGAGATGGACGCGCCACCCAGCGAGACGCGCACGCCCGGCCCGTCCGCCGTCTTCGCGGCCTCGATCAGGTGCCGGGCGTCGTCCTTGGTGACCTTCGCGGCCTTCTGCCGCCAGGTGACCCGGGCGAACGCCACCGCGTCGTCGCCGCTGATCTGCGCGGCCCCCTGCTTGCTGTAGGGGCTGACGACGGACTCCACCCCGGGCACCGCGGCCACCTTGCCGAGGGCTGCCTTCACCCGGCGCTCCACCGCCGGGGAGCGGACGGTGGCGCCGCCTGTCGCCTCGAAGACGACCTGGTCGCCCTCCCCGGAGGCCGCCGGAAAGTTGTCCGTCAGGAGTTTCACCGCGGCCTGAGAGTCGGTGCCCGGCAGGCTCACGCTCTCGTTGTAGTGGCTGCCGATCGCCCGGCTCAGCCCGAAGGTGACGATCACGGCCAGCACCCAGAAGGCGACGACTCTCTTACGGTGCGCGAAGCACCAATGGGCCAGTCGGGTCACCGGGTCTCCTGCGGCGGGCACAAGTGCTGGACGGCAGCAAGGCCTACCCGCTGGCGGGCCCGGGGACAGGACAATCACCCGGGTGCGGACAAGAATCCCGGCTGCCTCCCGTCCTGGGACATCTCCGGCTCCGACCGCTCGCTGACCTCGTGCCGTTCACCGTCCGCGGTCACACCTCGATGGCGGTCACATGGTCGCAGGCCCAGCCATAGGCGCGTCCCATGGTGGAGCTGACTCCGCCGCCCAGGGTGTAGCCGATCACGCCGACCCCCGGGGAGGAGCCGGGAAGCGGCGCCAGCCCGTGTGCGGTCGCGGCCTCCACCAGTTGCTGGAAACGCACTCCGGCCGCCACCCGGGCGGTTTTCCGCTCGGGGTCGATCGCCACGTCGGACATGCGCCGGGTCGTGATCAGAAGCGTGTCGTCGGTGGCCGGAACGGACGGTCCGTGGCCGGTATTGAGCACGGCGACGTTCAGCCCGTGCCGGCCGGCGAAGCGCACCGCCTCCGAGACGTCCGCGGCGCTCGTCGCCCCCACCACGACCGCGGGGTGATGGGCGACGGCGAGGTTGAACACCGCCGTCTCCTCGTCGTAGCCCTCCGTGCCGGCGGTGAGCACCGGGCCGCCGAGGCGGTCGGCCAGCGCGCCGACGGCGCGCCGCCAGGTCTCCGCGGGCGAAGGGGAGTCGTGTCCACGGGATGCCGAGTTCCTGAGTAATACCTTTCCCTATCCGCAATACGGGTGTATTCGTTCGATCGATCCCTTCGACCGCCGCGGCCGGGAAGGCGGCGGGGCGGTGCCGGCACTCCGTCAGCGGTCCGAGTCGGTCGTTCCGGCGTCATTCGGGCCCGAAGCCGGGCGCCGCTTCCGTTTGCGCCGGCAGGATCGCGTCAAATCCGCCGACCGAGGGAGAAGAGTGCGCGGAAAGGGCTGCCGACAGCGCTGCCGGACTTCCTCGCTGGAGTCGCGCATTTCCTGGTCACGGATTCCGGTGCGCCAGAAAGAACTCCGGGGACCGCGTCGGGTACCGCGATCCGCGGTGCGCCGCCGGCCCGGCGGTACGGCCATACCGATTACGGTGTCAAACAGCTCGGGACTGCTATGCCCCCGCTGTCTCCATTGCCGGGTTCGTACGCTGGAGGGAGACGAGGAAGGGATCCCACCCGATGACCAGCCCGCGATGCGCGCCGGACGGCACGCCGGAGCGCTGCAGCCTGTGGCGGATACCGCTGCCCCACTCCCCCGCAGCAGTGCCGCTGGCCCGGGCGATGATCCGGGATCTGCTCGCCGAACCGGCGCGGGCCGAGGGCTTCGACTGCGACACCGCGGAGCTGCTCACCGCCGAGGTGGTGACCAACGCCGTCGAGCACACCCCCGGCGGCCCCATCGAGCTCATCGTCGAACTGCTGGCGCGGGGCTTCCAGGTGGAGGTGCACGACCCGGGGCGCGAGGTGCCGGCCGGCTTCACCCGGCTGATCCCGATCCAGTCGGTGGCCCCGGACGCGGTCCCGCTGGAGTCGCTGGCCGAGGGCGGGCGCGGACTGCTGCTGATCCGGACGCTCAGCGCGTCCTCGGGCTGCCGGCTGACCGGCAGTGGGAAGGCGGTCTGGTTCATCCTGTCCTGAACCGCCCGTCCGGGGGGCCGCCGCCGCCCGGGCCCGCGCCGGTCCGCCGCCGGGGATCACGCCGGGCCGCTCAGGCCAGCGTCGCCACCAGGACCGCCTTGATGGTGTGCATACGGTTCTCCGCCTGGTCGAAGACGACCGACCGCTCGGATTCGAAGACCTCGTCGGAGACCTCGAGGAATTCCAGCCCGTGCCGCGCGTGGACCTCCCGGCCGACCGCGGTGCCCAGGTCGTGGAAAGCGGGCAGGCAGTGCAGGAAGGTGGCCCGCGCGTTGCCGGTGGCCCGCATCACCTCGGCGGTGACGGCGTACGGCTTGAGCAGCGCGATCCGCTCGTCCCAGACCTCCTTCGGCTCGCCCATCGACACCCAGACGTCGGTGTGCACGTGGTCCGCGCCCCGCACCGCCTCGCCGACGTCCTCGGTGAGGGTGATCCGCGCGCCGGTGGCCGCGGCCAGCCGGCGGGCCTCGGCGGTGACCGCGTCGTCGGGCCACAGGCCCCGGGGCGCCGCGATCCGTACGTCCATGCCGAGCAGCGCGCCGGTGACCAGCAGCGAGTTGCCCATGTTGGAGCGGGCGTCGCCGAGGTAGGCGTAGGAGATCTCGCCGAGCGGCTTGGGGTTGTGCTCGGTCATGGTGAGCACGTCGGCCAGCATCTGGGTGGGGTGCCACTCGTCGGTGAGGCCGTTCCAGACCGGCACCCCGGCGTACGCCGCCAGCTCCTCGACGATCCGCTGGCCGTGGCCGCGGTACTGGATGCCGTCGAACATCCGGCCCAGCACCCGGGCGGTGTCCTTGACCGACTCCTTGTGGCCGAACTGGGAGCCGGACGGGTCGAGGTAGGTGGTGGCCGCGCCCTGGTCGGCGGCGGCGACCTCGAAGGAGCAGCGGGTCCGGGTGGACGTCTTCTCGAAGACCAGCGCGATGTTCTTGCCCCGCAGCCGCTGCTGCTCGGCGCCCGCCTTCTTGGCCGCCTTCAGCTCCGCGGCCAGTTCCACGAGGTGGCGGAACTCCTCGGGGGTGAAGTCCAGCTCCTTGAGGAAGTGCCGGCCCTTGAGGTCGACGGCCATGCGGGGACTCCTAGGTCGGGGGGCCGGGGCGAACTCCGGAACTCTATACGATAGTCGGCATTCTTATACAGGCCCCCGGCTCCTCGGTCCCGTGGTCCCGCTCACACCGCGTCGCGCTCGATCGGACAGCTCATGCAGCGCGGACCGCCCCGGCCGCGGCCCAGCTCGCTGCCCGGGATCTCGATCACCTCGACGCCGCGTTTGCGCAGGAAGGTGTTGGTGGTCGCGTTGCGCTCGTAGGCGATCACCACGCCCGGCTCGACGGCCAGGACGTTGCAGCCGTCGTCCCACTGCTCGCGTTCGGCGGCGTGCACGTCCTGGGTGGCGGTGAGCACGGTGATCGCGTCCAGCCCGAGGGCCGCCGCGACGGCCCGGTGCATGTGCTCCGGCGGATGGTCGGTGACCTTCAGGTCGCCCTCCCCCGAGCCGGGTTCGATGGTGTAGGAGGGCAGCATGCCCAGCCCCGCGTACTGGGTGAAGGTGTCCCCGTCGACCATGGTCATCACCGTGTCCAGGTGCATGAACGCCCGGGTCTTCGGCATGTCGAGGGCCACGATGGTCCGCGCCGAACCAGCCGTGAACAGACCGCGGGCCAGCATCTCCACGGCCTGCGGGGTGGTGCGCTCGCTCATCCCGATCAGCACCGCGCCCTTCCCGATGACCAGCACGTCACCGCCCTCGATGGTGGAGGGGTAGGCGGCCTGGCCCTCGGACCACACGTGGAAGCCGCCGCCGGCGAACAGCGGGTGGTAGCGGTAGATCGCCTCGAAGTGCACGGTCTCGCGCTGGCGGGCCGGCCAGCGCATCGCGTTGATGCTCACGCCGTCGTAGACCCACGCCGAGGTGTCGCGGGTGAACAGGTGGTTGGGCAGCGGGTTGAGCAGGAAGTCGTCCAGGTCCATGGCGTGGAAGCGGACCGAGACCGGTTCGGGGAAGCCGGCCAGGAACTCCCGCTTGGTCATGCCCCCGATCAGCGCCTCGGTCAGCGCGGCGGCGTCCAGCTGCTCGAAGGCGGCCCGCAGGTGTCCGGTGGCCAGCGGGCCGTACTCCTTCTCGTCGAAGACCCGGTCCAGCACGAGCTTCTTCGCCTCCGGCAGCCGCATGGTCTCGCGCAGCAGGTCGCCGAACAGGTGCACCCGCACGCCGCGGTCGCGCAGCACATCGGCGAAGCCGTCGTGCTCCGCGCGGGCCCGGCGGACCCACAGGAGGTCGTCGAAGAGCAACGCGTCCATGTTGGTCGGGGTCAGGCGCTTCAGTTCGAGATCCGGGCGGTGCAGGATGACGCTGCGCAGCCGCCCGGTCTCGGAGTCCACGTGGAATCCCATGGAAGAAGACCTTCCCATGCCGGGGGCCGCGCGGCACGCTCCGGTGTGCCGGCGCCGCCCCCCTACAGCCGCGGGTCGACCGGCTCCGACTCCAGGGCCAGCACCGCGAACACCGCTTCGTGCACGCGCCACAGCGGCTCACCCGCCGCCAGCCGGTCCAGGGCCTCCAGACCGAGGGCGTACTCGCGCAGGGCCAGGGAGCGCTTGTGGCCCAGGGCCCGGTTCCGCAGCCGGGCCAGGTGCTCGGGGCGGGTGTACTCCGGACCGTAGATGATCCGCAAATACTCCCGGCCGCGGCACTTCACGCCGGGCTGCACCAGCCGGCCCGCCTCGTTGCGCACCAGCGCGGCCAGCGGCTTGACGACCATGCCCTCGCCGCCGGCCTCCGTCAGCTCCAGCCACCAGCGCACCCCCTCGGCGACCGACGCCTCGTCCCCGGTGTCCACCATCAGCCGGCCGGTGGTCCGCAGCAGGCCGCTGGTGTCGGCCGCGGCCAGGCGGTCGATCAGCGCCAGCTGCCGGTCGTGCGGCAGCGCGGCGAGGCTGCGGTCCTGGACGGCGAGCAGCTGGAACGGCGCCAGGCGCACGCCGTCCAGACCGTCGGTGGTCCAGCAGTACGGCGGTAGGCGTCGGTGACGCCTGCGCTGCGCGG
>NZ_FMCH01000047.1 GCF_900091855.1 Streptomyces sp. DvalAA-14
CCGCGGGCCGGCACCGGGCGCGGCGGCGCCGGCTGACCGGCGGGCGACGCGGCGTCAGGTGACGCGGCTGGCGCGGTGCCGGACCGCCCGCAGCCGGGCCTCGGTGGGGAGTTCGCCCAGCCCCGCCGAGGTCCGGGCGTGGGCCAGCACCTCGGCGTCCAGGCCCGTCACCAGCTCCACCGGGGTCGCGTGCGGGGCCAGGCCGAGGACGAGCCGGGCCTGCGGCTGCCCGTGCAGTGCGACCAGGACCGCGCCGGCCCATTCCACCCCTTCGTACGCCTCCGCCTCGGCGGCCAGCACGTTCTCCAGGGCCCGGCCGCTGATCAGCGCGCCCTGGCCGTCGCCGCTGTCGATGCGCAACTGGCGCATCCGCCGGGTGCGGAACTGCGCGAGCAGCCACCACAGGGAGACCAGGAAGATCACCGCGAGTCCGGCGATGACCACCGGCCACCACCAGTCGCGGTGCCGGTACAGCCGCCGGTCGTGCCGGGTGAGCAGCACGTCCTTGGAGCCGGAGAAGGGCCACGACGAGGGCAGGTGGAAGTCCCAGTGGCGCTGCAGGTCGAGGCTGCCGATCAGGACGGCCACGCCCAGGGCGAGCAGCACCAGGCCGATGAAGGCGAGCAGGACGCGGTTGATCGTGATGCGGCTCATCGGCTGTCTCCTCACGCCTTCTTGTCGGCGCGCTCGACCCGTACGCGCAATTCGGGGGACTTGGCGAGTCCGAGTTGGCGGACCGCCTCGGCCAGGCCCTCGCCCAGGTCGCGCCGTACGTCGGGCAGTTCGCGGAAGTGCGAGGTGGCGCGGACCCGGACCCGGCGGCGGCCGACGGCGACCCGGACCCAGCGGATGCCGGGCACCTCCATCGCCCGGTCGCGCAGCACGAGTTCGGCCGCGTGCCGGTCGAGCCCGGCCCGCACGCCCGAGGTGCCGCGGCGGGCCATCGGCAGCACCGAGCGCTCACCGGGGGTGGCCGCCAGCACGAGCAGCCACAGGCCGAGCAGCCCGCAGACGATGGCGCCGACGATGATCCACACGTTGTCCAGGTGGCGGGTGGCGAGCTGGTGCGCCAGCGACTTGCGCCACAGCAGCGCCTTGCGGCCGGCCCGCACCGATGACACGTCGTAGAGGAACAGCCCGGACAGGCCGAACGAGAGGGCGGCGGTGATGGCCGAGGGCACCCGGCGGTGCGCCCAGAACCGCTTGGCGTCCGCGCCGTCCGCCGGGCCCGGCTCCTGGTCCGGTTCGGTGTACCGCAGCAGGCCGCCCCGCTCCTGGCCGGGCGGCCGGACGCCGACCGCCGTGGGCAGCTCCCGGGTGGGTTCGTCGTCATGCTCCGGCCGGCCGGCCGGGCCGGTGTCGCTCACCGCACCCTCCCCTCGTTCTTGCGGCGGACGGTCAGCGAGTGCAGCCGCTCGATCTCGATGGCCAGCTCGGGAACCGCCAGCCCGGTCAGCGCCTCGACCCGGCTGGCGACATGACGGCGTACCGCCGCGGTCACCGCGCCGAGGTCGGCGGGATAGCCGAGTTCGAGGGCGAGCCGCAGCCGCGCGGTGTCCTTGCGGATCGACACGGTGGCGTGCGGGGCGGCCTCGCGCGGCACCAGGTCGGCGTCGGGCAGGCCGGCGAGCACCTCACCGGCCGAGTACGCGGCGATCTTGGCCACGACTCGGTCCGCGATCCGCAGCGCGCCGCGCTCGGCCGGCGGCAGCTGCTCGGGGACGGGCGCCGACATCAGCGCCGCCGGTCACGATCGCGATCGCGGTCGCGCGGGCGGAAGAACTCTCCCAGTTCGAGGTCGCCGTCGATGAACTTGCCCGCCACGAAGCCGATCGCGCCGAGGCCCGCCACCAGGAGGAACGCGCCGAATCCGCCGAAGAACCCGGCGAAGGCGAGCACCATCCCGACGGCCAGGCCGATCACCGCCGCGCTCATCCCGGGCCCTCCGTCCCCTCGTTCGTTGCCTGCCGAACGGCTGGTGCGCCGCCGAAGGTGCCGCTACTGGACCCGTTGTTCACGGTCGTCCTCGTCCTCCTCGTCGGGGAGCTTCACATCGCCGACGGCGACGTTGACCTCGACCACTTCCAGACCGGTCATCCGCTCCACGGCGGCGATCACGTTCTCCCGTACGGCGCGGGCGACATCGACGATGGAGACGCCGTAGTCGACCACGATGTCCAGGTCCAGCGCGGTCTGCACCTCGCCGACCTCGGCCTTGACACCGCGGCTGACCGAGGTCCGGCCGCCGGGCACCCGGTCGCGGACCGCGCCGAAGGTCCGGGACAGGCCGGTGCCCATGGCGTGCACACCCACCACGTCGCGGGCGGCGAGCCCGGCGATCTTCTCCACCACGCCGTCGGCGATGCTGGTGCGCCCGCGGCCGGCCGGGGGGCCGAGCGCCTTGCGGCCGCTGTCGCCACCGCCGCCTTTCTCCAGTGTCCTTGCGCCGAGGGGATGTGACGGACCTTCGGTTCCGGGCCTGCCCTGCTGTGCGTCGGTCATCGCGAGTCGTCCCTTCGTCTGGGCTGCTCCGTGTCCCACACTAGGTGGACGTGCCCCGAACCGCTCCGGGGATGCGGCCGAAGGGTTCCGCCGACCCCCGTTCGGGTGGTCGGCCCACGGAAGGCGATGCCCGTGACGATGGACCGACTGACCCGCAGCGTCCGGGAGCAGGTCGCCCTGGGCCGCCTCCTGCCGCTGGGCGGGCCGCAGGACCTGGCGTGGATCACGGAGAGCGCCGCGGTGCGGGCGCTGCGGCAGGCGGCGGCCGGGATGTCCGGGGTACGGCTGCGCGAGGTCGCGGTGCTGCCCGCGGACTGGGACGAGGCGGAGCTGCCGGCCGGCGCGCCGACGGGGGCGCTGCCGCATCTGCCGGTCCGGGTCGAGGCGGCCTTCGACGCGGCGGCGGACGAGCCGCTGCCGCTGACCGCGCAGCGGCTGCGGGACGTGCTGTGGGAGGCCGCGGCGGACGGGGTGGGTCTGCGCGTGTCGGCGGTGGACCTGCGGATCACCGGTCTGCTGGCGGATCTCCCCGCGCTGCCGCCCGGCGGGGCCGG
>NZ_FMCH01000127.1 GCF_900091855.1 Streptomyces sp. DvalAA-14
GGCCGGCAGCCGCATCACGGTGTCGCGGGGGATGGCTGAGCACAGAGGCGTGCGAGCGGTCCGCGGCGATGTGCAGCACCATCTCGACGTCGGCGTTCTGCCCCGGGCCGCAGTCGCCGCCGAGCCGGCAGTCCGCCGGGTCCGAACGGGTGTCGGAGCCGATCACCAGCACGTTGACCGGGGTGCGGCCGAAGGAGTCCGGCCGCTCGGTGCCGGCGTCCCCGATCCCGCCGAACAGCGGCAGGTCCCGCAGATTGCCGTTCAGCCGCAGATAGACGAAGGCGCCCGTGCCCGCGGTCAGCAGCACCGCCATGGACAGACCCAGGGTCACCCAGCGCGCGACCCGGTGGCGGGCCGGGCGCCGCACGGCCGGCCCCGCCGCTCCGGCCGGGACCACCCCCGCGTCCGCCCCGGCCTCCGTCCCCGGCGGCAGCCGCCGCGGCTCGCCCGGGTCGCTGTCGCGGTGGTTGTCCTGCCCGTCGGCCATGCGTGTGTACGTCCTCGCGTTCGTCCGCGGGCCGGTGGACAGGCCGCCCACCAGCGCAATCGCAGTATCGCCCACGGCGGCGGCGAAATCCGGCTCCGCCGGGGCGGGGGTGTCGGCGGGCCCTCCCGGACCTGGCCGGGACCGGGCCGGGACCGCGGCAGGAGTGCAGCAGGACCGGGCCGTGGACCTGGCAGCGGAGGCCGGCCCGCGGCCGGCGGGGACTACCGTGGAGCGGACGAAGGAGGCGGCCATGCGTGACGCGGACCCCGGACTGTTCGGACCCGACTCGGTGACCTGGCAGATGCACGGCGATCCCGTCATGTGGATCGGCGGTGTCCGCGCCCTTTATCTGCAGGCGCTGCACCCGCGGGCGGTGCGCGGCGTCGTGCAGAACTCCGACTTCCGCCGTGACGCGTGGGGCCGCCTGCTGCGCACCGCGTCGTTCGTCGGCGAGATCACCTACGGCACCACCCCGGCCGCCGAACGCGCCGGCGCCCGGATCCGGGGCATCCACCGCAGGCTGTCGGGAACCGACCCGACACGGGGAAGCGATTCGGCGTCGACGACCCCGACTTGCTGCTCTGGGTGCACTGCGCCGAGATCGACTCGTACCTGCACGTCGCCCGCCGCTCCGGCTTCCCGCTGACCGACGCCCACGCCGACGCCTATGTGGACGAACAGCGCCGGGCAGCCCGGCTGGTCGGCCTCGACCCGGCCGATGTCCCCGCCGACACCGCGGGACTCGCCCGCTACTTCGACCGGGTCCGCCCGGAACTCGAAGCCACCCCCGAGGCACTCGAGGTGCTCCGCTTCCTCAAGGCGCCGCCGGTGCCCACTGTCCTGCTGCCGGTACGGTTGGCGTTCTGGCGGACCCTGGCCGGCGCCGCCTTCGCCAGCCTGCCGGCCTACGCCCACACGCTGTACGGCGGCGGGCCTGGGCCGTCGCAGACCGCCACCGACCGCCGGCTGCGCGCCACCGGGCGGGCGCTGCGGGCGATACCGGCCACGGTCCGCTGGCAGTTGCCGCCCGGCCACATTCTCAAGGCGGTCGGACGACTCGGCCCCGGCACCCACCCGTCGGCGTACCGCCTGCCGGCCCCGGGACCCGAAATGCCCTGATGCGCTGTCCCGCACGTCCCCGGTCGCGGCCATACTGGGACAGCGGAGGCACCGAGAGGCACGGGGGCGGCGGCGCGCGATGGTGGCTGGACATCACGAAGGACATCTGACACCGGTGACCGGAATACCGGACGACAACGGGACGGACAGCGCTCTGATCCAGGGCCGCTACCGGCTGCACGAGCTGATCGGCCGGGGCGGGATGGGAGAGGTCTGGCGTGCGCTGGACGAGTCGCTCGGCCGCCGGGTCGCGGTGAAATGCCTGAAACCCGCCGGGCATTCCGGCGACGCCGGCTTCACCCGGGTCCTGCAGGAGCGCTTCCGCCGCGAGGCCCGGGTCGCGGCCGCGCTCCAGCATCGCGGCATCACCGTCGTGCACGACTTCGGCGAGCACGACGGGGTGCTCTTCCTGGTCATGGAGATGCTCGACGGCCGCAACCTGCTCCAGACCCTGGACGACGCCGGCCGCAATCCACTGCCGGTCCCGGACATCACCGACATCGCCGAGCAGGTCGCCGACGCGCTCGCCTACACCCACGCCCAAGGGGTGGTGCACCGCGACCTGAAGCCGGCCAACATCATCCGGCTCCCCGACGGCACGGTGAAGATCTGCGACTTCGGCATCGCCCGCCTGGGCCACGACATCGGCTTCACCTCCCGTCTCACCGGCAGCGGTGTCGCGATGGGCACGCCGCACTACATGTCACCCGAGCAGATCGACGCCTCCGAGGTCGACCACCGCAGCGACTTGTACTCGCTGGGCTGCGTGCTCTACGAACTGGCCACCGGGGCGCCGCCGTTCGACCTGGGCGACGCCTGGTCGATCCTGGTCGGCCACCGCGACAACGTGCCCGAGCCGCCGCGCCTGACCCGCCCGGAACTGCCGGAGGAGCTCGAACGGCTCATCTTGGACCTGCTGGCCAAGGACCCCGAGGACCGGCCGCAGGACGCCGCCGACGTCGCCGGCCGGCTCAAGGCCATGCGCGCGGGGGTCGGCGCGGCCACCCGCCCGGCAGTCCCCGCCCCCCTGCCGGACTGGGCCCGAGAGCTCACCACCGGCAGCCCCGCCCGCTCCACCCGGGCCCACCGCATCAGCGCCCCGCCGCACCACGAACTCACCGCCGCCTGGTCCACCCGCCCGGTGGCCGTCGAGGCGAGCCCGGACGCACTCGCCGCGCTGGCCGCCCGGCACGCCGAGGCCATCGACCTGGGCCGGGTCGGCAACTGGCAGCAGGCGTACGAGCTGCACACCTCGGTGGCCGCCGCCCGCGACCGGGCACAGGGCAGCGAACACCCCGACACCCTGGCCAGCCGCCACGAGGCCGCCTACTGCCTGACCCGGCTCGGCCGCACCGAGGAGGGCCTGCGGATGTACGAGTACGTGGCGGAGGCCCGCCGCCGCGTCCTGGGCCCCGACGACCCCGACACCCTGGTGGCCCGGCAGGAGGCGGCGTACGAACTGGGCCGGCTCGGCCGCCATCTGGAGGCCCACCAGGAGTACTCCGCGGTGCTCGCCGCCCGCGAACGCACCGCCGGCCCCGACGACCCCGACACCTTGCAGTGCAAGCACAACCTCGGCGTCAACCTCGGGCTGCTCGGCCGCACGGAGGAGGTCTACACCACCGCGGTCCAGGTGGCCGAGGCCCGCACCCGGGTGCTGGGCCCCGACGACCCGCGGACCCTGGTGACCCGCTTCGAGGTCGGGCACGCGCTGGCCCGCACCGGCCGCTCGGCGGAGGCGCTGGAGACCTACCGCGAGGTCGCCGAGGCCCGCGCCCGGACGCTCGGCCCCGACCACCCCGACACGCTGGCGGCCCGCTACGAGATCGGCATCTGCCTGGGCCGCCTGGGCCGCAGCGCGGACGCGCTCGCCCTGTTCGAGGAACTGGTGGCCGCCTTGACCCGCACCGTCGGCTCCGCCGATCCGCAGACCCTGCGGGTCCGGCACGCCCTCGGCGTCAACCTCGGGCTGCTCGGCCAGTGGGACCGCGCCCTGGCCGAGGCGCGCGACGTCGCGGCCGTCCGCGAACGGCTGCTCGGCGCCGGCCACCCGGACACCCTGGTCAGCAAACGCGAGATCGCGGTGGGCCTGGGCTGGCTCGGCCGCTGGGCCGGGGCGCTCACCGTCTACCACGAGGTCGCCGAGGCCCGCGAGCAGGTCCTGGGCCCGGCCCACCCCGACACCCTCACCAGCCGCAACGACGAAGCCCGCTGCCTGGCCCAACTCGGCCGCACCGCCGAGGCCCAGGCCCTCTACCGCCGCGTCAGCGACCAGCGCGAAGAGGCGCCCGAACGGCTCTGAACGCCGGGCGGTACGGTCGGCTCCGCCGGCCGCCACCGGGACGACACAAGCCCGCCGGGACGCAGGTCCCCGCGTGCGCGGCACCGTTCGGGATGATCACCCGGGGTAGGTGTCCCTTCGGCGCCGGCCGGCGTGATCAGGTGGTACCCAGCGTGGTGAGGAGCGGCGGCGCGTGGACGCAAGCGGGACGGTTCGTGTGATGACCTGGAACCTGTGGTGGCGGTTCGGCGGCTGGGAGCGGCGCCGCGAGGCGATCGCCCGCACGCTGGAGCGCGAACGCCCCGACATCCTGGGTCTGCAGGAGGTGTGGGGGAGCGCCGAGGGCGCCGAGCCCGCCGAGAACCTGGCCGGCTGGCTGGCGGACCGCCTCGGCATGCACTGGGCCTGGTCCCGCTCGCCGGTGCAGGACCGCTGGCACAAGCGCAACGGCGGCGACACCTCGGTGGACGTCGGGATCGCGGTGCTCAGCCGCTACCCGCTGCTGGAGACGGCCGAGCGGCGGCTGCCCGCCGGCGACCACCCCGACGACGGCAAGACCGCCCTGTACGCGTCCATCGACGTGCCCGGCGGACCGCTGCCCTTCTTCACCACCCACCTCAACTCGGGCCTCGACGAGTCCGCGGTCCGCTGCGCACAGGTCCGCGAGGTGGCCGCCTTCGTCGTCGAGCGCGCCCGCGGCGCCTATCCGCCGGTACTCACCGGCGACTTCAACGCCGAGCCCGACTTCGACGAGGTCCGGCTGATCCGCGGCTACCAGTGCGCGCCCGCCGCCCGGGGCCTGGTGCTGCTGGACGCCTGGCGGTTCGCCGACCCGGGGCTGCCCCGGGGCACCTGGAACCTGGCCCGCCAGGACGCGGTCACCTTCGGCCGCGAGCAGAGCTGCATCGACTACATCCTCGTCGGCGCCCCGGAGCCGGACGGGCGGGGCGTCATCCGCACCGCCCGCCGCGCCGGGCACCTCCCGGTGGACGGCGTGCAACCCTCCGACCACGCCGCGGTCGTCGCCGAACTCACGCTGGGCGGCGAACCGGCCCGGGCCTGAGGCGCGTCCCGCGGCCGGCCGCCCGGCGGGCCCCGGGACACGCGATGACGCCACCGCTCACCACTGCCGGCCCGTCCCGATCGCGTCGAGTTCGGGGCGGGACAGGTGCAGCACCCGGTAGCGGTCGGCGCCGGGCTCCTCGGGGGCCGTTTCCTGCCAGAGGGTGAAGCGCAGCAGTTCCCAGTGGCGCGGGTCGACCGCGAGGGCGACCGAGTGCACCCCGGGCCGCGCGGCCAGATCCGGCAGTTCGCCCACCGCGCGCTCCAGCGCCGCTCCCGGGTCCTC
>NZ_FMCH01000548.1 GCF_900091855.1 Streptomyces sp. DvalAA-14
GGGCGGGTGGGCGGCGGGCTGGGAGGAGGGCGGCGCCGGAGATCAGGCCGGCGGTCATGACCCGGGGGAGTTCGGTGCGGCGCTCGAAGAGCAGGTGGCGGGGGCGGCGGTGCGGGCCGTACGGGTCGTAGGGCCAGCGCAGCACGTTGAGTGAGAGGCGGGCGATGCCGGCCAGCGGGGGCGTATCGGCGCGGGCCCGCAGCAGCAGTTCCGTCAGCAGGAAGTCCACCGGGGCCCGGCCCGACTCCCGGTCGCGCCGCAGGAGGTCCAGCGTCAGCCCGTCCGCCCCCCACGGCACGAACACCAGCACCGCGCAGGCCCGCCCCCGGGGGTCGCGGCACTCCGCCACCACGCACCGGCCGTCCGCCGCGTCGCCGAGCCGCCCAAGCTCCGGTCCGCCGCGCCTGCGGCGCCAGGCGTCCACCAGCGCCCGCAGCTGCTGCCACTCGTCGTCGCCGAGTTCCTGCCCGCGCCGCGCCACCACGCGGTAGCCCGCCGCGAGCATGTTCCGCCGGACACCGGCGAGGTCGTCGTCCGCCGGGCCGGCGGCCGGCTCCCCGAAGGCGTCGGCGAAGGCCGCCGCCTCGATCACCGCCTCCTCGCCGGACGCGACCGCCCGGAAGCCGGCGGCCCGGTAGGCGGTCGCGGCGGCCGGACCCGCGTAGGAGACCGCCGGGACCCAGGCGTGGCGGTGGGCGAGGGCGAGCCAGTGGGTGATCGCGGTCGGCCAGGCGGCGGGCGGGCCGAGCGGGCCGCCCGCCGCCAGCGCGACCCCGTTCGTGACGCGGTAGGCGATGGCCGCCCGGCCGTCGGGGGACCAGCACACCGTGTGGTCGCGCCGCAGGGCGAAGTAGCCGAAGGAATCCGGGGCGGCGGCCCCGGCCAGCAGGGCCCGGAGCCGCTGCTCGTCGCCGGGCCGCAGCCGGGCGCGGCCGCGCGGGGCGCGGAAGAAGGCCAGCAGGACGCACAGCATCAGCGCCACGCTCAGCAGATTGATCGTGAGGTCGGTCCACCCGGGCACCCGCACCCCGGGCAGCCGGAAGAGGCGGGACACGGTGAGGATCCGCACCGCCGCGTACCGCGCGCTCGTCCCCCACACCGCCGGCGGATCGCGGTCGGTGGCGTACACCAGCAGCGTGCCCACCCCCAGCGCCACCACCGCGCCGATCAGCAGGCTCAGCAGCCCGCGTGCCGCGTTGCCGCGCTCCCCGCGCACGTTGAACAGCGGGCGGGAGGCCAGCAGCGCGGCGAGCAGCAGCAGCGTCAGCGCGGCGGAGACCCAGTTCCAGGGGTGGCCGCGCGCGGCCCGGACGGCCACCAGCGTCACCGCCGTCGCGATGGTGTACGCCGCCACCAGCAGCACGGTGACGATCCACGCGGCCCGCTTGCGCCGCCGCAGGCTCACCGACAGTACGAAGGCCAGCACCGCCCCGGTGAAGCCGGGGCCGACCAGGAAGGCGTTGACGTACTCCCCGCTGTCACCGGCCCGCACGTCACGCCGGAAGGGCGCGACGGCCGCGGTGACGGCGTCGAGGCCGGCGGCCGCCCGCAGGTACCAGACGGCCGCCGCCGCCCCGGGCGCGCGCAGCGGACCCAGCACCCGGGCCAGCAGCAACTCCAGCCGGGACGGCGGCAGATCCACCAGGGTCGGCCGGGGCCTCGCCCGGGCCGGAGCGGTCCGGGACACGGTGGGCGCCCCCGCCACCGCGTCCATCATCGACGTCTTGACCGCGGCGACCCGTACATGGATGCGCTCCTCGCGCCGCTCCGCCCGCGCCATCCGCCGCGGCCTGGCCGCGTACCGCCAGCGCGCCCACGGGCTGTGCGGCCGGGCCAGCCGCATCGCCCCCACCACCGCGAGCACCGGCACCATCACGCCGAGCAGGCCCGTCCACACCTTGCCCTTCATCAGGCACAGCACCACGAAGCCGAGCAGCAGCGCGCCCACCAGGTAGGAATCGGCGGAGCTGCCGCCGATGTACCCGCCGAGCGGCGCCTGCCCGATCAGCAGCAGCGCGATCACCGACACCGCGAGGATCACCGCGTCGACGGACTGCCGTCCCTCCTCCTTCCAGTAGACGTCCTCCAGGTGCAGCACCAGCGCGAACTCGTCCAGGACCAGTCCGCATCCGATGCCGAAGACCACCGCGAGCACGTCGTACGTCACCCGCCCGCCGCTGCGGACCGCGACCGAGCCGATGCCGGCGATCAGCATGAACGCCTGGCCGAAGACCACATGGTGGATGTGGGTGCCGCCCGGCGACACATTGCCGGGCCACCAGGAGACCTCCCGGCGGATCATCCGCACGCTGAAGCGGATGAACAGGAAGGAGCCGAGCAGGCCGACCAGCAGCAGGAACAGGGGTTCGCGGCCGGGGTCCACGATCCGGTCGCGGTAGGTGTCGGCCAGCCAGTTCCCCATGGGTACAGGGCACGACGAAAGCCCCCTGCTCGCAAGCGGAGGGCTTTCGCTTTCAGGTGCGCCGCCAGGGACTCGAACCCCGGACCCGCTGATTAAGAGTCAGCTGCTCTAACCAACTGAGCTAGCGGCGCCTGCTGATGTCCTAGACCTTAGCACCCGCTCCCGGCGGAGGAAAATCGATAAGGATCAGGGCCGCTCCGGGGCCCTGACCAGCGACGGAGCAGCCTTTCCCGGGGTCGCGCGGGCGGCCCGCAGACAGGCCCACAGCAGGTGGTCGGCGCCGGGCAGCCAGGGCCGCCGGCTGTCGGGTGCCACCACCCAGCGGGACACCGGACCGTCCGTACAGGCTTCCCCGGCGAGGTCCGGATCGGGGCTGTGCAGCGGCGGCACGGTCACCGCGTCGCCGGTGCCGTGGCACAGCATCGCCGGCACCGCGGCGGCCCACTCCTCCCAGTCCAGCAGGGCCGGCAGCCGCTGGGCGGTCCCCGGCGTGACCAGCAGCAGCACCCGGCCGCGGTGCACGGCCACCGGCCCGCTGCCGGGGCCGGCCGCCCACAGCTGGTCCAGCACCCGGCGGCCGAACAGCGCGGGCAGGTTCACCACGTCGAACAGGGTCCCGCACGGCAGCACGCCGGGGGCGGTGGGCCGGGCCGCCCAGGAGGCCCTGACGGCACGCGGGAAGGCGCTGGCGGAGGCCAGCCAGGCGGCGCCGTCGGGGGTGACACGGGTGGCGCGTCGGCGCTGCTGGGCTTCGGTGACGATGTCTAGGGCATGCCATTCGTCCATGGCGTCCATTGATAGCGGACCGCCCGCGGGGGCCTCCACGAAACGCCCATACCCGGGACAGGCGGGCAACCGCGGAGTACCTTGCGGCGCGTAGTCACGCAGTGGTTACGTTCAGCGATAGCGCCGGGGGCGCCGGGGCGTGCGGGTGGGGGAGTGGGCGGGGGTGGTTCGCGCCCCCCGGCTGAGGCGGTCCGAGGCGGTCCGAGGCGGCCCCGAGGCGGCCCGAGGCGGGAGTGGGCGGCGGCAGGGCTCGGGGCCGGCGGCCCGATGGGCAGGCGCCCGGCGGTCTGGAGCCTAGACGGGCCCGATGCCCTTGAGCAGCCCTTCCCCGTATTCCGCCATCCGTTTGGCGTAGTCCTCCGTCCACCCGGCCTGCTCGGCCAGCACGGCATAGGTCAGCCGGTCGAAGCGGCGCGGGTCGGTGAGCTGCGCCGCGGCGAGGGCCTGGAAGTCGGTGGCCCGCTCGGCCGCCGCCCGGAAGGCCACGGCCAGCTCGGTGGCGCGCCGCAGCAGTTCCTTCGGGTCTTCCATCGATTCCAGGTCGAAGAACCGGTCGCCGCCCTCGTCCAGCGGCGCGCCCGGCTCGAAGAGCAGCGAGGCGGGCCGCTTCGGCCGTTTGTCGCGCGACGCGTCGGACGCGCGGGGTTCGCGGGGGCGCGGAGCCGGCTGCGGCTCGGTCATAGGGATACCTCCCGGATTCGTTCGACCCTCCATTGTCCCGCCCCGCCCGGCATCCCCGCGCGCCCGGGTGCGCTGGGGCGGCTCCGCTGGCCCCGCCGGCTCCGCCGACCCCGCGCGCCACGCCGGCGGCCGGCCCCGCCCGCGTCGGGCCTGAGGAGCGCACCCGCGGGGGGTCAGGAGGAGAAGGGCGCCGGGAGGTCGAGTTCGGCGCGGACGGTTTGCCGACCACGTCGCGGTCCAGCACCTCCCACCGGTCGGCGAGGGCCTCGACCAGCATCAGTCCGCGGCCTGACTGGTCCAGGGACCGCGGGGCCTCGACCGCGCCGGGCGAGGGCGGGCGGCGTTCGCCGCGCGGGTCGGAGACCTCGATGCCGAGGGTGCCGGCGTCGAGGGTGAGACGGAGTTCGAAGTCCCGGCCGGGGACGCGCCCGTGGGTCACCGCGTTCGACGCCAGTTCGGCGACGATCACCGCGACGGTGCCGGACAGGTCGCTGTCGCGCGCGACGCCCCAGCCGTCCAGCTCGGCCACGGCGACCTGGCGGGCGAGCCGTGCGCCGAGCTTCGAGGCTCGGAAGCACTGCACGAACGTACGTACGGTAAACGGGGTTTGGGAGGGAGAGGGTGCCGTCATGAGCCCAATGTGCCCGTCCGGTAGGGCCGGTTACCAGCAGCCTACCGAGTACGGAACGTCAGCGTACAAGGAGGCGGGGTGGACCGTACGAGCAACGGGCCGTGAGCATAGGCGCCTTGCAGGTGAGCACAAGGCGAGCGGCACGGTACGCGGGAGGTGGCCGGGAATGACCGGGGGCCCGTTCGGTCCGGGCGTGACGGGTCCGGCGGACGCGGGCCCGGGCGGGGGCGGCGAACCGGAGTCGTCGGACAGCCTGCGGACCTTCGGCGCGGTCGTCCAGGCCCTGCGCGAGCACGCGGGCCTCCGCCGGGAGGAATTCGGCGAGGCGGTGCGGAAAGCGAGGCACACGGTCGCCTCGGGGGAGATGCCGGGCTCCGGTCCCCTTCAGCTGCTGGAGACTCCGGAGAACCGGGTGGTCACAGCGGATGCGCGGAGCCTAGGCCGTGTCTGGCCCGGTTCAAGAGCAGCTACAGCAGCGGCGCTTCCGGAGACCGCGTCGAGGTCGCCGCACGCGGCCCGCACCGGAACGAACTCCGGTGCGGGCCGCGGGCATCACGCTCAGTAGGACGGCTGCGGGGCGGAGGCGGCGTCGCCCGGTCCCTGCTTCGGGTCGGACCCGTACTTGTTCTGACCGCGCTCGCCGTCGAGGCAGAGGAAGACCAGGAGGGCGATGTCGGCCAACGGGACGAAGACCAGCAGGACGAACCATCCGGACTTGCCCGTGTCGTGCAGGCGCCGCACCAGCACGCCCAGGCTGGGCAGCAGGACCGCGAGCGCGTAGACGGCGGACGGGATCGCGTTGCCGATCACGTGGCTGATGATGAACAGCACCACGACGGCGATGATGTTGAACAGGGTGTACATCCAGTATTCCTTGCGGCGGGCCCGCCCGCTGAAAACGGCATACTTCTTGAGCCCGTCGATGTACCACTGCATGGTGTGTCCCCCCAAGGACTGGATGTGCGATCAAGTGATCCGCCCGCGCCGATCATGGCTGGGCCAGCAGACAGTAGGGGCGTTGATCTGCACAAGTCAACAAAGAAAGCGCTCTGTTGCAGGGGTGTGACCTGCGGCGCTCAGCCCAGCAGCGCCTTCGCCACCGCGCGGCCCGACACGCCGCCGACTCCCGCCCCCGGCCAGGTCGCCGCGCCGATCAGCCAGACGCCGGGGACGGCCGTCCGGTAGCCGCCCGCGTGGGCCGGGATGGGACGC
The DNA here is from genome assembly GCF_900091855.1 of Streptomyces sp. DvalAA-14. Classification (GTDB taxonomy): domain Bacteria; phylum Actinomycetota; class Actinomycetes; order Streptomycetales; family Streptomycetaceae; genus Actinacidiphila. Next base: position 5,733 of record NZ_FMCH01000548.1, read on the forward strand.
TGCAACAGGCCCTGGGCCAGGGAGTTCTCGCCGGCCGCGTGGTCGCCCGGGCCCGCGTTCGGGTTCTGGCGGGCCAGGTCCGCCGGGGTGGTGATGTGGCGCTCCAGCACCAGGCCGGTCAGGCCCGGGACATGTGACTCCGCCTCGGCCAGCACCCGGTCGGCGAACGCCTCGGCCGTGGCCGCGTCCCAGCCGTCCGCGCCGTAGGACGTGCCGGCCGCGTCGCCGATCGGGACGAGGGGGACGTCGAGCACCTGGAGCCGTACGACGGCCTTGCCGGCCGGGGCGCGGGTGGGGTCGACCGCGGTCGGCTCGTGCCAGGCGATGGACGGACAGCGGGGCAGCAGCCCGGCGTGGGCCTGCCGGACGGAGGTCACCAGGGCGTCGACGCCGCGGCCCAGGTTGATGCTGCCGCCCGCGTCGAGCCGGCTGTCGTGGAAGCGCGGTCGCGCGGACAGCGCGAGGTTCAGCTGGAAGCAGCCGCGGCGGTAGCGGTAGCCGCGCGCCTGGGCGCGGACCCCGGCCGGTACGCAGTCGGTGTCCCGCAGCAGCCGGCCGTAGAGCTGATCGGGTGTCGCCGACACGACGACCGCCTCGTCGGCCTCGATGACGGCTCCGCCGCTGGTGCGGACGCCGGCTCCGTGGCCGTCGCGCACCAGGATCTCGTCCACGTCGACGTCGCAGAAGGTGGCGCCGCCGCGTTCGGCGACCAGCGCGGCCAGCGCGTCGGCGAGACGGCCGCTGCCGCCCACGGGCGTCGGGTTGCCGCCACTGAGGACGGCCAGTGACAGCACGGTCCACAAGGCGCCCGGCGCGTCCTCGGGACCGACGCCGAGATGCAGGGGCCAGGGCGCCGCCGTCAAGCGCAGCTCCTCGCTGCGGAAGCAGCCGGTGACCAGGTCCATGGCGGTGCCGCTGAGCAGTTGGCCGAACGGGAGGGCCATGGAACGGCTGTCCAGGAGCAGGGAGGCGAGTCGCGCCTCGGCCTCGGGGCTGTCCAGGCCGGAGCCGAGCAGGCCGAAGAGGGGTTCGAGGTAGGGGTCGAGCGTGGTGAAGAGGCTGTTCCAGGCGGTGGCCTCGCCGAGCCGGTCGAGTTCCTCGGCGAAGGACACCGGGTCCACCGGGACGACGCCCGACCGCCCGTCGGGCAGTGAGGCCCCGATGGACAGCGGCCCGACGACGTACTCCAGCCCGTGCCGGTTCAGGTGCGGTCCCAACTCGGGCCAGACCGGGCCGCCCACGAAGAACGGGTGCAGGGCCGACCAGGGATCGTGCCGGAAGCCGGGCGCGCCCAGCTCCGACGTCCGCACCCAGCCGCCCGGCTGATCCATCCGCTCCAGCAGGCAGACGCTGCGGCCGGCCTCGAGCAGGTAGGCGGCGGCCACCAGCGCGTTGTGGCCGGCTCCCACGAAGACGACATCGGCTCGGGCGGGGAAGTCGTTCATGCGGCCGAGCCTAGGAGGAGGCCCGGGCCGAGCGCGGGACGGCGAGGGGCGCCCGATCCCGGTGTACCCGATTGGGTCTGTCAGCCGGGGACCCGCGGAGGTACGGATCTGTTGCCCGCGAAGCGCGGGAACCTGCCCGCCGTGCGTGGGACGGCCCGGAGAAAAGAGCGAGTCCATGACCTGTCTCAACACCCTGGTGAAGCGCATCGAGCGCGAGCGCCTGCTCGATTCGGTGGCCGTACCGCTGGCCGCCCTCGTGCACAAGGCGGTCGGCGCGCGCAGCGTCCGCAACCTGCTCAGCGGTACCGCGCTCGGCCATCCGGCCCACCCGATGCTCACCGATGTCCCGATCGGGGCGTGGACCGCGGCGGCCCTGCTCGACACCGTGGGCGGCCGCCGGGGAGCGCCGTTCGCCGACTTGTTCGTCGCGATGGGGGTCGCGGCGGCCGTGCCCGCGGCCCTGACCGGCCTCAACGACTGGTCGGACACGCAGGCCGAGCCGGGCCCCCGCCGGGTCGGCGTCGTGCACGCCACGGCGAACACCACCGCGCTGGCGCTGTACACCGCCTCGCTCGTGGCCCGTGCGAAGGGCAAGCGGTTCCGGGGCAGGATGCTCGGCTGGGCCGGGTACGGCGCGATGTCGGCCGGCGCCTACCTCGGCGGGCACCTCGCCTTCGCCGAGGCGGTGAACGTCAACCAGACCGCTTTCGAGGACCGGCCGCTGGGCTGGACCCCGGTGCTGCCCGAGGCCGATCTGGCGGAGGGCGCCTCCCGCAAGGCCGCGGCCGGGAACACCGCCGTGCTGCTGCACCGGCGGGCGGGGCAGGTGTACGCGCTGTCCGCCACCTGTACGCACATGGGCGGCCCCCTGGCGGAGGGCCAGGTGAAGGACGGCTGTGTGATCTGCCCTTGGCACGGCAGCACCTTCGACCTGGCCGACGGACACGTGGTGCGGGGACCGGCCACCTCGCCGGAACCCGGCTACGAGACGCGGGTGCGCGAGGGCATGATCGAGGTGCGGGCGGCCGATTCGGGACGGGGGCCGGTGGTGGGGTGACGCGCGCCTCATCCGTAATTAGTGTTATCGGACGGCGGGGGTGCCGTCTCCTGTGTACGGGGGTCGATACGCGGACGCGAACACAGGAGCGGAAGGCACGTCATGGCACACACGCGGCACCGGGCCCGGTCGACCCGAGGATGGCTCGCGGTGATCGGCGCGGCCGGGATGACGGCTCTGATCATCGCGTGGCTGGCGGCGCCGTCCGGTTCGTCGCTGACGGGGGCGAGCGGGCGGCCGAACGCGTCGAGCATCTCCGCGGCTGCCCCCTCCGCCACCCCGGCGTCCGCCGCGCCCAGCTCCCCGGTCCCCTCGACCACGGCC
>NZ_FMCH01000126.1 GCF_900091855.1 Streptomyces sp. DvalAA-14
CTGATGGACAACGCCGAGAACGCCGTAAACCCTTCCGTAAGCCTGCCCACGGTCTGGCCGGGCAAGGTCCCGGAGGCCGAACCGGCCGGGAATCGCCGCCGCCCGGCCAACCCCCGGCCGCCGGGGGCGGGGTCACCGGCCCGGTCGCCCGCCCCTCACGCGCCTGTCGGACCCGTCGGACCCGTCGGACCGGTTCGAACGGCCGGACCGGTCAGACCGGTCAGCACCAGCGCGCGGACCGCCGCGTAGGCCGCGTCGATCTCGGGGCCGGTCCACTCGGCGGCGTACACCGGGTTGTGGAAGCGGGAGGTGGCGTCCCACACCGCGCGGGCGGCGGCCCGGGCGGCGCCGGGGCCGGCGGGGGTGCCGTCCGGCAGGGTGAGTTCGCCGGCCGCGAGTCCGGCGGTGATGATCCGGGCCATCTGCCCGACCATCTCCTCGATGTGCCGGTCGACCAGGCCGCTGCTCTCGTCCACCAGCACCGTGTACGTGGCGAACAGTTCGGGATCCAGGCCGGCTTTGCGGCGCTTGGCGGCGACCAACCCGTCGAGCCACTGGCCCAGCCGCAGCGGCGCGGGGCCGTCGGCGGCCGCGATCGCCTCCAGGGGGGCGTGCGAGAGGTCGAGCCAGCGCTGCGTCACCGCCTCGCGCAGCGCAACCTTCGTCGGGAAGTGCCGGTAGACGCTGCCGTGGCTGACGCCGAGCGCCCGGGCCACGTCCACCACGGTCGCCTTCGCCGGGCCGTAGCGGCGCAGCACGTCCTCGGTGGCTTCGAGGATGCGTTCGGGGGTCAAGGTCTCCGGCGACATGGTGGTGCGGCCTCTCGGTCGGGCGGGCGGAGCGGGCCCGTTCAGCGCACCCGGACCACACCCCAGTGTGCGCCGGGCTCAGCGCTCGCTGTCCAGGTGGGCCATCTCTCCGGCGTCGTAGCGGTTGCCCGCCACCGCGTCGGCCGGCACGGCGTCCTTGATCGCGGCCAGGTCGGCCGCCTCCAGCGTCACTTCGAGGGCGCCCAGCGACTCCGCCAGCCGCTCCCGGGTGCGGGCGCCGACCAGCGGGACGATGTCCTCGCCGCGCGAGAGCACCCAGGCGATCGCGGCCTGAGCGGTGGTGACGCCCTTGTCCTCGGCGACTGTGCGCAGCGCCTCCACCAGGGCGAGGTTGCGGTCCAGGTTGTCGCCGCCGAACCGGGGGATGCTGCTACGGAAGTCGTTCGCCCCGGAGAGGCGGTCCTTGGTCCAGTGGCCGCTGAGCAGACCGCGGGACAGGACGCCGTACGCGGTCACGCCGATGCCCAACTCGCGTGCGGTGGGCAGGATCTCGGCCTCGATGCCGCGGGAGAACAGGCTGTACTCGATCTGCAGGTCCGCGATGGGCGCGACCGAGGCGGCCCGGCGCAGGGTGTCCGCGCCGACCTCGGACAGGCCGATGTGGCGGACCCGGCCGGCCTGGACCTCCTCGGCTATCGCGCCGACCGTCTCCTCGATCGGCACGTCCGGGTCGACGCGGGCGATCCGGTAGATGTCGATGTGGTCGGTGCCGAGGCGGTTGAGCGAGTAGGCGAGGAAGTTCTTCACCGCGGCCGGCCGGCCGTCGTAGCCGCCCCAGCCGCCGCCCGCGTCCCACAGGCCGCCGAACTTGACGCTGATCGCGGCCTGGTCGCGGCTGCCGGGGCGGGCGCGCAGAGCGTCGCGGATGAGCAGTTCGTTCAGGCCCATGGCGTAGAAGTCGCCGGTGTCGAGCAGGCTGACGCCCGCGTCGAGGGCGGCGTGGATGGTGGCGATGGACTCGGTGTCGTCCGCGCCCTCGTACAGGGCGGACATGCCCATGCAGCCGAGGCCGAGGGCCGAGACGGTGGGGCCGGTGGTGCCGAGGGTTCGGGTGCGCACGGAGGTCTCTCCTTGGATCACGGCGGGGCGGTCGCCCCGGGCGTGCTCCCTACTCTGACCTATGGACTGACAGATATCAATATCTGTCAGTCCATAAACGTCAGGTGACCGAGGGCGGTGCCGGGCTGCCGGGGCCGGCCGTCAGACCAGCGCCCGCGGCAGCCGGACGCTCAGTGCGATGGTGGCCGCCACCGCCGCCAACTGGGCCAGCAGTGTCCAGACCAGCGCGTCCCGGATGCCCACCGAGGTGGACAGGGTGAGGAAGAGCGTGCCGAGCGTCGCCACGCCCAGGGCCAGGCTGGCCTGCTGGGTGGTGGCCATCGCGCCGCCGCCCACTCCGGCCTGCGCCGGCGGTACCTCGCTGAGCACGATCCGGATCACCACCGGCAGCACGAAGCCCTGCCCGAAGCCGGCCAGCGCCATGCTCGGCGCCAGCGCCCAGATGCCGAGGTGCGGCCAGCCCCACCCGAAGGTCGCGGCCAGTGCCAGAACGCCGGCGCCCTGGATGGCCGAGCCCCAGGTCACCGTCCTGCGGCCGTAGCGGGCCACCGCCCGCGGGCCGAGCAGCGAGGCCACGAAGAACGCGGCGCACAGCGGGACCAGCGCGCCGCCGGCCGCCAGCGGGCCGAAGTGCAGCCCGTCCTGCAGCGCCACCGCCACCACGAACATGAAGCCGCCGAAGCCGATGCAGAAGGGCAGGATCAGCAGCAGCCCGCTGCGCACGCTGTGGATACGGACCAGGGAGGGCGGCAGCAGCGGAGTGCCGCCGGTGCGCTCGCCGTGCCGTTCCACCGCGATGAAGGCCGCCGCGCCGAACGGCGACAGTCCCAGCAGCACCCACGACCACAGCGGCCAGCCGGCCGCCCGGCCCTCGGTCAGCGGCAGCAGCAGGGCGATCAGGGTCACCGCGAGCAGCACGGTGCCGGACCGGTCGATCCTGGCCGGGTGCGGCGAGCGCGTCTCCGGCACCGAGCGCAGCGCCAGCACCAGGGCGAGCGCCGCGATCGGCACGTTCACCAGGAAGATGGCCCGCCAGCCGCTGCCGGCGATGTCGGCGGACACCAGGACGCCGCCGAGCACCTGGCCGACCACGCTGGACACGCCTGCCGTGGCGCCGTAGTAGCTGAGCGCCTTGCTGCGGCTGCCGCCGGAGGTGGCGGACTGGATGGTGGCCAGCACCTGGGGGAGCAGCAGCGCGGACGCCGCGCCCTGGGCGACCCGGGCGCCGACCAGCGTCCAGGCGTTGGGCGATATGCCGCAGGCCAGCGAGGTCACCGCGAAGGCGGCCAGCCCCCACAGGAAGAGATTGCGGCGGCCGAACATGTCACCGAGGCGCCCGCCGAGCACCAGCAGGACGGCGTAGGCGACGCCGTAGCCCGCGACGACCATCTCCAGCACCGCCGGACCGGCGTTCAGGTCGCGGTCGATCGTGGGCAGCGCCACGTTGACGATGAAGAAGTCGACCATCGGCAGGGCCGCGCCGAGCAGCACGGTGAGCAGGCCGAGCGGACTGAGAGTCGGACCGGAGGAGCGGGAGGACGGGGCGGAGGACCGGGAGGACGGGGAAGCGGCCGCGGCGGGGGACGCGGCGGAGGGTGGCGGGGACGTTTCGGTCGTGCCGGATGCGCCGATGCGGGTCACGCGCGGCAGCACCTCGGCCCTGGACGGCAGGGTGTGTTCCATTCGGTCGGTCACGGGTCCACCATGAACCTCATCTCAAGGGGGTACCAGAGAGCGTTTATCCAGGTATCCCGACCACCTGGCAACCGGTTGCCGGATAAGGCACCCTGGGAGCATGACCGAAGCCGTCCGCACCGTCGTGTCCGAGAGCCGCCGGCAGGAGCTGGCGTCCTTCCTGCGCAACCGGCGCGAACACATCTCGCCGGAGCAGGTCGGGCTGCCGCCCGGCCGCCGCCGGCGCACCCCGGGGCTGCGCCGCGAGGAGGTCGCGCAGCTCGCCGCGGTCGGCGTCACCTGGTACACGTGGCTGGAGCAGGCCCGGGAGATCCAGGTCTCGGGCCAGGTGGCGGACGCCATCGCCCGCGCCCTGATGCTGGACCGCGACGAGCGCCGGCACCTGTTCACCCTCACCGGCGCGCCCGACCCGCACCCGCTGATGGACTGCCCCGGCATGTCCCCGACGGTGCGGCTCCTGATCGACGCGCTGGAGCCGCTGCCCGCCGCGGTCTTCAACAGCCGGTACGACATCGTCGCGTACAACCGCACCTACGGGCGGCTGATCGCGGACCTGGACGCGCTGCCGGTCGAGGACCGGAACGTGATGTGGCTGTGCTTCACCGACCCGCGGTGGAAGGAGCGGATGCTGGACCGCGAGCTGAACGTCCGGCTGATGGCCGCGAAGTTCCGTGTCTCGATGGCCCAGCACATCGGCGAAGCACCCTGGAAGGCCCTGCTCAAGCGTCTCCAGCAGGCGTCGCCGGAATTCTGCGAGGTCTGGGAGCGGCACGAGGTCCTCCAGCCCGAGGCGCACGTCAAGCGCTTCCTCAACCCCGAAGTCGGGCCGCTCGCCTTCGACTTCACCCACCTGTGGCTCGGTCCGCAGTCCGGTCCGCGCATGAGCACCTACACGCCGTCCGATGCGGTCACCCGCGAGCGGCTGGACGAGCTGTACGCCCGGATCCTGGCCGAGCAGGCGCCCGTCGCGGTCTGAGGCTTCCTGCCCGGCGTCGGCCGACATCCGCCCGCGTCCGCTGCCGCCGCCCGGGGCCGTTCGGCCCGGGCGGGATCAGCCCTCCGCCGCCAGCGCCGCCATGATGCGGTCCAGGGCGGCCAGGTCGGCGCCCGGCAGGTTCAGCAGGGCCGGCGGCGGGGTGCCGAGAACGGCCTCGGCCCGCGCCGCGGCCGCCAGGCCCTCCGGGGTGGCCGAGACGATCTTGCAGCGCCGGTCGGTGGCGTGCTGGTGGCGCTCGACCAGGCCGCGCTTTTGCAGGTCGTCCACGACCAGGCTCAGGTAGGGGCGGTCGGACCCGAGTTCGGCGGCCAGTTCGCTCAGCCGGGCGGGCGCTTTCGCGACCCGGCGCAGCACCTTGACCCGGAAGAAGCTCATGCCGAGCGCCTCGGCGGTCTCCTTGCGCCGCTCGTTGCGTTCCAGCACCAGCGCCCGCAGGTTCTGCCAGACCCGCTCGGCGGCCGCCGTATCGGGCGTCCTGCCGCCGGACGAGCCCCCGCCCGGTTCCGTGGCCGCGATCATGACGCGCCCACCGTGATCCGGGAGGCGTCCTCGACCTCGGGGGTCAGCAGGCCGGCCGTGCGATCCGCGGTGCCGCGGGCCCAGCGGCCGGTGGTGAGGACACCGAAGACCAGCACGGACGCGCCGCAGCCCGTGATGATCCACCAGGTGCCGGCGTGCAGGCCGGCGGCCAGCGCGGCGCCGAGGACCGCGACGCCGAGGGACTGGCCGATCTGGCGGCTGGTGGAGGCCACGGCCGCGGCCACGCCCGCCTGGGCGCGCGGCATGCCGGACACCGCCGTATTGGTGATGGGCGCGTTGACGAAGCCGAAGCCGATGCCGAACACGACGTAGGCGATGTAGAGCCGGGTGTCGGAGGACTGGGCGTGGAAGCCGGCGAACAGGACGCCGCTGATCGTCATCGCGGTGCCCGCCAGCAGCAGCGGGATGCGCGGCCCGCGGGTGCCGACCAGCCGTCCGGACAGCGGCGCGAAGATCAGCGTCATCACCGCCATCGGCAGCATGTGGAGGCCGGCGTCCAGCGCCGACATGCCCCGCTGCTCCTGCAGGTAGAGGGTGTTGAGGAACAGGAAGCCGCCGAGCGCCGCGAAGGCGCTGACCGCTATCACGGTGGCCCCGCTGAAGGGCACGCTGCGGAAGAACCGGGTGTCGATCAGCGGGTCGACCCGCCGCTTCTCGTACGCGGCCAGGCCGGCCACCGACAGCGCGGCGACCAGGAAGCAGCCGACGATCAGCGGGGAGCCCCAGCCGGCGCTCGTCCCCTCGATGATCCCGTAGGTGAGCGTGCCGAGCAGGGCGATCACCAGCAGCTGTCCCACCGGATCCACCCGGCGGGCCCGCTGGGCCCGCGACTCGGGGACGAAGCGGGCGGTGAGCACCAGCGCGGCCACCCCCACCGGCACGTTGATCCAGAAGATCGACCGCCAGCCGGCCGACTGCACCAGCGCCCCGCCGACGATCGGCCCGGCCGCCATGCTGATGCCCACCACCCCGCCCCACACACCGATGGCCCGGGCGCGTTCCCGCGGTTCGGAGAAGGTGTTGGTGATGATCGACATCGCCACCGGGTTGAGCATCGAACCGCCGACCGCTTGCACCATCCGGAAGACGATCAGCCAGCCGAGGCTGGGCGCCAGGCTGCACAGCATGGAACCGGCGGTGAACAGCGCCAGCCCGATCTGGAAGATCCGCCGACGCCCCACCCGGTCCGCGGTGGAGCCGGAGAGCAGCAGCAGCGAGGCGAGGACCAGCAGATACGCGTCGATCGTCCACTGCAGGCCGGAGACGCTCGCGTGGAAGTCCTTCTGCATGGACGGGAGCGCCACGTTCAAGATCGTGTTGTCCAGGCTGACGATGAGCAGGCTCATGCAGCAGATCGCCAGGATGAGCATGCGACGTCGATACGTCAGCTCAGGCATGGATGGTGGCTCCAATGATTGTATGCATGGAATCATTGGTAGCGTACAACTACCTGCCCGGCCGGCGTCCGGTCCGCGAGGGACTGCGGGACAATGGTCGGCATGACCGCTGACGCCACCTTGGCCCCGCCCATGCCGGGCACCCTTGCGATCGGCCCGCACACCGTGTCTCCGCCGGTTGTGCTCGCCCCGATGGCCGGCATCACCAACGCGCCCTTCCGCACCCTGTGCCGGGAGTTCAGCGGCGGCAAAGGTCTGTTCGTCAGCGAGATGATCACCACCCGCGCACTGGTCGAGCGCAACGAGAAGACGATGCACCTCATCCACTTCGACGCCACCGAGACCCCGCGCTCCATCCAGCTCTACGGCGTCGATCCGGTGACCGTCGGCAAGGCGGTCCGGATGATCGTGGACGAGGATCTGGCCGACCACATCGACCTCAACTTCGGCTGCCCGGTGCCGAAAGTCACCCGCAAGGGCGGCGGCTCGGCGCTGCCCTTCAAGCGCAACCTGCTGCGGGCGATCCTGCGCGAGGCGGTCGGGAACGCGGGCGAGCTGCCGGTCACCATCAAGATGCGCAAGGGCATCGACGACGACCATCTGACCTATCTCGACGCGGGCCGGATCGCGGTCGACGAAGGCGTCACCGCGGTCGCCCTGCACGGCCGCACCGCCGCCCAGCACTACGGCGGCACCGCCGACTGGGACGCGATCGCCCGGCTGAAGGAGCACGTCCCGGAGATCCCGGTCCTCGGCAACGGCGACATCTGGTGCGCCGACGACGCGGTGCGGATGATGCGGGAGACCGGCTGCGACGGGGTGGTGGTCGGGCGCGGCTGCCTGGGCCGGCCCTGGCTGTTCGGCGACCTGGTGGCCGCCTTCGAGCCCGGCGGCGACCGGACCCCGGCGGCCCCGGACTTCGGGCAGGTGGCGGTCGTGATGCGGCGGCACGCCGAACTGCTCGGCCGGTGGATCGGCGACGAGGCACGCGGGGTGATCGACTTCCGCAAGCACGTGCCCTGGTACACCAAGGGCTTCGCGGTCGGCTCCGAGCTGCGCCGCGCCCTGGCCACGGCCTCCTCGCTGGCCGAACTGGACGACAGCCTCGGCGCGTTGGACCACGACCAGCCCTGGCCGGCGCACGCCGACGGCCCGCGCGGCCGGACCGCCGCGGGCAAGCGGGTCGTCCTGCCGGACGGCTGGCTCGACGACCCCTACACGTGCGCGGCCCTCAGCGAGGACGCGGAGGCGGACACCTCCGGCGGCTGAGCCGGACACCCCAGGCGGCCGCCGGCGGTCGCGGCGGACGCACCACCGGCGGCTGAGCCGGCCGGGGCGACGTAGGCCGGCTACGTCTTTCGTCGGAGTCAGGGTGCGCGCCCGGCAGGTGATTCGCGCCACGCTTGATGACCCATACGCTCAATTGAGCGCCCAGAAGAGCGCCCTACCTCTCGAATGCACGGCACTCAGTGCCACGGCCGTTGTCTCCACCTCACCACCCCAGCGATCACCCTGAGTACGCGAAATCCGCCCCGCGCCTCGCTCTCCGGGTTCGTCCCTTCGACTCGTGAACGGGCGGCGAACCGACGGCGACCGACCGTCGGCATGGGATCCGACGGCAGACGGGGGGTTTCACCCGTGTGTCGTAGTGATGGACGCACTTCAGCGCCTTGGAGATGGGTACGCTCCCCGCCGTCAGGGCATGCCGGCCGCAACCCGGCCGTGACGATCGCGAGGAGTCGAGGACCACGTGTCGGCACCAGAGAAACAACCGAAGTTCGTCTACGACTTCACTGAGGGCAACAAAGACCTCAAGGATCTGCTCGGCGGGAAAGGTGCGAACCTCGCCGAGATGACCAATCTCGGGCTGCCCGTCCCGCCGGGCTTCACCATCACCACCGAGGCCTGCCGGATCTATCTGGAGTCCGGCACCGAGCCGGCCGCCCTGCGCGACGAGGTGAGTGCGCACCTCGACGCGCTGGAGGAGCGGATGGGCCGCACCCTCGGCCAGCCCGACAACCCGCTGCTGGTCTCGGTGCGTTCGGGCGCCAAGTTCTCCATGCCCGGCATGATGGAGACGGTGCTCAATGTCGGCCTGTCCGACGCCTCGGTGGCCGGCCTCGCCGCCCAACTCGGCGACGAGCGCTTCGCCTGGGACTCCTACCGCCGCCTGCTGCAGATGTTCGGCAAGACCGTGCTGGGCGTGGACGGCGAGCTGTTCGAGCAGGCGCTGGACGACGCCAAGCAGGCCAAGGGCGCCGACAGCGACCTGGGACTGGACGCCGCCGACCTGCGGAAACTGGTCGAAAACTTCAAGGCGATCATTTCCCGGGAGGCCGGGCGCGAGTTCCCGCAGGAGCCGCGCGAGCAGATGGACCTGGCCGTCCGCGCCGTCTTCGACTCCTGGAACACCGAGCGCGCCAAGCTCTACCGCCGGCAGGAACGTATCCCCGGCGACCTCGGCACCGCGGTGAGCGTCGTGTCCATGGTGTTCGGCAACCTCGGCCCGGACTCCGGCACCGGGGTCGCCTTCACCCGCGACCCGGCCAGCGGCCACCAGGGCGTCTACGGCGACTACTTGCAGAACGCGCAGGGCGAGGACGTGGTGGCCGGCATCCGCAACACCGTGCCGCTGGCCGAACTCGAGACCATCGACAAGGTCTCCTACGACCGGCTGATGGCGATCATGGAGACGCTGGAGACGCACTACAAGGACCTGTGCGACATCGAGTTCACCATCGAGCGCGGGCACTTGTGGATGCTCCAGACCCGGGTCGGCAAGCGGACCGCCGCGGCGGCCTTTCGGATCGCCACCCAACTCGTCGACCAGGGGCTGATCGACGAGGCCGAAGCGCTGCGGCGGGTCAGCGGGGCGCAGCTCGCCCAGCTGATGTTCCCGCAGTTCGACACCGCGGTCGCCGACAGCTCGCGGGTCCGGCGGATCGGCTGGGGCATCGCCGCCTCACCCGGCGCGGCCGTCGGCAAGGCGGTCTTCGACTCCTACACCGCGGTCAAGTGGTCCCGCTCGGGTGAGCAGGTCATCCTGATCCGCCGCGAGACCAACCCCGACGACCTCGACGGCATGATCGCCGCCCAGGGCATCCTGACCTCCCGCGGCGGCAAGACCTCGCACGCGGCCGTCGTCGCCCGCGGCATGGGCAAGACCTGCGTCTGCGGCGCCGAGGAACTGGAGGTCGACACCAAGCGGCGCTGTCTCACCGCACCCGGGGGCGTGGTGATAGAGGAGGGCGACCTGATCTCGATCGACGGCTCCACCGGCAAGGTGTACGTCGGCGAGGTGCCGGTCGTACCGTCCCCCGTGGTCGAGTACTTCGAGGGCCGGATGCACGCCGGCGCCGAGGAGGCCGACGAACTCGTCCGGGCGGTGCACCGGATCATGGCCTACGCCGACCGGGTGCGCCGGCTGCGGGTGCGGGCCAACGCCGACAACGCCGAAGACGCCTCCCGGGCCCGGCGGTTCGGGGCGCAGGGCATCGGGCTGTGCCGGACCGAGCACATGTTCCTCGGCGAGCGCCGGGAGATGGTCGAGCGGCTGATCCTCGCGGACACCGACGCCGAACGGGACGAGGCGCTCGGCGCCCTGCTGCCCCTGCAGAAGGCCGACTTCATCGAACTGTTCGAAGCGATGGACGGACTGCCCGTCACCGTGCGGCTGCTGGATCCGCCCCTGCACGAATTCCTGCCGGACATCACCGAGTTGTCGGTACGGGTCGCGCTGGCCGAGGCCCGCAAGGACGCCAACGAGAACGATCTGCGCCTGCTGCAGGCGGTGCACAAGCTGCACGAGTCCAACCCGATGCTGGGGCTGCGCGGGGTACGGCTCGGACTGGTCATCCCCGGGTTGTTCGCCATGCAGGTACGGGCGATCGCCGAGGCCGCCGCCCACCGCCGCTCGATCAAGGGCGACCCGCGGCCCGAGATCATGATCCCGCTGGTCGGCACCGTGCAGGAACTGGAGATCGTCCGCGAGGAGGCGGACCGGGTCATCGCCGAGGTCGAGGCGGCCACCGGCACGTCCCTGAAGCTGTCGATCGGCACCATGATCGAGCTGCCCAGGGCGGCCCTGACGGCCGGCCAGATCGCCGAGTGCGCCGAGTTCTTCTCCTTCGGCACCAATGACCTGACCCAGACGGTGTGGGGCTTCTCCCGCGACGACGTGGAGGCGTCCTTCTTCACCGCCTACCTGGAAAAGGGCATCTTCGGCGTCTCCCCGTTCGAGACCATCGACCGCGACGGGGTGGGCGCGCTGGTCCGCTCCGCCACCGAGGCCGGCCGGGCCACCCGGCCGGGGCTCAAGGTCGGCGTCTGCGGCGAGCACGGCGGCGATCCCGAGTCCGTGCACTTCTTCCACGAGGCCGGCCTGGACTACGTCTCCTGCTCGCCCTTCCGCATCCCGGTCGCCCGCCTGGAAGCGGGCCGGGCGGCGGCCCCCCGATGACCCCCTGACCGGGCCGGGCCCGGCCCGGCCGGCGGAGGCCCTTGCCCTGGGGCCCAACCCTCACCGCCCGGCCAACCGGCCCGACCCACCCCGCCGGGGGCGGCGCTTCGTGCGGAGGCGCCGCCCCCGGCTTCTTGACCTGGGGCGCAGGTGTATCCCTGCTCCGGCCTGCGCTGCCACCGGCAGCGGATTACTCGGCGTTCGCTCCGGCGGCGCGTGCGAGCTTCTGCGCGGCCCGCCGCGCCACCCTCCGCTCGTGCCAGGGCAGCACCAGCTTCACGACGATCACCATGGCGACCGGCACCGGCACGGTGACCCACAGCGCGTGCCGCGACTCCGGCCAGGTGGCGTGCCCCCACAGCATCGGTACCAGCGCGCCCGCGACCAGCACCACCCCGGTGACCAACGCCCACTTGAGTGCGCCGAGCACCGACCCCTCCGCCGTCACTTTTTCCCCCATGGCCGCCACCGTAGCGGGCCCGACCGCACCCTCGCGGAGCGCCCCGTGAACCGGTGGCCTTCGCCGACCGGGCGCGTCCGTTGGGGTGGTCGACGGCGACGCCGGTGTGGGGTCGCCGCCGGTCGGGGATGGTCGGGCCATGACCGCTGAACCGCAGGACCGCCCTGAGAACCCCCGGTTGCAGGCCGCACAGGAGGCGGTGGCCGACCTGGCGAACCTGGCTCTGCGCCTCGTCGACCGGCACGTGCCCGAGCCCGGGGAGCGCGACGAGACGTCCCGGCAGATCGAACGGCTGCTGCTGACCGCCCGGGAGCGGCTCACGGACCTCGACGCGGGCACCACCGGCTGAACCCGGCGGGGCCGGAAACGCCGGCAGCCCCGGCCGAGTGGGCCGGGGCTGCCGATCACCAGGGGCGCTGTGCCGTGGAGGGGTGATCGCGGTTGGTCGTCACGACGCGGTGGTCGAGGGCGAGGCCGAGGCCGAGGGCGAGGCCGACGGGGTCGCGGTCTTCGGCGGCGGGCCGAAGGTGACCGTGACCTTGGTGAAGCCCAGCGAGCTGAGCATCTGCTGGAGCATGGAACGGGTGTTGGTCTCCGCCCGTGTCGTCAGCTCGGTCTGCTTGGCCGCGTCCTGGATCTTCTGTGCCGCCAGCTCGTTCATCTGCTGCATGTTGCCCGGGTTGCTGCCGAAGAAGTCACCGATCCGGTCGAAGAGCCCGCGCTGCTGCGAGACGACGTAGGAATGCTTGGGGTCGAGCGAAGTCCGCTCCAGGGCCGCGTGCGGCAGCCGTATCGCGGCGGTCTTGCGGTCGTCCGAGACCGTCACCGCGTTGTCGCCGATCGAGCCGAGATCCACATAGGCGTCCACGCTGCCGGCTCCGACGTACAGGGTGCGCTTGCCGCGCACGATGTCCGGCAGGAACTTGGCGTCCTTGTCCACGTCCACCACCACCTCGAAGTTGCCGCTGGCGCCTTCGAAACGGTTCATGTCCTGGATGGACTTCAGCAGCACCGGCCCACTGCGGTCCGTGGTCTTCTCGGCGAACGGATTGGGGATGCCCGGCAGCAGATTGGCCCTGCCGAGCAGAAAGAACAGCACTCCTACGACCACCACTCCGATGACGATCTTCGCCCACCACGGTGTACGGGTCACCGCGATCTGCTGCGTCTCCATGACACACCTCCTTGCCAGCTCAACTACCCACCAGGGGCGATGTCATGGCCACAACCCGCCCCAGGAGACATGATGTAGCAGATCAGTAGGGTGCCCGTGACCTGCGGGTGACAGATGTGACCCGCCCGTGGCCGAGTAGCCGCCGAACCGTCGGCGCGGCGTCGTTCCGGAGCCGGTACCGGCCGGTCGTCGGCCGGTCGTCGGCCGCTCTCCGGCCGGTCTCCGGTCGGTCTCCAGTCGGTCCTCAGCCGCCGGCGACATCCACCGACGGCTCGTGCCGGACGGGGAAGTTGACCGAGTTGGCGATGAAGCAGATCCGATGCGCGTCCTGGTGCAGCGAAAGCGCCTTTTCGGTCATCTCGGGCGACGCCACCTCCACGCTCGGCCGGAGCACGACCCCCGTGAAGCGGCCGCCGCCGTCGCCGGTCTCCTGCATGGTGCCGGCCGCCCGGTCGGTGTAGCCGGTCACCACGACCCCGGCCAGCGCGCACACATGCAGATACGACAGCAGATGGCACTGCGACAGCGCGGCCAGCAGCAGCTGTTCGGGATTCCACCGCTCGGCGTCGCCGTGGAAGGTCCGGTCGGCGGAGCCGAGGATCGTCGGCAACCCGACGGCGGACACCCGGTGGCCGCGGCTGTAGGAGCGGTAGGAGGTGGTGCCTGTACCGAGGTTGCCGGTCCAGACGACCTCGGTCTCGTACTGGTGCTTTCGGGCCGACGCCATGGGGGTCAGATCCTTTCCGGAGCAGGGGGGAGGTCGCCGCGGGTGTCGTCCACATGCCGCCGGGCCGTCGACGCGGCGTCCGTCGGCCGTCCTTCGGTGATCGCGGCCAGCAACTCCCGGTGCTGGGCGCTGACGTGGGCGGGCCGGTGCGGCGGATCCAGCGAGGCGCGGGTGGACACCACGATCTGGTCCCACAACCGGTCGAGACTCGCCAACGCCACGGGATTGGCAGCCAGTTCGGCGATCCGCCGGTGGAACCGCCGGTTGTGGCGGACCGCGTCGGCGAACCGGCCGGCGAGGGTGGCCGTTTCGGTGCGGTCGGCGTCGTCGGCCAGCGCGGCGAGCTCGGCGGGCGCGATCCGGCCTTCGGCCTGGCGCCGGGCGGCGAGCTCCGCGGTGAGTGCCTCCAGCGCGCCCCGGACCTCGTAGGCGTGCCGCAGCGCCGCCCCGTCCAGGGCCACCACCTGCACCCCGCGCCCGGCCGAACGCACCAGGCCGTCGGCGGCCAGCGCCCGGAAGGCCTCCCGCACCGGGGTGCGGCTCATGGTCAGCGAGGCGGCCACCTCGGTCTCGGTGAGCCGCTGGCCGGGGGCGTAGGCGCCGTCGAGTATCAGGTCCCGCAGACGTGCGCGGGCGGATTCGGTCTGCTGCACCCGGGCAGCCTAACAGGGTCGTATGCATTGCATGCAAGGGATGCGAAGGGGTGGGCCGGCTGGCGAAGGGAGGCGACCGCGAGCGGACGTGAGCGGGCTTCAGCCGGGCTTGGGTGGGGTGGGGCGAGCCTTTGCCGGGCCTGGGCGGGCCTCAGGCCGGAGTGGGCCTCAGCGGACCGCGGGCGGGGCCGCGAGGGCGCGGGCCACCCCGTTCTCGTGCGGGCCGAGGAAATGGGGGTCGGGCTTCACCAGCGCGTCCAGCGCGGCCTTGTCGGCGGCCACCAACTCCCGCGCCCCGCCCGCCAGCCACGTCGCGTCGTGCGGCTCGTCCACGCCGACGCCGTACGCGTCGATGCCGGCCGCGGTGCACAGCGCCAGCGCCCGGCGGATGTGGAAGCCCTGGCTGACCAGCACCGCCCGGTCCACCCCGAAGACCCGCTTGGCGCGGTCGCAGGAGTCCCAGGTGTCGAAGCCGGCGTAGTCCAGCACCACCTTGTCCTGGGGCACCCCGTGCCCGGCCAGATACGTCCGCATCGCGCCGGGCTCGTCGTAGGACGCCCGGCTGTTGTCGCCCGTCACCAGCACGACCCGTATCTTCCCGGCCGCGTAGAGCCGCGCTGCCGCGTCCAGCCGGTGGGCCAGATACGGCGACGGCTGCCCGTTCCACAGCCCGGCTCCGAACACCACCGCCACCGGCTCGTCCGGTACGTCCGCCTCCGAGCGCACCCGGTCGGACACGCTGAGCCTCAGCCAGGTCGCGGGCAGCAGGGCGAGCACACAGACGGCCACGGCCACTTGGAGCAGCCGGCGCCAGCCACGCCGAGTCCGCGGCAGCCGGGCCCACCTGACCCGGCGGCGCATCCGGACGGCCCGGTCGGGCATGCGCATGCGTTCCCCCCTGACTCCCGAACTCCTTGAAGGTGGTCTGCCTTGATCGACGTGGAAAGACGGCAGGTGGTTCCGCCGGTGCGGGGCCGGCGTCGGTGGAGCCCCGCATGTTGTCGTCCGCCGCCGTGCGGGCGCGCGCCGCCCCCTCCGCGGCGCGCACCCCCCGGCCCCCGTGCAGCAGGACGGGCCGCCCCCGGCACCCCGCCTGCGATGTGGATCACACTAGAAGGCACCACTGACAACGCCCGGCCCGCAGCCCGGCGACCGCTCTCAGCTGCGGTTTTCCCACAGCCTTCGGCCGCCTCGACGACGTGCCGGCCGCCGGAGCCGGTACGGCCGGTTACCGTCGTGCCATGGAAGCGAACTACCCGCCCGCCGGCGCGCCCGCCGCCCACCTGGGCCCGTACGAGCGCTACGGGCCGTACGGCGAGGCGGACCTGGAGCGTTACGTGCCCGAGCCGGACAAACGGCCCGGACGTACCGCGTTCCAGCGCGACCGGGCCCGGGTGCTGCACTCGGCGGCGCTGCGCAGGCTGGCCGGGAAGACGCAGGTCGTGGACCCGGGGGTGAGCGGCGCGGCGGCGACCGACACCAGCCCCCGCACCCGGCTGACGCATTCGCTGGAGTGCGCGCAGGTCGGCCGGGAGTTGGGCGCGGCGCTCGGCTGCGATCCCGACCTGGTGGAGACCGCGTGCCTGGCGCACGACCTCGGGCATCCGCCGTTCGGCCACAACGGGGAGTTGGTGCTGGCCGAATTCGCCGCCGACTGCGGGGGGTTCGAGGGCAACGCGCAGAGCCTGCGGCTGCTCACCCGGATCGAGCCCAAGAAGTTCGTGGCCGCGCCGGACGGGGGAGCGGGGGAGGCCGGCCTGGTCAGCGTCGGGCTGAATCTGACCCGGGCCGCGCTGGACGCCGCCACCAAATACCCCTGGCCGCTCGGCGGCCATCCGACCACGCCCGGCAGCCCCAAGTTCGGGGTGTACGAGGACGACCTGCCGGTCTTCGACTGGCTGCGGCAGGGCGCCCCCGAGGGGCGGCGCTGCTTCGAGGCGCAGGTGATGGACTGGGCGGACGACGTCGCGTACTCGGCGCACGACGTGGAGGACGGCCTGCAGGCCGGCCACATCGAGGCGCGGGCGCTGCTGTCCGCGCCGGAGCGCGCCGAGGTCTTCGGCTGCGCCGCCGCGCGCTACGCCCCGCCCGGTACGGACCCGGCGGAGCTGGCCGAAGCGCTCGACCGGCTGCTGGCCCAGCCGTGGTGGCCCCGGCGCTACGACGGCAGCGCGCTCGACCAGGCGCGGCTCAAGGACGCGGCCTCGCAGCTCATCGGCCGCTTCTGCCTGGCGGCCGAGGGCGCCACCCGCGAGCGCTACGGCACGGCCCGGCTCACCCGGTACGGCGCGGAGCTGGTCGTGCCGCGCGAGCAGCGGCTCGAATGCGCGGTGCTGAAGGCTGTCGCCGACCGGTACGTGATGCAGCGGGCCGCTCAGGCGCGGCGGCGGGCCGAGCAGCGGGTTGTTCTCGCCGAACTGGCCCAGGCCCTCCTGGCCGGCGGGCCCGAGGGGCTCGACCCGCAGTTCCGCGCCGTTTTCGAAGCGGCGGGGGACGACCGCGGGCGCCGTCGGGCGGTCGTCGACCAGATCGCCTCCCTCACGGACGCGGCGGCGACCGCGCTGCACGCCAGGGTCACCGGCGGTGGCCGCGGGGACGGCGTCGCGCGGTAGCCCGTCCGGGCGGGGCGTGCGGTGCGGCGTCGCGCCGTGGGCGGTCCCCGCCGTGGCCGTGTGCGGGCGGCGTCGCGCCGTGGGCGGTCCCGGTCGTGGCCCGTGTGCCGG
>NZ_FMCH01000230.1 GCF_900091855.1 Streptomyces sp. DvalAA-14
CGGGGCGGCGGTGGGCCGGCCCGCGGTGGCGGTGGGCTCGGCGGTGGGGGCCGGCGATTGCGTCGCGCCGCCGGGGTTGCCGCTGCGGCCGGCGGCCAGCGGGGTGACCGCGAAGGTGTTGTAGCACTCGGTGATCTTGGCCGGGACGACGACGGACGCGGTGTTCCCCGGCGGGTAGACGCGCAGGTCGGCGGAGGTGGCCAGACAGGTGCCCTGCTGGTTGATGGTGTGGATGGTGTCGCTGGCGGAGGCGCCGGGCGCCAGCACCACCGGGCTGTACCCGGGGTGTTCGCGGGTCGCGGGCTGACCTATCTGCCGGCCGCTCGCGTCCAGCATGGACACGCCCGGGTAGCCGGTCAGGTGGCAGGTGGTGCCGCTGTGGTTGGTGAAGACCAGATAGAAGTAGAGGTTGCCCGCACCGGCGTCGCCGCCGCGCTGGGCGACCGACAACTGCGAGGTCGCGCACATCGGGCCGGCCGCGGCGCGGACCGGGGTGGAGGCCGTCGCCGGGATCGCGGTGCACGCGGCCGCGGCAACGGCGGCTGCCGCCACGGCTACTGAACGCTTGCGCATGTCCTTGTCCCTCGTTTCTCCCGCGGCCCCCGGACTCGCAGCGAACCGGACGGGCCGGACCGGGAATCGCGAACAGAGACGACACGGCGGGGGACGGGGTTGTAAAGGGATGTCAAAGTCCCTGCCGCCCGGCGGACCTGTGGCGCGCGCTTCGCAAAAAACGACGGCACCACGGTAGTTGGCGGCGCATTCGATGAAAAAACTGGTCCGCACTACGGACATCAGCAGCCGCTTGCGCCACACTCGTTGGCTGGCATCACCCCCCACGGCGTCCGTACACCCGGAGGTATGGCATGTCCTTGCCCAGATTGTGGCACCGGAGCCCCGAGCCGGCTCCCGAACCCGGCCACTCCGCGCGTCCGCAGGCGACCCTCGGCCCACGTCGCCGCCCCCACCGTCGCCCGCGCACCTCACGGGCGGCCCGGACCGGCGCGCTGGCCGCCGTCCTGCTGGCCGCGTGCCTGTCCCCGCTGCTGCCCGCCGGGCCGGCCGCCGCCGACGACGGCACGAACGCGGTCGTCGACGGATCCGCGCGCTTCGAGGTGATCAGCCCCACCGTGATCCGCCTGGAGTACGCGGGCGACGGCCACTTCGAGGACCGCCCCACCTTCAACGCGGTCAACCGCGACCACGCGCCGGTCGCCTTCACCAGCACCGTCACCGCCGACGGCTACCGGGAGATCCGCACCGCGGCCGTCGACCTGCGCTACCGCCGCGGCTCGGGCCCCTTCACCGCGGACAACACCACCGCCCAACTGACCGTCGCCGGCAAGAGCGTCACCGTCCACCCCTACGGCGGCGCCACGGCCGGCGGCTGCACCTTCGGGTCCCTGTGCGAGGCGGAGGCCGCGCAACTCACCGCGGGGGTCACCGTCGGCACCGACCACACCGGCTTCACCGGCACCGGATTCGCGGCCGGCTTCGAGCAGACCGGGGCGAGCGTCACCGCGACCGTCGGCGCCGTACCGGCCGCGGGCACGTACAGCCTCGCCGTCCGTTACGCCAACGCGGCCGGCAGCGACGGCCAGACCACCCAGCGCACCTTGACCGCGACCGTGAACGGCGCCGCGGCCGGCACCCTCACCCTGCCGCCCAGCGGCAGTTGGGACACCTGGAAGACCGTCGATCTGAGCGTGCCGCTGACCGCGGGCACCAACACCGTCAAGATCGCCCGCGGCGCCGGCGACAACGGCCGGGTCAACATCGACAGCCTCGCCCTGCTCAGCCCCGGCGCCGCCTACCCGGGCGCCCCGGGGGCCCCGAGCGCGAACTCCCAACTCGGCGGCTGGTACCGGGGCCTGGACAACCCCGCCACGCTGCCCGTCGCGCTGCACCCGGGCGTGCTCAGCCGCGACGGCTGGTACCTGCTCGACGACAGCAAGACCCCGATCCAGAACGCGGACGGCACCATCAGCCAGCGGCCCACCACGGCCGGACAGCCCTACAGCGACGGCTACTTCTTCGGCTACGGGCACGACTACAAGCAGGCACTCACCGACCTCAGCGCCGTCACCGGCCCGACCGCACTGCTGCCGCAATGGGCCTACGGCGTCTGGTACTCGCGCTACTACGCCTACACCGACGCCGACTACCGCAACACCCTGCTGCCCGCCTTCCGCGCCAACCACGTACCCCTGGACGCGCTCGTCATCGACACCGACTACAAGTCGCCGAGCACCTGGGACGGCTGGAACTGGAACACGGGCCTGTTCCCCGATCCGACCGGCTTCATGAACTGGACCAAGACCCAGGGCCTCAAAGTCGCGCTGAACATCCACGCCAGCATCGGCGGCAACGACCCGAAGTTCGCCGCCGCCAACGCCACCGCGGGCGGCCTCGCCCAGTCCGGCGGCAACTACGTCTTCGACTGGAGCAACCCCCAGCAGGCCAAGGCGTACTTCGACCTGCACAGCTCCTTCGAGCAGCAAGGAGTGCGCGAGTGGTGGCTGGACTGGTGCTGCGACGCCAGCCAGGTCAGCGCGCCCAACATCACCCCCGACGCCTGGATCAACCAGCTGTACAAGCAGCACGACGACGCCCGCGGGGTGCGCGGCTTCGCGTTCTCCCGGATGGGCGCCTCCTACCAGAACTACGGCGGCAGCTACCCGGCCGGCCCGTGGGCCGAGCACCGCAACACCCTGCAGTTCACCGGCGACACCCCCGCCACCTGGGACATGCTCGCCTACGAGGCGCAGTTCACCGCCGACGAAGCCGCCATCGGCCTGTCCAACGTCAGCGACGACATCGGCAGCTTCCACGGCGGCCACCTGGCCGACGACCTCTACGCCCGCTGGGTCCAACTGGGCACCTTCCAGCCCGTCGACCGGCTGCACTCCGACCACGGGGACCGGCTGCCCTGGAACTACGGCGCGGCGGCGGACTCCTCCGCCACCCGGTTCCTCCAACTGCGCGAGGCCCTCGTCCCGTACACCTACTCGCTGGCCCGGCAGGCCTACGACACCGGAGTCCCCGTCGTCCGCCCGCTCTACCTGGACTACCCCGAGTCCGACGCGGCCTACACCAACGCCGGTGAGTACCTCTACGGCGACGACGTCCTGGTCCGCCCGGTGACCACCGCTGGCACCTCGGCCACCAGCAGCGTCTGGATCCCGCCGGGCACCTGGACCGACTACTTCACCAACACCACCTACACCGGGCCCGCCACCGTCCAGATCACCAACGACCTGTCCACCATGCCGGTGCTGATCCGCGGCGGCGGCATCCTGGCCACCCGCACCGACCAGGTCGACAACGCCGCCCAGCGACCCCTGGACCAGGTGACCTTGGACATCGCCGCCGGCGCCGACGGCTCCTTCCCCCTGTACGAGGACGCCGGCGACACCAACGCCTTCACCACCGGCCAGTCCACCCGGACCGCCATCACCTACGACAACACGGCCGCCACCGTGCACATCGCCGCCGCCCAGGGCAGCTATCCCGGCCAGGTCACCGCCCGCAGCTGGACCCTCCATCTGCGGAACCTGGCCGCCGCCCCCGCCACGGTCACCGTCGACGGCCGGACCCTGACCGCCGGCACCGACTGGACATACGACGGCGCGAGCCGCCAACTCACCGTGCGCACGGCATCTTTGCCCACCGGATCGGCGCACACCATCGTCTGCCGCTGACCGAACCGAATGGTGTACCGTCTCCCGCCAAAGGAGCGTCTCCGGGGGCGGGCCCTTTCCGGCCGAGCCGACTCCGAACAGATCCGCGCCAGTCATTCATGGACATTCATGAATGCACCAGCAAGGAGTCCAGGCCATGGCCAAAACCGTGCTGTCGGGCTTTTCCGGACGTCGCCCCGTGATCCTCGCGGTGCTTCTCGTCCTCCTGCTGTGCCTGCTCGCCCTGTCGATGATCGCCGCCACGGCCGCGCACGCGGCCGGGGCGGCGCCCATCCCCGGCTCACCGCTGGACGCCTACGACAAGCAGCTCCCCTACGACACGGGGGTGCACCGGCTGGCCCGGCTGGCAGCCCTGATCGCCTACGTCCTGATGGTCGCCACCGTCGTGCTGGGCGCGGTGCTGCGGCTGCGTTTCCTGCAGCACGCGGTGAACCGGTCGACTTTCTACGGCGCCCACATGACGCTCGCACTGGCGGCGATGATCTTCGGCGGTATTCACGGAGTCACGTTTCTCTACCAGCCGGTGTGGCGGATCGACACGATACGCCTCATGGTTCCCTTCAGTGGCGGACTGCAACGTATTCCGGTGGGATTCGGCATTCTCGGGACGGAACTCGCCGTCGCCGTCGCCTGCGCGGTCTGGCTGCAACGGCGACTCGGTTACCACCGGTGGCTGCGTGTTCACCAGTGCGCCTATATCGCCTTCGCGGCGATCTGGCTGCACATCGTGCTCGTCCATCCCGAACCGCGGCACCTGAACCTGGTGTCGGTCGGGATCGCGACCGGCGCGGTGACGGTGCTGCTGACCTTCCTGCTGCGGCTGTTCCCCTCCCGCTCCCGGCTCAGACGCCGCGCCTTCCCGGCCCGGGCGGAGGTGGTGGAATGAGCGACCACCGCCAGCTGCCGCCCGCACCGCCCCCCTACCCCGCGCACGGATCCCCGCTTGCGGCCGGGCCGAGGACCGTCGCCGCCGGCGCCTTCGGTCCGGCCCGCCCCGCCCTGGTGCCCGAGGCGGAGCCGATCCGGATCAGTGTCGACAACAACCGCTGCCACATCTACGGAATCTGCCAGCAGGAGGCGCCGGAGGTCTTCCGGATCGCCGAGAGCGGCTCCCTGCACTACACGCCCGCCGTGCCGGCCGAACTCGCCGCCAGGGCGCGGCAGGCCGCGCGCTGCTGCCCGATGCAGGCCATC
>NZ_FMCH01000161.1 GCF_900091855.1 Streptomyces sp. DvalAA-14
TCCCGTCCGGCGAGGGACTCCGCCGCGCCCACCAGGGCGAGCGCCAGCGCGGCCACCTCGCGCCCGGCCAGCGCCGGGTCGGCGCAGTCCGCGTCCCGGGCCGCCGCCGCGATCAGCGCGGTGACGAACTCCACCAGCTCGGCCCGCATCCCGGCCACCTCGGCGGCGAAGGGCTCGCCGACGGTACGGGCCTGGGTGTGCAGCAGGGTCCAGCCGTCGGGATGGGCGGCGGTGTGCTCGAAAAAGCCGAGCAGGCCGCTCCACAGCTGGCGGTCGGCGGGCGCCACGGGCTCGACCGCGGCCCGTACGGTGGCGGTGAGGGCGGCCGCCTCGCGGCGGATGCAGGCGGTGAAGAGCTCGTCCTTGGAGTTCAGATAGAGGTAGACCAGCGGTTTGCTGACCCCGGCGGCCTCGGCGATCTCGTCCATGGACGCGGCCCGGTAGCCGCGCCGGGCGAAGGTCGCGACCGCCGCGTCCAGCATCTGCTGCTCGCGGACCGCCCGCGGCACCCTCTTGCCCGGTGCCCCGGCCTGAATCCCGGTCCGCGCCTCGGTCTGTTCTTGGCCTGTGCCTTGGTCTGTGCCTTGGTCTGCGTCGTGCCCTGTGTCCTGGTCCGCGTCGCCACCGGCCCCCCGCTCCCCTCGTCGCTCAGCACAACGCCCCGGGCGGGAACAGGCGTTCCCGCCCGGGGCGGACAGCCGTGATCGAGCCGGGACCGGGACCGGGCCGGCGGCCGAGGGCCGGCCGGTCAGGCGGTGTGCGGCTCGCTGTCGGCCGGGGTGGCAGCCGCGGTGGCGGTACCGGCGCCGGCCGCGGCGGTCGGGGCCGAGGAGGCGCGGGCCGCGTCGTCCGCCTCGTCCTCCTGGCCGACACTGGCCGCGAAGTTCAGCCGGGTGCGGTCCACCCGCTCGGAGACCTTGAGGGCGGCCTGCTCCCGGGCTCCCCGCAGCAGCACCCAGCTGAGCGGCGCGGAGATGACCAGCGAGAGCAGCGCGACCCACAGGTAGTTGGAGTCACCGAGCCCGGCCGGCAGGAGGCGCACCCGTACCAGCCCCCAGATGACACCGAAGCAGGCCACGATGAGGCCGAAGCGCAGAGCGGTGTAACGGAACATGGGTCCAGTGAAGCACGCGCCGAAGTGGATCTGTCCGCCGCCCCCGGGCCGGCTCCGGTGCCTCCGGGGCGGCTCCGGTGCCTCCCGGGTCCGGCGGGCTCCGAGGCCGCCCGGGGTCGCGGCGGGGTCAGAGCGTGAGCAGCATGTGGATGTCGTCCCGGTCGTCGCCGGGTGAGACCCGGATCGCCCCGGGCACCCGGCCGACCTCTTTGTAGCCGCAGGTGGCGTAGAAGAGATCCACGCCCGTGCCGCCCCGGCAGGTCAGCCGGATCGCCTCGATGCCGTGGAAGGTGCGGGCGGCCTGCTCGACGGCGGCCATCAGCGTCCGGCCGTAGCCCCGGCCCTGGTGGCCGGGGTGCACCATCACCGTGTAGAGCCACAGCCAGTGCGTCATCAGCCGGTGGGTGTTGTAGGTGAGGAAGGCGGTGGCCACGATCCGCCCGTCCTCGTCGCGCCCGATCAGCAGCCGGCGCTGCCCGGAGCGGACCGCCGCGAGCGACGCCTCCAGGTCGGGCCGTATGTCCTCGTCGACGACCGGCGGCACGAAGCCGACGGCACCGCCCGCGTTGGACACATCGGTCCACAGCGCGAGGATGCCGTCCTTCAGCTCCTCGTCGAGCACCGGATCCAGCTGGCAGGTAAGGGTCATGTCGCCATGTTAGCCATTACTCAGGCGGCCGGTGAAGTAACGAGTATCGCACCCACTGTCACCCTTGTCACACCCGCATCGGCTGCGGCGCCTCCCGGCGGTCACCGTCCGGACCCGGGTACTCACGGATGATCTCGTACCGGGTGTTCCGCTCCACCGGCCGGAATCCCGCGTCGCGGATCAGGTCCAGGATGTCGTCCCTGGTCAGCTTGTTGGGCGTGCCGTAGTCGTCGGCGTCGTGGGTGATCTTGTACTCGACCACCGAGCCGTCCATGTCGTCGGCGCCGTGGTTGAGCGCGAGCTGCGCGGTGGCCAGCCCGTGCATGACCCAGAACACCTTCACGTGCGGCACGTTGTCGAACAGCAGCCGGGAGACGGCGAAGGTCTTCAGCGCCTCGGCGCCGGTCGCCATGGTGGTCCGCGCCTGCAGGGTGTTGCGGATCTTGCCGTCCTTCATGTCCACGAAGTCGTGCTGGTAGCGCAGCGGGATGAAGACCTGGAAACCGCCGGTCTCGTCCTGGAGTTCGCGCAGCCGCAGCACGTGGTCCACCCGGTGCCGGGGCTCCTCGATGTGGCCGTAGAGCATGGTGCAGGGCGTCTTGAGGCCCTTCTCGTGCGCCAGCCGGTGGATCCGGGACCAGTCCTCCCAGTGGGTGCGGTGGTCCACGATGTGCTGGCGCACCTCCCAGTCGAAGATCTCGGCGCCGCCGCCGGTCAGCGATTCCAGACCGGCGTCGATCAGCTCGTCCAGGATCTCGGAGGCGGACAGGCCGGAGATGGTCTCGAAGTGGTGGATCTCGGTGGCGGTGAACGCCTTGAGCGAGACCTGCGGCAGCGCCTGCTTCAGCGCCTTGAGGGAGCGCGGGTAGTAGCGCCACGGCAGGCTGGGGTGCAGGCCGTTGACGATGTGCAGCTCGGTGAGGCTGTCCGCCTCCATCGCCTGGGCCAGGCTGACGGCCTCCTCGATACGCATGGTGTACGCGTCCTTCTCGCCCGGCTTGCGCTGGAAGGAGCAGTAGGCGCACGAGGCGGTGCACACGTTCGTCATGTTCAGGTGCCGGTTGACGTTGAAGTGGACCACGTCACCGTTCTTCCGGGTGCGCACGTGGTGGGCGAGGCCGCCCAGCCACGCCAGATCGTCGGAGTCGTAGAGGGCGATGCCGTCCTCCCGGGTCAGCCGCTCGCCGGCGTAGACCTTCTCCTCCAGCTCGCGCTTGAGTCCAGCGTCCATGTGTCTCCTCCTACGCGGTCGTCCTGCGAGGGCCGTTCGACTTTACGCTCAGGCCTCTTCCGGGAGCTGGCCGACCCGGTTCTCCCATTTGGTGGACAGCACGATCGTGGTCCGGGTCCGGGCCACGCCCTTGGTGCCGGACAGCCGGCGGATGGTGTGCTCCAGCCCGTCCACGTCACCGACCCGCACCTTGAGCATGTACGAGTCGTCGCCCGCGATGAACCAGCAGTCCTCGATCTCGTCCAGGTCGCGCAGCCGCTGGGCCACTTCCTCGTGGTCGGCGGCATCGGACAGCTGCAGCCCGACCAGGGCGGTGACGCCGAGGCCGAGGGCGGCGGGGGCGACGGTGGCGCGGTAGCCGGTGATCACGCCGGCCTGTTCCAGGCGGTTGATGCGGTCGGTGACGCTCGGGCCGGACAGACCGACGAGCCGGCCCAGCTCCGCGTACGAGGCCCGGCCGTTCTCCCGCAACGCCTGGATGAGCTGTCTGTCCACCGCGTCCATCAGAATGGACCCTCCCGTTCGTGCCGTGACTGCGCTGTCCGGACAAGAATCTAAGGCATGAACGGGCCCGCTCCCTGCGCATCTAGTCTTCTGGCGCCGGACCGACCCCGTACTGGCTCTCCCGCAGGGCCTCGCCCACCTCGCCCCGCCAGCGCCGGTACAGCTTGTGCGGGACGCCCGCCACGTCCAGTGCCCGGCCGGCCACGAAGTCCACCAGGTCCTGGATGTGCGCGGCGCCGGCGTAGAAGGCGGGCGAGGCGGGCAGCACCACCGCCCCCGCGTCGTCCAGCGCGACCAGGTGCCGCAGGGTCTGCCCGCCGAGCGGGGTCTCGCGCACCGCCACCACCAGCGGGCGGCGCTCCTTCAGCGTGACCGACGCGGCCCGCTGCAGCAGGTCCTTGGACAGCCCGAGGGCCACCCCGGCCACGCACGCCGTGCTGGCCGGCACGATCAGCATGCCCTTGGCCGGATACGAGCCGGACGACGGCCCGGCGGCCAGGTCGCCGGCCGCCCAGTGCCGCACCGCCGACAGGTCGAGCAGGCCCGGCTGGAAGGCGTCCGGGCTGCCGTCGGCGCCGCGGGCCAGCCAGCGGGCGAGGTCGGCCTGCCAGTGCGCGTCCCGGAAGGGGGCGCCGGTCTCGTCCAGTACGGTCAGCCGGGCGGCCCGGCTGACCACCAGGTCCACCTGCTCGCCCGCGTGCAGCAGGGCACGCAGCACCGAGGCCGCGTACGGGGTGCCCGAGGCGCCGGAGACGCCGACGATCCACGGCCTGCGCCCGGTCTGCTCCACCGTCCGATTCACGCTGTCGAGCGTAACCGCAGCCCAGGTGGGTAGCGTGATCAGGCCGTCCGCGCGGGAACCGGTACCGGCGCCGAACACGTTGTGCACTGCGGAGGACCACGGCACCCCAGGGGGTTTCGGTGACTTACGGATCAACCGACCGGCGGGCCGTGCGGCCCAGGACAGGCCTGGCGGACACCGTGCTGGCGCCGCTGCGCGCCGGGAGCCGGGCGACGGTGGCGGCCGTGCTGATGGTGTCCTGGGTGGCGCTGCTGTGGGTGCTGGAAGCCATCGACGTCATCGCCGGGCACCGGCTGGACACGCTGGGCATCGAACCGCGCAAGGGCAGCGAGCTGCTGGACATCGTGCCGTCGGCGTTCACCCACTTCGGCTTCGAGCATGTGGCGTCCAACAGCCTGCCGCTGCTGGTGCTCGGGTTCATAGCCGCGCTGCGCGGCACAGGCCGCTTCCTGGCGGTCGCCTTCACCATCATCGTCATCGCCGGACTCGGTGTGTGGCTGATCGCCCCCGCGCACACCAACACCGCGGGCGCCTCCGGGCTGATCTTCGGGCTGTTCGGCTATCTGCTGGTGCGCGGCTTCGTGGACCACCGGGCGCTGGACATCGTGGTCGGGCTGATCGTCGGCGTGCTCTACGGGTCGATCCTGTGGGGGGTGCTGCCGTCCGCGACCGGGGTGTCCTGGCAGGGCCACCTGTTCGGGCTGATCGGCGGCGTGGCGGCGGCGTTCCTGTTCCGCGAGCGGCACCGGCCGGCCGAGATCACCACCGGGGTCTGAGCCCTTCCGCGCACGGCCGCCCGCTTCCGGGCCGCTCTCCGGGCCGCTCTCCGAGCCGCTCTCCGGCCGCTCTCCGGGGCGCCCTGGCAACTCCCCGACGCATGGCCCGACGAGAAGGTTGCTTCCCGGTCCCGGCAGTCAGCGCGGGACGAACTCGCCGGAATAACCCGGCGAGTTCGTGCAACTCTCCCCGCTACTCTCTCGTCATAGGTCATATCGTCATGTTTTTTTGAGCGACCAGGGAGTCGTCATCAACACCAAGCGCAAGGGCCTCGCCGCCGCCGGGGTGGTGGCGTTGATCGCCGCCGGCTCCGCCGCCTGCGGGACGGCCCAGGCCACCCCCGCGGGCAAGGTCCAGAACGCCTTCACCAAGCTGTCCGACCAGAAGTCGCTCACGCTCGGTGTCTCCTTCGGTGCCTCCGCCGACCAGATCTGGTCCGCGATGAAGGGCGAGGACGACTTCAGCAAGGCCGACGCCCAGATGCTGGCCGCCCTGCACGCCCAGGTGGCGGTCAGCTCGGACAAGCCGCTCGGCCAGCTCAAGTCCGGTGACAAGACCAGCTCGTTCGGCATCCTGCTGTCCGACGACGCCTCGGCCAAGAAGAACCTGATCGAGATCCGCTCGGTCGGCGGCAAGCTCTACCTGCGGGGCGACGTCAAGGAACTGGCCAAGCTCGGCGCCGCCGACGGCGACGACAGCAGCGACGCACAGGGGCTCAACGGCTTCCTGAGCGATGCCGACAAGCTGCCGGCCTCCATGGGCGCCATCAAGTCCGCCCTCCAGGGCGACTGGATCAGCATCGACCCGGCGGCCTTCGCCGGCCTGGCCAAGACCTTCGGCGGCGCCGCCGGCGTACCCACCGCCACACCGACGCTGGACCCCGCGTCCCAGGCCCAGATCCTGACCGGGCTGCGCAACGCGGTGGCCCACAACGCGAAGTTCAAGGACCTCGGCAACCGCGACGGCGCCGACCACATCCAGCTGACCGTCCCGGCCCGCCCGTTCGCCAAGGATCTGGCCACCAGCGTGAGCCCGGCCCTCACCAAGCTCCCCGGCTTCAAGCAGTCCGACGTGGACAAGGCACTGAAGGACGTGCCGAACCGCACGGTCTCCGCCGACCTGGCCATCAAGAACGGCATGATCTCCGCCGTCACCGTCGACCTGGCGCAGTTCGACACACAGGCGCACGGCCAGCTGCCGCTGAAGCTCACCCTGGACGGCGGCGCCGCCCCGGTGTCCGCGCCGGCCGGCGCCAAGGAGCTCAAGCCGCAGGATCTGCTGGGGATGTTCGCCGGCGTCTTCGCCGGCCAGAACGGCACCTCGTCCCTCACCGGGTCCGACGCGTCGATCGGGTCCGGCGCGCTGCCGGACCTGTCCGACCTGAAGAACACCTTCGGCGCGGACAAGAAGTACGACGGCGCCACCGGCCTCTAACGCTGTGACCGCGGGCGCGGCCGGGGGGCTCAGGCCCCGAGGCCGCGCTCGATCAGGTCGCACAGGGCGAAGACGAACAGCGTGATGCCGATGACGCCGTTGACCGTGAAGAACGCCCGGTTCAGCCGGCTCAGGTCGTGCGGCTTGACGATCGAGTGCTCGTAGAGGAACGCGCCGGCCACCACCGCCAGCCCCACCCACCAGAACGCGCCCGCGTGGGTGGCCAGGCCGTACCAGACCAGCAGTCCGGTGGTGACCGCGTGGCAGACCCGGGCCCCGTACAGGGCGGCCGGGATGCCGAAGCGGGCCGGCACCGACCGCACGCCGTGCGCCCGGTCGGCCGCCACGTCCTGGCAGCCGAAGATCAGGTCGAAGCCGCCGATCCACACCCCGACCGCCAGGCCCAGGATCACCGCGTCCCACGACCAGGAGCCGGTGACCGCCAGCCACGCCCCGATCGGGCCCATCGCCTGCGCCACCCCGAGGATCGCGTGCGGGAAATGGGTGAACCGCTTGCCGTAGGGATAGACCACCATCGGCACCACGGCCACCGGCGCCAGTGCCAGGCACAGCGGGTTGAGCAGCGCGGCGGCTCCCAGGAACACCACGACGGCGACCAGCGCGCCGGTCCAGGCCGACCGCACCGACAGCGCCCCGGTGACCAGTTCGCGCTGGGCGGTGCGCGGATTGCGGGCGTCGATCTCCCGGTCGATGATCCGGTTGCAGGCCATCGCGAAGGTGCGCAGGCCCACCATCGCCACCGTGATCAGCAGCAGGTCGAGCCAGTGCACCTGGCCGTCCCGCCGGAACATCGCGGTCAGCGCGGCGATGTACGCGAACGGCAGGGCGAAGACCGAGTGCTCGATCATCACCAGCCGCAGGAAGGCCCGGACCCGGCTGTCGGGCCGGTGCTCGGACTCGAAAAGGTCCGGCGTCGTCGCGCTCACAGGCCGTACTCCTTCCAACGCTTCGTCACCAGGTCCGCGGTCTCCGGGTCCGACAGCACCATCTCCGGCCAGCCGCCGTCGCGGGTGTAGCCCTCCTCGGGCAGCTTACGGGTCGCGTCGATGCCCGCCTTGCCGCCCCAGAACTGCTGGTACGACGAGTGGTCCAGGTGGTCGACCGGGCCCTCCACGACGGTCAGGTCCCGGCTGTAGTCGGTGTTGCCCAGCGCCCGCCAGGCGACCTCGTGCAGGTCGTGCACGTCGCAGTCGGCGTCCACCACGACGACCAGCTTGGTGAGCGACATCATGTGCGCGCCCCAGACCGCGTGCATCGTCTTCTGCGCGTGCTTGGGGTACTTCTTGTCGATCGAGACGATCGCGCAGTTGTGGAAGCCGCCCGCCTCGGGCAGGTGGTAGTCCACGATGTCCGGCACGATGACCTTCAAGAGCGGCAGGAAGAACCGCTCGGTGGCCCGGCCCAGCGGCCCGTCCTCGGTCGGCGGCCGGCCGACCACGATGGACTGGAACAGCGGGCGCCTGCGCGTCGTCACGCAGTCGATGGTCAGCGCGGGGAACGGTTCCTGCGGGGTGTAGAAGCCGGTGTGGTCGCCGAACGGCCCCTCCGGCAGCATCGTGCCGGGCTCCAGCCAGCCCTCCAGCACCACTTCGGCGGCGGCCGGCACTTGCAGCGGCACCGTCTTGCAGTCCACCATCTCCACCCGCTTGCCCTGGATGAAACCGGCGAACAGGTACTCGTCGATGTCGCCGGGCAGCGGCGCGGTCGAGGCGTACGTCACCGCGGGCGGGCAGCCGAAGGCGATCGCGACCGGCAGGCGTTCACCGCGGCGCAGCGCGACCTGGTAGTGGTTGCGGCTGTCCTTGTGGATCTGCCAGTGCATGCCGATGGTGCGGCGGTCGTGCCGCTGGAGCCGGTAGAGGCCCAGATTGCGCACGCCGCTGTCGGGATCCTTGGTGTGGGTCAGCCCCAGGTTGAAGAACGACCCGCCGTCCTGCGGCCAGGTGAACAGGGCCGGCAGCTTGTACAGGTCCACGTCGTCGCCGGTCAGCACGACCTCCTGGACCGGGGCGTCGGCGGACTTCACCTTCTTCGGCGGGACGTGCGTCATCCCGGCGAGCTTGCCGAACGCCTCCCGAACGCCGGTGAAGCCGTGCGGCAGCTCCGGCTTGAGCAGCCCGGCGATCTTGTCGCTGATGTCGGCGTACGCGTTCAGCCCGAGCGACTTGAGCAGCCGGCGGTCGGTGCCGTAGACGTTCATCGCCAGCGGGGCGCCGGAACCGCGGACGTTCTCGAAGAGCAGCGCGGGGCCGCCGGCCTTGTTGACCCGGTCGGTGATCTCGCCGACCTCCAGATACGGGTCCACCTCGGCGGTGATCCGCCGCAGGTCGCCGTCCTTCTCCAGGGCCCGCAGGAAGGAGCGGAGATCGTCGTAAGCCATGCGCCCAGTCTTCCACCCCGCGGTGCCCGATCCGGCCCTCGGGGCCCGCGCCCCGGCGGCGCTGGTTAACCTGGACCGGGTCAGGGGTTGGTGAACGCGGGGGACGTGGGGGAACCGATGCTGCGCTATCTGCCGTACTTGCTGCTGGTCACGCTGTGGATATACGCCTTCGTGGACTGCCTGGTCACCCCGGACCGGCAGGTGCGCGGGCTGCCGAAGCTGGTGTGGCTGGTGATCATCCTGTTCTTCGGCGAGATCATGATCGGGCCGCTCGCCTGGCTGCTGGTGGGCAAGCGCCGGACGGCCGCCGCCTACCCGCAGTCGGCCTACCGGGTCGCCCCGCGGCCGGCCGACGCCGCCCCGGCCGGCCCGGCCGCCCAGGAACAGGACGGGCCACCGCGGGAGTTCGTCCCCCCGGACGACAACCCGGAGTTCCTGCGCTCGCTCAGCGAGCTGATCCAGCGGCAGCGCAAGGACGGCCCCACGCCGACCGAGAGCGACTAGAACCCCGGAGCCGGACGGGCCCCGGGGTTCGTGTCGGGCGGCGGGGCGGTCGAACCGCCGGACGGCGCCGGGGTCACACCCCGGCGTACGAGTGCTTGCCGGTGACGAAGATGTTCACGCCGTAGTAGTTGAACAAGAAGCAGGCGAAGGCGATCAGCGCCAGGTAGGCGGCCTTGCGGCCCTTCCAGCCGGCCGTGGCGCGGGCGTGCAGGTAGCCGGCGTAGGCGACCCAGGTGATGAACGACCAGGTCTCCTTCGGGTCCCACTCCCAGTAGTGGCCCCACGCGGCCTGCGCCCAGATGGCGCCGGCGATGATGGTGAAGGTCCACAGCGGGAAGACCAGCGCGTTCATCCGGTAGGCGAACTTGTCCAGGCTCGCCGCGGCCGGCAGCCGCCGCATGATGTCGCCCCAGCGGTTGTCCTGCGCCCGGCCGGCGGTCAGCGCCAGCTCGTAGTGGTCGCGGAACAGGTACAGCAGGGTGCCGACGGCGGCCAGGTAGAAGATCGCGCCGGAGATGATGGCGCAGGACACATGGATCCACAGCCAGTACGAGTGCAGCGCCGGCACCAGCTGCTCGCTGGAGGTGTACAGCACCGACAGGGCCAGGCCCAGGTCGAGCAGCACCGTGGTGGTCAGGAACAGCCCGATCCAGCGGACGTCCTTCTTCAGCGCGAGCAGCAGCAGGTACACGCCGACGGCCACCGCGCCGAAGGTGGTGGAGAACTCGTACATGTTGCCCCAGGGGGCACGTCCCACCGACGCGGCGCGGAAGACGACGCCGGCCACGTGCAGCACCCAGGCCAGCGCGGTGAAGGAGATCGCGATCCGGCCGTACAGGTCGCCCTTCTCGCTGCTGCCGGCCGCGCCGGGGCCGTCCGCGATGCCGCGGTCGCTGGCCGAGGCGCGGGTGACGACCGTGGGGCGCTCGATGGTGGTGGTGCCGCCGTCACGCCGGGTGACCTGCACGGTGACCGGTGCGGTCCCGGCTGCCGCGTCCTGCTCGGCCGCCTCGGTGAGGAGCGCGGCGGACTGCACGGCGACCTTGCTGCGCCCGCCGAAGACCCACTCCGCCAGGTGCGCCAGGAAGGCCAGCGCGTAGACGAACATCGCCGAGCGGATCAGGTAGTTGCTGTAGTTCGCGAAGTTCTCGTTGACCGCGGCCGCGAGGTTCATCACGCGCGGGCTCCTTCGTCGTCTGTCTGGTGCGTGGGTGCTTCGGAATCTTGGGGGGCCGCCGGGTCGGCGGGTGCGGCGGGATCGTCGGGGGCGCCGGGTGCCCCGGGGTCGCCGGGCTCCGCGAGGGTATCGGGCGGACCTGGGGCGTCCGGCAGCGCGGGGGCGTCCGGCTGGAGCTGCATCGCCAGGTCGCCCAGTTCGTCGGCGATCCGCGCGGACTCGCTGCGGCCGAGGCCGCCCAGTTCCACCAGCGTGCTGCCGTCGGCGGCGCGGTCGGCGCGGACCCAGATCCGGCGGCGCTGGATGAACAGCGACCCCATCAGGCCGATGATCGCGCAGAAGCCGCTGACCAGCGCGAGCACGTTGCCCGACTGGTGGGAGATGGAGAAGCTGGCCCAGGTCTTGACGCCGTCGAAGGTGAGGCTGCCGTTGCCGTCGGGCAGGTCGAAGGAGGCGCCGGGCTTGAGGACGACGCCGTTGACGCCGGTGCCGGTGTTCAGCTGGTACTGCTTCATGTGCGTCGCGTCGAGCTGGTAGACGTTCTGCGCGAAGCCGGAGTCCAGGCCGAGGTCGCCGTGGTAGGCGTTCAGCCACAGCATCGGCGAGACCAGTTCGGGGAAGGTCGAGAACGGCCCCTTGGTGGTGTCCCCGGTGGGTGTGAAGTAGCCCTTGAAGGCCAGCTGGTCCGGCTTGCCGTTCTTGCCGATGGCGTCCGGGACCTTGACCACCCCGGTGGAGGTCAGGTTGGTGTCCTGCGGCAGGAAGGGCACCGGGCCCTGATAGGCCACATTGCCCTGGCCGTCCCTGACGGTGACCACCGGCGCGTAGCCGTGCGAGATCAGATAGACCTTCTCGCCGCCGATGTTCAGCGGATGGTTGACCGAGACGGAGCCCTTGACCGGCTTGCCCTCGGTGCCGTTCCAGTAGCTGATGTTCGCCTGGAACTTCAGGGCGGTGCCCTTTTCCGGACCGGAGGTCGAGTACTGCTGGTCGAAGTTGTTCAAGGTGAAGCCGAAGGGCTTCAGATCGCCGGCGCCGTACAGGGTGCCGCCGCTGAAGTCGTCGTACTGGGTGAGGTTGTTGGTGAAGCCGTCGCCCTCGACGATCAGCTTGCCGCCCTCGGCCTTCTCCAGCGAGGTCAGCGCGAAGCCGATCAG
Organism: Streptomyces sp. DvalAA-14; assembly: GCF_900091855.1. Lineage (GTDB taxonomy): Bacteria > Actinomycetota > Actinomycetes > Streptomycetales > Streptomycetaceae > Actinacidiphila. The sequence continues at coordinate 11,751 of NZ_FMCH01000161.1, forward strand.
CAGGCCGAACAGCGCCAGATGGAAGATCAGGTTGCCGGTCTCCCGCAGGTAGCCCTTCTCGCCGGCCACCGAGGTGCCGGTCACCCCGGTACGGAACCGGCGTCCGCGCAGCGCCGTGCGGGCCGCCTCGGCGACCTGCTCGGGGCTCGCGTCGGTGCGCCAGGTGCTGTAGGCCGGCAGCCGGGTCAAGTTGCGCGGCGCGGCCGGCGGCCGGGCCCGCAGCTGGCCGACGAACTGCCAGGTGCGCGGGATGATGCAGCCGGACAGGGACACGAACAGCAGGATGTAGATCGCCGAGAACCACGGCGAGCTGTAGACGTGGAACATGCCCAGCCGTTCGTACAGCGGGCTGATGTCCGGGTGCGCCTTGGTGAACGCGGCGACCTTCAGCGCGTCGGAGCGCTGCGGGATCAGCGAGCCGGGGATCGCGGCGAGCGACAGCAGGAAGAGCAGGATCAGCGCGACCCGCATCGAGGTCAGCTGCCGCCACATCCACCGCAGCCAGCCGAGCACGCCCATCGCGGGGAGCTGGGAGAGGCTGTCCACCGGCTGGGTGCTCAACTGCGCCCCCGCCGCGCCGAGTCCCTCCTCGGTACGGTCCTGGGCCGGGTCGGCGGTACGGACGTCGCCGTCCGGCTTCTGCGTGGTGCTCATGGGTCAGACCCCTGCGGTGTAGCTGCTCGTCCAGATCTGCATCTGGTAGGTGATGTGGTCCCATACGCCGGTGACGAGCAGCACGCCGACCGCGACGAGCATGCCGCCGCCGATCCGCACCACCCACGCGTAGTGGCGTTTGACCCACGTGAAGGCGCCCAGCGTACGGCGGAACGCTATGGCCACCACGATGAAGGGGACGCCCAGGCCGAAGCAGTAGAACGCCATCAGCACGGCGCCGCGGCCCGCGTTGGCGTCGCTGATCGCCAGCGAGTTCACCGCGGCGAGGGTCGGTCCCATGCAGGGCGTCCAGCCGAGGCCGAACAGCACGCCCAGCAGCGGCGCCCCGGCCAGGCCCATGGCCGGCTTGAAGTGGAAGCGGAACTCGCGGTTGGTGACGCCGCCGACCAGGCCCATGAAGGCCAGGCCCAGCACGATGGTGAGGGTGCCGAAGATCTTGGTGAGGAGCTGCCGGTGGACCTGGAGCTCCCAGCCGAAGCTGCCGAACAGGGCGCCGCTGGAGACGAACACCGCGCTGAAGCCGAGCACGAACAGCGAGGCGCCGATCACCATCCGGCCGCGCTTGGCGTCCCCCAGGTCGGTGCCGGTGACGCCGGTCACGTAGGACATGTAGCCGGGCACCAGCGGCAGCACACAGGGCGAGAAGAAGGAGATCAGCCCGGCGAACATCGCGATGGGTATGGCCGCCAGCAGTGCTCCGGTGAGCACGGTCTGGTTGGAGTCCACCGCGAGGACTGTCTGGCTGGAGTCGGCTGCCAGGAGGGCCAGCGCGCCGGCTGCCACGTCACTTCTCCGCGGCGATCGGGTCGACGATCTGGTGCAGTTCGGTCTCGCTGAGCGCCTTCAGCGCGCGGACCGCGACCCGGCCCTGGCGGTCGACGACCAGGGTGGCCGGCAGGCTCTGCGGGTTGAGGCTGCCCTTGGGGAAGCGCAGGATCAGCTTGCCGTAGGGGTCGAACAGGCTCGGGTAGGTGATGTGGAAGGTCTTGTCGAACCGGGCGGCGTTGGACGCGTCCAGGTCGCGGGTGTTGATGCCGAGGAACTGCACGCCCTTGGCCTGGTCGGCGGCGGCCACCGCGGCGAGGTTCGGGGCCTCGGCGCGGCAGGGCGCACACCAGGAGCCCCAGATGTTGATCACCACGACCTTGCCCTTGTACGACGCCAGGCTGGCCTGGCCGCCGGACACCGTCTTGCCGGACAGGTCGGGGGCGGCCTGTCGGTCGGCGGCCTTCACCGTGGTGATCTCGCCGGTGCCGCCCACGAAGTTGGAACTCCCGGCCGAGGACCCGGACGAGCTGGAGGAGCAGGCGGCCGCCGCCAGCGCCAGGACCACCGTTCCGGCCAGTACCGCGGCGGTGCGCAGCGGGCGGCGTCGGTGGGCGCGCGTAGGACTCATGTGAAAAGTTTCGCATGGGCCGTTCGGCGATCTTTCCCGCCCCCCGACCCCCACACCAAAAGCGGCAATCGCCCCAAGTAAGGATCAGCCGGCAGTGGCGGTCGCCGGGGTCGTCGCCGGGGTCGTCGTCGCGGTGGCGCCGGGATCGGACGCCGGGTCGGTGGCCGGGTCGGACGCCGGGCCCGAGCCGGGGTCCGAGCCGGGGTCCGAGCCGGGGTCCGAGCCGGGGTCCGAGGTGGCGGGGTCCAGGTTGAGGAACTCGCTCCAGCCGCCGGTCGGGCGCTGGCCGACCTCCAGTTGGCGCAGCCGGTCCAGCAGCGCCGGGTCCTGCGCGTCCAGCCAGTCCACGAACTGGCGGAAGGACACCATCCGCACGTCCTTCTGGCCGAGGGAGGCGATGTGCTTGAACGCGTCCTCCACGGCGTCCATGTAGATGCCGCCGTTCCACTGCTCGAAGTGGTTGCCGATGTAGAGGGGCGCCCGGTTGGTCTCGTAGGCCCGCTGGAAGCCGGCGATGTAGGAGGCGGTGGCCTGGCTGCGCCAGCCCGGGTAGTTGCGGGGGTCGGAGGAGGTGGCACTGTGCGACTGGTTGGCCAGGATATTGTAGTCCATCGACAGCACTTCGAAGCGGTGGCCGGGGAACGGGATGAGCTGCAGCGGCAGGTCCCAGACGTCGTCGCGCTTGACCGGCCAGGTCTGGTTGCCGCCCGGGGAGCTGGCGTCGTAGCGCCAGCCCAGCGCCCGGGCGGTGGGCAGCAGATTGTCCTGGCCGAGCAGACAGGGGGTGCGGCCGCCGGTCAGCTCGTGTTCGTAGTCGAACGGCAGCGGGGCCTGGTCGTACCAGCCGGTGGCGGTCTTCCAGGAGGTGACGAAACGTTTCGCCTGGTCGATCTCGCTCTGCCAGTCGGCGGGGGTCCAGCGGGCGACGCTGCCCGGGCCGGTGCAGAAGTGGCCGTTGAAGTGGGTGCCGATCTCGTGGCCGTCCAGCCACGCCTGGCGGATGTTGTCCAAGGTCAGCTTGAGGTGCTCGTCGGTGAGGTAGCCGATGTCGCTGGCGCCGGGGACGTTGTTCGGCGGGGCGTACCCCAGCTTCTTGTCCTCCGGCAGCAGGTAGAGGCCGGACAGGAAGAAGGTCATGTGGGCGCCGTGGTCGGCGGCGAGCTTGAGGAAGCGGGGGAACAGGCCGGTGCCGACCTCGCCGGCCCCGTCCCAGGAGAAGACCACGAACTGCGGGGGCGTCTGGCCGGGCTCCAGCCGGTCGACGACCGGCTGGTTCGGCTGGGCCCCGGTGTCGGCGGTCGATCCGTCCCCGATCAGCTTCGCCGGCCGCTCCGGCCCCGGGTTCGCGCTGCCCTGCGACTTCTCCCCCGCCTTCCGCCGCCCCCCGGACGGCGGCCCCGGCTTCGCCGCCCCCCTCGTCCGCCCCGCACCCGGCCACGGCGACTCCCGCGGCAGCTCCGGCAGCTGTGGTCAGCAGGGTCCTTCGGCTCACGGCGCTCATAGGTGATCCCCGTCTTTCGGCGTCCCTGGAACTGCAGCTGAAGATGGGTGCGAACCGGATAAAAGTGGCCACCCGCCTTGTGGTTGACACGTTCCGCACGGTTCCGGGGGATCCGGCGATTCCGGGGCAACGTCCCCCGGATGGGTCATAAGTATCACCGGTTCGGTGGGAGAGGGTCGGCCTCGGCGGCCGGCGCCCACCGACTGCAGCGCGGCCCGCGCCGGGGCGCGCCTCCTCCGGCCGCGCGGGGTGGGGTCCACCGGACGCCCTGCCACCCGGCGACATCCCCCGGACCACCCGCCGGTGGCCGGTTGCTCGCGCAGTTCCTCGCGCCCCTGTGGGGCGCGGCCCGCGCCGGGGCGGGGGTCCACCGGACGCCCTGCCACCCGGCGACATCCCCGGACCACCGGCTGGTGGCCGGTTGCTCGCGCAGTTCCTCGCGCCCCTGCGGGGCGCCGCCCGGGGCGGGGGTCCACCGGCCGCCCCGCCACCCGGCGCCATCCCCGGACCACCCCCAGCGCACCTATAGGGCGCCGGTTGCCCGGGGCAGGCGGACCCGGCCCCGAAGGGGCGCGAGGAACTGCGCGACCAGCCCACCAGCCCCGGAAGATCCGGGAAACAGCGCGACCCATCACCCCGGGCGGCCCCGGGGCGAGGAAGCCCGGAGCATCCACCCCACAGGGGCACCGGGACCGCCCCCGGGACGGAAGGCCCCACCCCCGGAGGCGCTGGGGGCGGGCCCGGAGGGCGGCGCCCGGGGTCAGGCGCCGAAGGCGCCGCGGGTCGGCTTCGCGCCGGCGCGAAGCCGTGCCGGGACCAGGTCGATCGCCGGCTCGCTGTAGCCGACGGAAATGATCTTGTCGCCCTGGTAGGTGAAGCTGGTGAGGCTCGCCAGCGTGCACTGGCGGTTGCGCGGGTCGTGCCACAGCCTGCGGTGCTCGGCGAAGCAGCGCGTCACCCAGATCGGGAGCTGGTGGCTGACGCAGACCGCCTCGTGGCCGCGGGCGGCGTCGCGGGCCGCGCCCAGCGCCGCTGTCATCCGCACCACCTGCTCCACGTACGGCTCGCCCCAGCTCGGCTTGAACGGGTTGACCAGGTACTTCCAGTTCGCCGGCTTGCGCAGCGCCCCGTCGCCGACCCCGAAGGTCTTGCCCTGGAAGACGTTCGCCGCCTCGATCAGCCGCTCGTCGGTGGCCACCGGCAGGCCGTGCGACGCGCCGATCGGGGCCGCCGTCTCCTGGGCCCGCTCCAGCGGCGAGGCGACGACGTGGCGGATGTCGCGGCCGGACAGGTACGCGGCGACGCGGTCGGCCATCTCCCGGCCCAGTTCGGACAGGTGGAAGCCGGGGCTGCGCCCGTACAGGACCCCGTCGGGGTTGTGCACCTCGCCGTGCCGCATCACATGGACGACGGTCAGCTCCGTGCCGTCGAAGCCCTCGCCGGAAGTCAAGTTCTCGTCACTCATACGTGGGCCTCCGCGGCGGCACGGGCGGCGGCGGGCAGGGCCGCGGCGATCCGCGCCACTGCCCGCTCGTCGTGGGCGGTGGAAACGAACCAGGACTCGAAGGCGGACGGCGGCAGGTAGACGCCCTGCGCCAGCATCGAGTGGAAGAAGCCGGTGAAGCGGTGGGCCTCCTGCCGCCTGGCCCCGTCGAAGTCGTGCACCTCTTCGTCGGTGAAGAAGACGGAGAACATGTTGCCCGCCGTCTGGAGCCGGTGGGCGACGCCCTCCTTGGTGAGCGCGTCCGTGACCAGCCCCTGGATCTCGGCGGACACCGCGTTCACCTTCGCGTACGCGGCCTCGTCCAGCAGGCGCAGCTGCGCGAGCCCCGCCGCCGTGGCCACCGGATTGCCCGACAGCGTGCCGGCCTGGTAGACGGGCCCGACCGGGGCCAGCAGCGCCATCACGTCGGCCCGGCCGCCGAACGCGGCGGCCGGGAAGCCGCCGCCCATCACCTTGCCGAAGGTCATCAGGTCGGGGCGTACCCCGTCGATCCCGTACCAGCCCGCGGCGCTGACCCGGAAGCCGGTCATCACCTCGTCGGAGATGAACAGCGCGCCGTCCTGCGCGCACAGCCGCTTCAGCTCGGCGTTGAAGCCGGCGCGCGGCGGGACGACGCCCATGTTGCCCGGCGATGCCTCGGTGATGACGCAGGCGATCTCCCCGGGGTGCGCCCGGAACGCGGCCCGCACCGCCTCGATGTCGTTGTACGGCAGCACGATCGTGTCGCCGGCCTGCGCGCCCGTCACCCCGGGGGTGTCGGGCAACCCGAACGTGGCCACTCCGGAACCCGCGGCGACCAGGAGCGCGTCTACATGGCCGTGGTAACACCCCGCGAATTTCACCACTTTGGCCCGGCCGGTAAATCCCCGGGCCAGCCGGATCGCCGACATGGTGGCCTCGGTGCCGGAGGACACCAGCCGTACCTGGTCCAGGGGTTCGATCCTGGCCACCATCTCCTCGGCCAGCGCCACCTCGCCCTCGCCGGGCGTACCGAAGGACGTGCCGCGGGCCACCGCCGCCTGGACGGCGGCGATCACCTCCGGGTGCGCGTGCCCGAGGATCATCGGCCCCCAGGAGCAGACCAGATCGACGTACTCGCGCCCGTCGGCGTCGGTCAGATACGCACCGGCACCGGACACCATGAACCGGGGCGTACCGCCCACGGCGCGGAACGCGCGCACCGGAGAGTTCACCCCTCCTGGTGTCACGGCCGCCGCGCGGTCGAAGAGTTCCTGGGACACTGGTGCTTCGTACGCATAGCTCACGGGATCGCTCACACACACATGCTCTCAAACAGCGGGCGTTGCGCCGCAACGTCTCAACACCGCATCTGACACGATGATCGGGTTGCATGGTTGGGGCAGCGGATGGTCGGGTAGTGGAATGCAGCAGCGTGGTGGCGAACCGGGCGACGGTCCGGGCGATCACGACCCCGAACGCGCCCGCCCCACCGGCAGACGCCGCCGCACGCCCCATGATCCACTCACACCTGAACACCGCAGTCCGGAAGAACGCGATCAAGAACACCACGAGCAACACGAACCACGCGCGGAGCGCGACCGCGCACCTGAACATGGCACACCGGAACACCGCACCGCGGATACAACAGCAGAGCACGACATACCGGAGCAGTACCCGGCGGAGCACCGCGCAGCAGACCGGCGCGGCGGTCCGGAGCACCGCAGACCAGAACGCCGATCGACCGCAGAGGGCAGGAGCAGGGGTGGCCGAGTGGGGGTGACCTACAAGTACTTCGGTGCGCCCGACGGTGCCACCGCGGCGCGCGTGCCGATCTCCATGCGGCCCGAGGAACTCGGTGGCGACGAACTCGGCCAGGGGATGTACACCAAGGTCAAGCCGGAGACGATGGCCGCCATGGTGCTGACCGGCATCGAGGGCATAGCCCCTTCCAAGGTCCCCCCGCTGGAGCTGGTCGTGCTGCATCCCGACTACGCGGTCGTCCGGCTGCCCGCCTCCGTGGTGGAGCCGCTGCGCACGGCCGACGAGGAGTCGCTGGGCGCCGCCGCCTTCATCTGGTCGACCGTGCCGGACCGGCGCGGCCCGCGCGACGCCTTCGTGATCTACCGGATGCTGCACGAGTGGCAGGACTTCGCCCGCCGCTGCGAGGAGTCGGGCCACCAGCTGTACTGCCTGGTCTGGCCGTAGGAGTTCCGCGCGTGCCGTGGCTCTGCGTTTTGGGGTCTTTCGCTTTGGGGCCTTTCGCCCGGTTTGCGTCTGGCGGATCCGTGCCACGTCCGGGACACGCAGATGATCGGCCGCCGGCCCGCCTCGAAGGCCCGTGTGCTAAAGTTGCATGAGTTGCAGTTTTGGTACCCATGAACTCTGTGTGCGCCTGACGGGATGTGACCCTCGGGCGCATTTTTGTTTTCCGGCCTCCGGATGGGGACAAGGCAGCGACGCCATACCCGTAAAGTGCGGGCTTGGATACTGCCCCTATCAAGAGGAGCCACATATGGCTACTGGCACCGTGAAATGGTTCAACGCGGAAAAGGGTTTCGGCTTCATCGAGCAGGACGGCGGCGGCGCTGACGTCTTCGCCCACTACTCGAACATCGCCACCCAGGGCTACCGCGAGCTCCAGGAAGGCCAGAAGGTGACCTTCGACGTCACGCAGGGCCAGAAGGGCCCGCAGGCGGAGAACATCGTCCCCTCCTGACCCCGGGGATCGCACGACCGGCTGGGTCCCGCACTTTCGGGCGCGGGGCCCGGCTTTTCTGCTGTTCTCCACGAATTGGTTTTCTCTTCATTCATCTGTCCGGCTCGTTCTGCGAGTCTCCGCCCCACCTGCACGCTGCGGAGTCTTTTCCGGCACGCGCCGCCCTCGAGGAAGACTCCGCACATGAATGGCAAAGGCCGACGCACCTCATCGCGTCAATTCCCCCGCTCGACGCCGACCGCGGGTTCCGCCCGCCGCCCGGCGCCCGCGCGCGGCGGCCGGCCGGCCGCCCAGCAGGGCGAATTCGCGTTGCCGGTGAGTACGACCCCGTCACTGCCCGCGGTCACGACGTTCGCCGAGCTGGACATGCCGGCGCCGCTGCTGGCCGAGCTGACCCGCCAGGGCGTCACCGTGCCGTTCCCGATCCAGGGCGCCACGCTGCCGAACTCGCTGGCCGGCCGGGACGTGCTCGGCCGCGGCCGTACCGGCTCCGGCAAGACGCTCGCCTTCGGCCTGGCGCTGCTGGCCCGCACCGCCGGACAGCGCGCCGAGCCCCGGCAGCCGCTGGCGCTGGTGCTGGTCCCCACCCGGGAGCTGGCCCAGCAGGTCACCGACGCCCTGACGCCGTACGCGCGGCCGATGCGGCTGCGGATGACCACCGTCGTCGGCGGCATGTCGATCGGCCGCCAGGCCGGCGCCCTGCGGGAAGGCGTCGAGGTGGTCGTCGCCACCCCGGGCCGGCTGCGCGACCTGGTCGAGCGCGGCGACTGCCGCCTGGACAAGGTGGCCATCACGGTGCTGGACGAGGCCGACCAGATGGCCGACATGGGCTTCATGCCGCAGGTCACCGCGGTGCTGAAGCTGGTGCAGCCCGGCGGTCAGCGGATGCTGTTCTCGGCCACCTTGGACCGCAACGTCGACAAGCTGGTCCGCCAGTTCCTCACCGACCCGGTGGTCCACTCGGTCGACCCCTCGGCGGGCACCATCACCACCATGGAGCACCACGTGCTCCACGTGTCCACCGACGACAAGCGCGCGGCCACCATCCGGATCGCGGCCCGGGACGGGCGCGTCATCCTCTTCATGGACAGCAAGCGCGCGGTGGACCGGCTGACCCGCGATCTGCTGGCCGGCGGGGTCCGGGCCGGGGCGCTGCACGGCGGCAAGTCGCAGCCGCAGCGCAACCGCACCCTGGCGCAGTTCAAGAACGGCGACGTGACGGCGCTGGTGGCCACGAACGTGGCGGCCCGCGGCATCCACATCGACGACCTGGACCTGGTGGTGAACGTCGATCCGCCGGCCGACCACAAGGACTATCTGCACCGCGGCGGCCGTACCGCGCGTGCCGGGGCGTCCGGCAGCGTCGTCACCCTGGTGCTGCCCGAGCAGCGCCGGGACATGGACCGCCTGATGCGCGACGCCGGGATCGACCCGCGCACCGCGCAAGTGCACTCCGCCGACCCCGAGTTGGCCCGCATCACCGGCGCCCGGGTGCCGTCCGGCATCCCCGTCACCATCGCGGTGCCCGTTCCCGTCGCACAGCCCGGCAGCGGCTCGCCCGCCAGCCGCGCCAAGCGGGGCCGTCGCCGTACCGGCGGCGGCGCACCGC